>JBDUEQ010000068.1:0-54532 GCA_040002315.1 Gammaproteobacteria bacterium
GGCCGATGCCGCGGCGGCCGATGCCGCGGCGGCCGATGCTGCCAAGGTCTCGGCGGCTGAGCAGCAGCGCCTTGTCGATGCGCAGAAAGCGGCGGCGCAGAAGGCAACTTCCGCGGCGTCGGCCGCCGCACAAAAGGTCACGGCGGCGCAGAAAGCGGCGCTGGCGCGCAAGGCCGCGGAGGCCGATCTGGCCGCCCAGGCCAAGCGCGAGGCCGAAGCCAACGCCGCGGCGGCTAAGCAAGCGGCCAAGCAAGCGGCCGACGCCAAACAGGCGGCCGACGCCAAGAAAATCGCGGACGCCAAGAAAGCAGCGGACGATCGTGCGCGCCAGGACCGCGAGGCCGAATTGCGCAGGCAATTGGCCGACGAGGAGCATCGCAGCGCGGTCGAGTCCGGGCCCCTGCGCGACAGCTATATCGCAAGGCTGCGCAATAGAATACAGGCTGCCTGGATCAAGCCTCCTTCGGCCAGTGTCGGCCTCGATTGCCTGGTCGAAGTTACGCAGGTGCCGGGTGGCGAAGTCACGGGCGCCCGCGTGACTCAGTGCAATGGCGATGCAGCCGCCCGCCAATCGATCGAGAATGCGGTGTATCGTGCATCGCCCCTGCCGGAACCTCCGGACCCGGCGCTGTTTGAAAGAAACTTCGTATTTAGGTTCAAGCCCAATGAATAAACGCTTTTCCTGTTTGATGGCGCTCGGATTTCTGCTGTTCTGCATGCGCAGCGAGGCTGAATTGGTGGTTGAGATAACGAAAGGACAGGCAGATGCCATTCCGATCGCGATCGTGCCATTCAGCTCGCCGGAGGCCGCCGCGGCGTCATTCGACGTGGCTCAGCTGGTAAGCGACGATCTGGCACGCAGCGGCCGCTTCAAGGTCACGGATCGCAAGGACATGATCGAGCAGCCCCACTCGGGTGCCGCAATCTCCTTCGATGATTGGCGCCGGCTCAGCAACGACTACATCGTGGTGGGACAGGTCCAACCGTTGGCGGCGGATCGCTTCAACATCAGCTTCGAACTGTACAACGTACTCACTCGGCAGCGGCTGTTGGGCTACCAGATCAGCGCGAACAAACCCGGGCTGCGCCTGGCAAGCCACCAAGTCGCGGATATGGTATTCGAGAAGATACTCGGTATTCGGGGTGCGTTCGCGACCCGCATTGCCTATATTTCCGTGCTGGGAACGGTGCCGCATCGAAGCTATAGGCTCATCGTGGCCGACGCCGATGGGGAAAATCCGCACGTGGTGATGCAATCGAACGAGCCGCTGATGTCACCCTCCTGGTCGCCGGATGGCCAAAGCCTGGCCTACGTCTCCTTCGAAGGGCGCCTGCCGTCGGTGTATGTGCAGCTCTTGAAGTCCGGAGAGCGGCAGCGCGTGTCGGCGCGGGCGGGCGTGAATCAGGCGCCGGCGTGGTCGCCGGACGGCAAAAAGCTGGCGCTGACGCTCTCGACGCGCGACGGCAATCTGGATATCTACGTGATGGACATCGCCAAGCAGACACTGACCCGCATCACGGACGATCCGGGCATCGACACCGAGCCGCAATGGTCCAAAGACGGTCAAAGTCTGTATTTCACGTCCGATCGCGCCGGCGGCCCGCAGATATATCGCATTGGGGTTCAGAGCGGCGACAAGCCGCGGCGTCTGACTTTTCAAGGCAGCTACAATGCGCGCGCCCGACTGTCACCGGATGAATCGCAAATGGCGTTCGTCACCCAGGAAGACGGCGGCTATCGCATTGCAACCCAGGATCTTCGCGGTCGCGGCGATGTGCAAGTGCTCACCAAGGGCCATTCTGATGTGTCTCCGAGCTATGCGCCGAACGGCGCGGAGATCATTTATGCGACCCGCGACCGCGGACGCGGTGTGCTTGCGTTGGTCAGCGCCGATGGTCGGGTGCAGGAACGGTTGGTATCGAGCGAGGGCGAATTACAGGAGCCCGCGTGGTCGCCATTTTAAACAAAGTACACAAATCAGGTGTTCACCGGTAGGCTTGGGTCACGACAATCGGATGGAGTAGCAAAATGAAACGAATTATATCGATCGCACTGTTGTTGGCCGGAGCGGCACTGCTCTCAGGCTGCCCCAAAAAGCACAATGTGATTGAGCCGCCCGCTGCCGGTACCCAGGTCTCTGGGTCGTCCAGTAACGGGGCTGACAGCGCCTCCACCTCCGGGCGTGCGCTGAACGGCGACTCGGCTACCCAAGGCGCCAACGGCATGGGCGATTACACCACGGGACCGCTCGCCAAGAAGGTGATCTATTTCGACTTCGACAAGTCGGAGATCAAGCCCGAGTTCGCCGATCTGGTGACGGCTCATGCGCGCAATTTGACCGCGCATCCGAACCTCAAGATCAAGCTTGAGGGCAATACCGATCAGCGTGGCACCCGTGAATACAACATCGGGCTCGGTGAGCGCCGCGCACAGGCGGTACGCCGCGCCATGATGCTGCAAGGAGTCGCGGAGTCACAGCTCACCACCGTGAGCTTCGGCGCCGAAAGACCCGCGGCGGAGGGCGACGATGAGGCGGCGTGGTCGCAGAACCGTCGCGTGGAATTGGTCTACGCCCCGTGATCAAGTCCCTCGCCTCATTCGGTTGGGGCGGCGCCTGTCTCGTGGCGCTGGCGCTCACGGGTTGCGCGAGCACGCCGGCGGATGAGGATCCCGTGCAGATCAAGCTGAAGGACCTCGACACGCGGCTGGTGCGCATAGAAAGGGTGGTGGCCAATCAAAGCCTGTTGGAATTGGCCAATGAGAGCGAGTCGCTGCGCGCCGACCTGCGTGCCATGCACAATGACGTGGATCAATTGACGAATACTCTGGAGGCCGGCCGCAAGCAGCAACGTGTTCTGTATACGGATCTCGACCGGCGCATGAAAGCGCTCGAGTCGCACGGTGCTTCCGCGGGGTCCGGCGTCGCAGCAGCGGGCGACGCAGGCGCGGCTGTTGCGGGCGGCATTGTTGCCGGCGGCGCAGCAGATATGCAGGCGAACGATGACAAGGCCGCGTACCAGACTGCGTTCGGTTTGCTCAAGGACAGTCAGTACGATAGAGCGATCGCGGCGTTTCAGAAGTTTCTGGCCTCTTTCCCCAACAGTCAGTTGGCGGACAATGGCCAGTACTGGCTGGGCGAGGCCTACTACGTCAACAAGTCGTTCCCAGAGGCGCTGGCGGCGTTTCAACGAATGGTCGACAAATACCCGCAGTCGCGCAAACGTCCCGATGCCTTACTCAAGATCGGCTACTGTCAGTACGAGCTGAAGCAGCCGGAATTGGCCAGGAACACGCTGACCCTCGTGACCACTCAATTCCCCGACACGCCGGCTGCGCATCTGGCGCAGCAGCGTCTCGAGAAGATGGCGGCCGAGAAGAATTGATCGACAGCGCTGCGAAATCCTCGCGCCTGCGCATCAACGAGATATTCCATTCGTTGCAGGGGGAGGCCGATGCCGTCGGCTATCCGACGGTATTCGTGCGCCTCACCGGCTGTCCGCTGCGCTGCCAATACTGCGACACCGAGTACGCATTTCATACCGGCGACTGGCTGAGTTTCGATGAGATCGAGACCAAGGTGCGCGGGTTCGGCGCCGGTCATGTTTGTGTGACGGGCGGAGAGCCCTTGGCGCAACCGAACTGCTTGAAGCTTCTGCAGCGCCTATGTGACTTAGGCTTCGAGGTGTCGCTGGAAACCAGCGGCGCGCTGGATATTGCCGCGGTCGATTCCCGGGTCTCGCGAGTGGTCGACGTCAAGACTCCGGGTTCGCGGGAAGAGACGCGCAATCGAATCGCAAACTTCGAGTTTCTGGGACCCAAGGACCAGCTAAAATTCGTGATCTGTTCGCGCGAAGACTATGACTGGAGCAAGGCGTTCATGCAGGAGCATGGTCTGCCGCAGCACTGCCGAATTTTGTTCTCGCCCAGTTACAACGAGATCTCGCCCACGGCGCTCGCCGAATGGATTTTGGCGGATCGCCTGCCTGTGCGCTTCCAACTGCAGCTTCACAAGGTTCTGTGGGGCGACACGCCGGGCAAGTGACGGGGTCGGGTTCAGCTATGGAGAAGCGTGCCATTGTGCTGCTGTCCGGGGGATTGGATTCCGCGACGGTGCTGGCCATGGCGCGGGCGCGCGGCTTCGACTGCTATGCGTTGAGCGTGCACTACGGCCAGCGCCACAGCGCAGAACTCGACGCGGCGCGAGGAATGGCCGCCCGCTTGGGAGCCCACGAGCACCGGGTCATGGGCGCGGATCTGGCTGGGATCGGCGGTTCAGCGCTGACCGACAAGGGTCTGGCGGTGCCGGAATCGCCCACCAGCGGCATTCCGATCACTTATGTGCCGGCGCGCAACACCCTGTTCCTGGCCCTCGCACTCGGCTGGGCCGAAGTGGTCGGCGCCGCCGACATTTTCGTCGGCGTAAATGCCGTCGACTACTCGGGCTATCCCGATTGCCGCCCGCAATTCATCGACGCGTTTGAGCGTCTCGCCCGAGTCGCGACCCAGGCGGGCGTGGAGGGGGTGGCATTCAAAATCCAGGCGCCGCTCATAGACATGTCGAAGGCAGACATCATCCGCGCCGGCGCTGCACTCGGCGTGGACTTCAGCATGACGGTGTCGTGCTATCAGGCACAGGCCGACGGCGCCGCGTGCGGGAAATGCGATTCATGCCGCTTGCGCGCGGCCGGTTTTGCCGCAGCCGGCTTGCCGGATCCCACGCGCTATCGGTGAATGAATTGGCGGTGATCTGGCTTGGCACTTCGGCTATGATGCGCGCCTGATTGGGACGGTAGCTCAGTTGGTAGAGCAAGGCCCTTTTAAGGCTTTGGTCCTGGGTTCGAGTCCCAGCCGTCCCACCATCATAACGTATTGATTTTAAGTACAATTCGTATGATCGCGGCTTAAGACTTTGCACACGTTGGATAGCCAGTGTCTGGTCGTTGCCATTTGTGACCGTGAGTGACCCTACCAGGGCCCCTTGGGGGGAGAGGCTCAGGGCCCCAAGACTTCCCGAAGTATCTGTCGCCGGTAGCCGAAGCTGACCACCGGCCAGTTGTGCAAACCGGTGACCCTGGATCCCAACGATGCTCGTCGTTGATACAAATCTGTTGATCCAGCTTGCGACCTGTGATGTCGCTGCGGATCGCGACGCGGTGGCTCGGCTGATCGGAAAAACTGAGATCCGGGTTTCCAAGACCGTATTGCTAGAGGCTGAGTGGGCTCTACGCTCCCGCTATGAGTATTCAAGCACTCAAGTTCTGGCGTTTTTCGCATACCTGGCGGGCCTGTCATCCGTTTATTTGGAAAACTAAGAGGCGTTGCGCTGGGCCATGGGGCCGCAGCGACCGGTATCGATTTCGCCGACGCCTTGCACTTGTCGATGGCGGTCGCAGCGGGCGAGCACTTTTATACGTTTGATAAGCCGCCCTCTGCTGTACCTCGCTATCGAAGAGTTTTCAGGTAGGCGATCAGGTTGGCGCGTTGCGCAGCATCTGGAACACCCGAGAACGGCATGATGTTGCCAGGCACGACATCTTGAGGATTGGACAAGTATCGATCAATTGATACCTCGTCCCAGGTAATTGCCGCATTTTTCATCGCCCTGCTGTAGCGAAACCCCGGAACGGTGCCCGATATGCGGCCGATGACGCCCTTCAAAGTAGGACCGGTGCCGCTGCTGCCGTCCACGGAATGACAGGCCGCGCATTGGTTGAAGGCACCAATTTGGGCAGATGGCTCTTGCGCGCTGGCGCCGGCGATTAGCAGCGTGCCGCCTAGCAGCGTGGCCAGCGTCGTGCCGAGTCTCGTCAGGACAGCATCCCCGGTCGTTTGATGTAACGGGACAGGTCATCGCCAAGGCGCAGCGCCAGCGCCGCCAGCGGTCCCGTGGGGTTGTAGCCGGAATTGTGCGGGTAGACCGATGCCCCTACGACAAACAGGTTTTCCGCATCCCAGTGCTGCAAATGCGGTGACACGACGCTGAATCGCGGCTCCGCCCCCATGATGGTACCGCCGGTGACGTGAGAGGTGTTGTAGTACCGCGTATCGAAGGGTCCCTGCGTTCCTTCCACTGAACTTATCAGATCGGGCGCCATTGCTTTGCAGATCTCCCCCACTTTCTGCGTCACCCACTGCGACATGCGCACCTCGTTATCGCGAAAATCAAACGTCAGGCGCAGCAACGGCTGCCCGTAAGCATCGTTGTACGCGGGGTCGAGATCCAGAAAGTTCTCTCGATGCGGATAGCAGCTGCCTTGCGCGCCGACGCCGAAGGAATGCGCGTACCATTCCGCCGTCGCTTTTTTCCATGCCGTGCCCCAGCGGGGTGTTCCGGGCGGCGTGGAGCGGCCGCGAATCGGCCGACCGCCGGTCGGCCCGGCGCTGATGCTGGCGCCTCCCAAGAACGGTAAGGCGGAATGATCGAAGTTATCGTTGTTGAACTCATCGATAACCGTGCCTGAGCCTCCCGCGGCGAGGAACGGATTGATCCAGCGATCCTTAAAGAATACGCTGACGCCGGAGAGCGTCTGGTAGCAGAAATTCTTGCCAACGGTGCCGTGGCCCGTTGCGGGGTTGTACGCTTCGCCGATCCCTCCCAGAAGCAAGAGTCTTGTGTTGGTCATGGTGAACGCTGCCATCACGACGATGTCCGCGGGCTGCTCGTACTCCTCGCCGGACTTAAGGTCGAGATAGCGTACGCCGGTCGCGCGTTTCGCGCGGCGCTCGTAGCCGATTTTGAGAACTTGCGCGTAGGTTCGGATCTCGAACTGGGACCGCTTGCGCAGCAGCGGGTACAGCAGCGTGTCGGGAGTAGCCTTCGCGTGTGCCTCGCAGATGAATCGTTCGCAGTGGCCGCAATACTGGCATTGGCTTAAGCGCTGGCCATCAGGGTTTAGATACGGTCCTGACGAATTGGCAGCGGGCTGCGGAAACGGCTGATATCCCAGACTTTCCGCGGCAGTCTTAAAAATGATTCCGGCTTCGCCGATCTCAAGCGGCTTTTGCGGATACTCGTCGCGCCGCGGCGCCTCGAATGGATTGCCTCCGGGTTGAATCGCGCCCTTGATATTCCCGGCCTTGCCCGACAGGCCGAACAGCTTCTCGAATAAATCATGATACGGCTCGAGTTCGCCATACGTCGTGCCCCAGTCTTGCAGAGGCATGTCGGCAGGAATGGCCGCCTTGCCATAGCGCGACTCGTACCGGGTTCGCACGATCGGGTCATACTCGGCCCATCGCCAGGCGCAACCGTTCCAGTGACTCGCAGCGCCCCCGACCCCCTCGCCCGGAAGAAACGCTTCATTCCAGCGAATCGGCAGCGACTCTTCGGCCCTGGAATGGCGCAGCGTGTAGGTTTCACGCTGCCAGTTTTGCATCAGACCCTGGCGCACGGACCAGCGCAATTCGTCGCGCTGATTGGGCAGTCTTGCCTCAGCTCCGTCGGCATGGTCGCCGCCGCGTTCGAGGACCAGAACGTCGATGCCGCCCGCGGTAAGTTGCCTGGAAATCAACCCGGCGCAGAGCCCTCCGCCGACGATGACCACCGTGCGCTTGGGCAGTTTCTTCACCACATCCCCATCATGTGAAATCGGCGAGCGTCTTCGGGTCCTTGGCCTGCGGATAGGGTTTGCCGCGATAGCGCACCACGTCGAGCCCATGACTAGCCGGCAGGCCTGGGTAGCCAATCATTTTCCAGAACACCGCGTTGCGATTGCCGCCATACATGGGGTCGGCGAAGCACGCCTCGACGAAAAGCCGATACACCACTTCGTTGAACCAAGACCACAACGAAACGCGGTCGTGGAGTACGTGATCCGATTGCACGGCCTGGAGGAAGCGCTCCGCATCGGCCGCTGCGAGCTGATCAAAGGGCTTGCCCCGATCTCGAACGCATACCTCGTTGGCGGCCGCAATACCCACCTTGAAGAACTGCTCCGGCGTCAGCGGCAACTGCAATCCGAGTTCCGGTTTCCCGCTGCGAAACGGTGCGTTCTGATATCGCCCTGCGCCCTTGCCGAAAGGCCCCGCGAGCTGCCGATCGATGTACGTCGCCAGACCGCACTCGACGCCGCTCGGCGAATACGCGTCCGCCGGACACATGATGTTCACTAGCGCCTCAACGAAGGTGGCCTCATCGGGGCCGAGCGATTGATACGGCATCGACGCTGCGGCTGGTTCCGACGTCGGCTCGGCTGCAGCCGCTATCGCCGCAGAAACGCCCGCCGACACCAGCGAGCCCGCTCCCGCGACGCTCGCAGCCTGAACCAGAAACTTGCGACGGCCGCCCGTTGGTTTTTGAATTTTCATGTTGCTGCCGCTCTGGCGTGACGCCACGAAACCATCATAGAGTGCCCTACGCTAAATTGAAACATGGCCACGAGCTTGCACGAGATGGCGGTCGGTGACCCCTATGGCACTTGTGAATGACAGGTATTGAGAAACCTGGTGGACCGCAATGGGGCACACTAGCGACAGTCGTATCTTCGACGCCATCGGCCATTTGCGGTCGTTCAACGCCCGCGTTGAGCAGCCGCACAGCAATGCCGCATCGGTGCAGATTGTGCACCTCAGGCCGGTTGAACGCGTTGGCTTGCTTCACCGTGCACGTCCGCGTGCTTCGGCAGAAATGCGAGCTGCGGCTCTTTGATTCTGGAGCACGCGCCGCTAACGCAATAGTGACGCGTCCTCAGACGTGACGCCGAAATGAAAAGCGCAGCGTTACATCGATTGCGCTGACGACTCGACGAGCACCGGATCGTTCGTCGAGACGCGGCCGGGTTCAACGGTCGTTCCGTAGACGCCCAGACAACCTTGGCGATCATTAGCTACGGCGCGTAGGATCGCGGGGTTACGATCCGTCGTCACGGGATTGATCGTGATCACGGCGCAGCGGCCGTCGCGTTTGTCGACGCGCATCCGAAATCCTCCAACGTGCAGGATGCAACCCACCCAGGTGTCCTCAGGAAATGCTGCAGCTTCGGTGGCCTCTATGAGGATGTTCGGGCGAAAGCGCTGGACGTCTAGTTCGGCGCCGATAGCGTCACCGAGCTGGGCAATGGTCTGGGTAGTGATGAGGGACAGCGGAAATGTGTCAAAGATTCCGCGGTCCTGCCTGATGACACGCGCTCCGCCAGGACATAGGTCGGCCCCGAATTTCGGGTCCGCAACGTCGAATACAACACCTGACGGAGTCCGCACGACCGTCGGTGATCTATCGGGTTGAGTCGGGTCTGTGAAGGAGGGGAGGTAGTGACTCATGTCCCGGCGTTCACGGAGCGTGAGCCACGGGAACCCGCTCTGAGTCACGCCATTCCGAATAAAAGCCCAGCGACGATCACCGGCGAGGCCGTGCCAGGACACGTTAACCTCAGCCAGCGCTTCGGGCCCCATTGATTTCACCGGGTAGCGCCACAATCCCGCGACACGGCCAACCAATTTGCAATTCTTGGAATCATTCATAGTGTGCCCTCTTGCGAGAGGCGCCCTTAACACCATGAAACTCCGGCGAGCGTGGCGGAACTGGAGTCCGCTGCAGCGCCCCTCGACGAAGTGCGCGCAGTACCATCTGCGCGCCACGTATGAGGTTCGTATAAAATCATGGGCTCGTTCAGCCGTCAAGCGCCGCACAGCCAGACACATCCTTAAAGGGCACCTACCGCTCAGGAACTCGCGCCATGCATTCCATCAATCTTGCCGAGAAGCTTGCAACGTTCACGGAACAATACAAACCAAGAACCGTGGGCCAGTTCAATGGCCACGATCTCATGGTTGTCAAAGTGAAAGGTCCGTTCAGCTGGCACAAGCACGATGATACAGATGATTTCTTTTTGGTACTGAAAGGTAGGCTCACGATTCATATGCGGCATGGTGACGTAATTCTGAACCCGGGCGAAATCTTCGTAGTCCCCAAAGGAGTCGAACACTGTCCAGAAGCGGAAGAGGAGTGCCACATTCTTCTCATTGAGCCTCAGGGAACGCCGAACACAGGCAATGTCGCAACTGCAGCGGTGCGGGTCGTCATTTAGCAGCGTTTGCTGAGCGTCCGCTTCCGCCCTTTTTGGAAGGGCCCGCGCTTGGTTGACCACCGGCAGGTTAATCAACGACTGACGAGCCACGCCCAGGTGATTGGCTTCTGTGTCGATCGACTGCACCATTCAACTGGGGAAATCCACGTTGACACGCCTCGGCGTCGTGCCCATTCGGCGCGCTATCAGCCTAATGTTCTGTGCTCGACGAGTAATGACAGGAGACCAATCGATCCCATGCAAGGGTGCCGGCGGATGCAGGCGCCCGCTGATCCTAGAAATGCACCCCGAGCCTGAGGAACACGGAGGTGTGGCTCAGTGTGTCGTTCGAGTGGTCGTAGTAACCGTAGTCGCCGTAATAGCGATCATCGTGGGCCTGCTGGATGGCCTGCGAGGCGGCACCGAGGGCGACACTGAAGTTGTTGGCGATCATGTAGCCCACCGAGCCGTCAAGTTTGGCCTGCACCAGATCGATATCGCTATCCTTGCCGGACAAATACGAGACACGCACATTGAGCGTGCTGAAGAAACGGTCGCTTAACGCCCAATTGAAACCGCCCTTCAGACCGCCGCCATTAGCCTTGTACCAGCCGTTACAGCTGTAGTTGCAGCCATTGACGTCCTCGCCCAGCCGGTAGTACTGATAGAAGCCTTCGGCATACCAACCGGAACGGCGCCCCATGTGGCCCTCGTAGCCCAAGCCGGCGGTAAATTGCTGCTCGAGGAACGTGTCGCCATAGTCGCTGACCCTCGCATGCTCGGCGCTTAGGTCGAACAGAAAACCGGAGGACGTGACCAGGCGGGCATCCAGCCCAAATTCTGGACCCGAGTAGGTGCTCGAACGATCGTAGTAGCCTCCGCAATAGTCGGAATAGTAGCCGCAGTCATCGTAGTACTGGCTCACGAAGGCACCGCCGGCGTACACAGAGACCGAACTGGCGGGACCTTCGGTCGGTGCCGCCATGGCGGAGTTCACGGAGAACAGCGGCGCCACCAGGGCGAACAGCGCGGTGAGTTTCTTCATTTGGACGTCCAGGGTCGTTACGATATTGGCCATCTTCGGAGGGCAGCTGGCGAACGGCAACCCGCAGTCGCCGGCAATGAGCAGCGCTTCACACATAAGGTCTTCTCATCGAGCCTACGGACGCACTGATTGTCGAACTAAGTTGCGTAGGTAAATCAATAAGTTACATAGGTAATCAAGAAATATTACACGGTTCCGCGGAAACGCCCGAAAACCAACCTCACGAGCACTCTAAATATCCAACATGCTGCGCTTGACCGCGATCATCACGGCATAGTTGCGATTTCATGCGTTGAGCTTCAGCAAAATGTTCTTGATGTGCGATCTGACTCTGCCCTCGCTGCCTACGGGCTCATGGCAAGAATCAGGTTCTGCGGAAGCCCGAAGTATACTTGCCCATATGAACAATGATCCGGCTTCTCGTGACCCTCAGTGGCTGGTCGCTTTTGTTCGTCGCTAGTGCTAATGCGGCGCCCGTTAACGTCAGCAGCGGGGAGCGGCGCATTCGCGTTGATCATGGGTAACAACGAGTATCGCTACGTCACCGGCCTCATCTGTTATCCACATCTGTAATTTCGCCAGTTACGCCAATGAGGTCCTGTGAAGCAGTTTAGCGGTGCAGAGAAGTGGTTGAACGATATCGACAGCAAGACGGCGGGGCGGCTGATTACGGTCGCCTCCGACGTGGCGCTGGTGGTTTCCGATACCCAACGCGGTGTCATTCGCGATGTGTCGTTCGGCAGCGAGGAACTCGCGGTTGAGCTGGCCGATCAATGGCTCGGCAAGCAATGGGCCGATACCGTTACCGTCGATAGCCGGCCCACGATCGAGGCACTGTTGCGCGAGTCCAGCGCTAAAGGAGTTCCTAGTTGGCGCATCGTGACGCATCGTTGCAGCAGCGGCCCCGACTTACCGGTGATGTACGCGGCGGTGGAGATGCCCAAGCGTGGGCACGTGGTTGCATTCGGCCGCAGCATGCAGCCGATGGCGGCCCTGCAGCAGCAGCTGGTCTTCGCGCAGCAGTCCATGCAACGCGAATATTTGAAACTGCGCCAGGCACAGGCACGGCATCGATTGCTATTCCAAGTCGCTTCCGAGGCAGTGCTCATTATCGATGCTGCGACGCGCAAGGTACTCGAAGCGAACCCGGCGGCGGCCCGGATCCTGGGCGAAGGCAACAAGCGCCTGGTCGGAAGGCTGTTCAATGAAGGTTTCGATGAGGCGAGCACGCGAACTCTGCAGACACAGCTTGGCGCCGTCGCAACGACCGGCCGGAGCAGCAATGCGGCGCTGCGCTCGGCCGACGGTTTGCGAGAGTTCGTGATATCCGCATCTTTGTTCCGTGAGGAGCGGGCGTCGTTTTTGTTGGTTCGACTGACGACGCCAAATTCGAAACATGCCGCAGGGGCTGGTCCGTCGCCGCAGTCCAAGGTCCTGGAAATCGTTGCAGGAGCACCGGAAGGTTTTGTCGTCACTGGTTTGGACGGGCGCATCTTGTTCGTCAACCGCGCGTTTCTGGATTTGGTGCAATTGGCCACCGAAGAGCAGGCTCACAACGAATCCCTGGATCGCTGGGTCGGCCGACCCGGCGTCGACTTCCGCATGCTGTCCGCGCAATTGCGTGAACACGGCGCACTGCGGCTGTTCGCGACCCAGGTGCGCGGCGAGTTCGGTTCAAACAGCGATGTGGAGATTTGCGCCGTAGCGGTGCTCGACGGTGAGGAACCTTGCTTCGGATTCACTATTCGCGATGTGGGGCAGCGCGTCACCTTTGATCGCGAAGTCAGCCGCGACAAGCCGCGATCAGCGGCGCAGCTGACTAAGTTGGTGGGCCGCGTGCCACTCAAAGACTTGGTGCGCGAATCCACTGACATGATTGAAAAACTCTGCATCGAGGCAGCGTTGGAGCTGAGCGGGGACAATCGCGCGTCGGCTGCAGAAATCCTCGGCCTCAGCCGTCAAAGTCTCTACGCCAAGCTGCGCCGCTACCGCCTCGGCGACCTCAGCTCGACCGAATGACCCGGCGCTTGATGCGGCGCCGGGTTTCGGAGTGCGGAACCTACCCGCTCAAATCATCCGGCGGGGCTGCCTTCCACCTGGATCTGAAGGCTCACTTCCTGCTTGAACCCATACTTGTCGCCGAAGTTCACGCCAAAATCGCTGCGATTGAAAGTGGCCGACGCATCCGCGCCGCAGACTTCTTTCTTCGACATCGGATTGGGCTTGCAAAGAAAGGAATTGATCGTCAGAGTCAGGGGCTTGCTGACGCCGTGCAGCGTAAAGGTGCCTTGCGCTTCGGTGGGCGTCGCGCCCTTGAACTTGGTGAACTTGCCGCTGTAAGTGGCGGTGGGGAATTTCGCGACGTCGAAAATCTCTGCCGACTTGGCGTGCTCGTTCAATTTCGGCATGCCGAAGTCGACCGAACTCGTATCCACCGTGACGTCGATGGAGCCGGACTTGGCTTCCTTGTCGTACACGACCGTGCCTGAGGTGGCGGTAAATTTGCCGCGCCATACCGATAGACCGCCCATGTGGTCAGCCGCAAAGCTCGGGTAGGTATGGGATGGATCGAGTTTGTAGGTGACCGGCGCTGCAAACGCGCTCGCGCTCAGCAGCGCGGCGATTGACGCCAAAACAATACGGTTCATTGAAGACTCCTTGCAAGACGCTATGGTTATACTGCTCAAATCATAGCCGATGTGGCGCATATTCTCGGTTTTATCTTCGCTCGGGGCCCCCAATGGAATTATTTACCGCCATCGACACTCGATCTTCCGCCGGGCGCTTGACCGATCCCGGCCCGAGCCCGGAGCAAATCGAGCAGCTGCTGCATGCGGCCGACCGCGCGCCGGACCATGGACGCCTCAAGCCTTGGCGCTTTATCGTACTCAAGGACGCTGTGCGCGAGGCGTTCACTGCGGCCGCAGCGCTGTCCAAGCGCGTGCGATTGCCCGACTTGACCGCAGAACAGCTGGCGGGAGAGCGCGAGAAAATGAACCGTTCGCCCACGATCGTGGTCGTGGGCTGCGCGGTGAACCGTGAACAGACCAAGGTGCCGGAGATCGAGCAGGTCGTCGCAGCCGGCGCGGCCGCGCAAAACTTATTTCTTGCGGCCCACGACTTGGGCTACGGAGTGATGTGGAAAACGGGGACGGCGGCCTACAATTCCACCGTCAAGTCGACGCTGGGCCTCAAGGCCGATGACCACATCGTGGCCATCATGCATCTTGGCACGCGCCTCAAGTAGCGGGCAGTTCGGCAGACGCGGCCCGCGGCGCGGCGAAGGAGTGGCCCCGCAGCGAGACGGACTTGACCAGCGCCCAGGCGGGCAACCCAGGCTTGAGGTCGAGCTCGCGCGTCGCAGCCTTGGTTACTCGTGCCATGATTTGAACTCCACCGATATCGATGGCCACCAAATCGGAATCGGTATCGTCGCTGCTCACCGCGGTGATCGCGCCGCCGAGAATGTTGCGTACGCTCAAATGCTGCGGCGGCTGAGTCGCCACGATGAGGTCGCGCGCCAGCAGCTGCACCCGCAAATTCGTGCCGACCGCGGCATTGAGCGCTCGTACCTTGAGCTCGCCGTGCCCCACTTTGAGGCGCGTCAATCCACTTGCGTCGATACCGAGCACGGTGCCGTCGACGATGGCGCCCACGGCCTCGGGCCCGATGATTGACCGTAAGTCCTTATTCAAACTCATTTCACTCAAGCGGCCTTGCGCGATGACCCTGCCGGCTTCCATGAGCACCACGTCGGTCGCCAGCCTCAGGACCTCGTCGAAATTGTGGCTGACATACACCATGGGGATGGCGAGTTGATCGCGCAACAGTTCCAGATAAGGCAGCACTTCGTCACGCCGTGCCGCATCGAGCGAGGCCAGCGGCTCATCCAACAGCAGCAATTCGGGCTGCGACAGCAGCGCTCGGCCGATGGCGACGCGTTGCTTTTCGCCGCCCGATAATTGATGCGTACGCCGGCCCATCAGGGCGTCGAGAGCCAACAGGCCTGCAACGGTGTCGATATTTACGTAGTGGCGGGCCGCCGCGCGGTTCTCTCCGTACTTCAGATTGGCCGCGACGCTTAAGTGCGGAAACAGGCGGGCATCTTGGAACACATAGCCGATACGGCGGCGCTCGGGCGGCACAAACAGCCGCCGCGCAGTATCTTGCAAGACCGAGTCATCGAGCACCACTTCGCCCTCGTCTGCGGCCAACAGTCCGGCGATGACATGAACGAGAGTGCTCTTGCCGCAGCCAGAGCGGCCGAATAGAGCCACCACCCCGGGGGTCGGCAACTCGAAGCGCGCGTCGAGCAGGAAGGAACCGCGCTGTTTCTTGACGGCTACGCGAAGCATTAGCGGCCCAATAGCCGACGTACGCGGCGCGCAAACCACTCGGACAACAGCAATCCGCCCAACCCTAGTACCAACGAGACGAAGGCCAGTCTCGCGGCGGCGATATCGCCGCCCGGAGTTTGCAGCGCCGTGTACAGCGCCAGGGGCAGGGTGCGTGTCTCTCCCGGAATGTTCGACACGAAGGTGATTACCGCGCCGAACTCCCCCAGTGACGCTGAGAAAGCGGTAATGGCGCCCGCCAGTATGCCGGGCAGCATCAGGGGCAGCGTGATGGTGGCGAATCGATCCACAGCGCCCGCGCCCAAAGTGCGGGCCGCCTCCTCGAGGCCGCGGTCGACGGTTTCCAGCGAAATACGCATGGCGCGAACCATGAGCGGAAACGACATCACGGCGGTGGCCAGCGCCGCGCCGTTGCGGGTGAAAATGAGTTGGACGCCGAACGCGTGCTCCAGCCAGGAACCGATGGGCCCGCGCACGCCGAACAGCAGCAGCAGCAGGTAGCCGACCACTACCGGCGGCAGCACCAGCGGAAGATGAACGAACGCGTCGAGGAGGGTGTGTCCCACGAACCTGCGCCGCGTCAACAGCCACGCCAGTAGAATCGCAAGCGGCAGGCTGAGTGCGACGCTGCGCGCGGCGACGATCAAGCTCAAACGCAGGGCTTCGCTCTCGGCAGGGCTCAGCCAGATCATGGGCAATACACGCTGCGAGGCTTCGTCACCGAGGCAGTATACTGTGGGGACTTAAACTTAAGGATCGGATGAATGGCCTACTACCGCGCCGTGGCGCAGGCGGACGCTGCCGGGGCAGCGCCGGCACGTATCGGAGTGCTGGTGGTCAATCTCGGTACGCCGGATTCGCCTTCCTATTTCGCCGTGCAGCGTTACTTGCGAGAATTCCTGGGCGACCGCCGCGTCATCGACACTTCCCGGCTTGTTTGGCTGCCGCTGTTGTACGGCGTCGTGTTGCCGTTTCGGCCACTTAGAACAGTGCGCAATTACCGTAAGATTTGGCTGCGCGGCGGCTCCCCGCTGGCCGTGTACTCGAAGGGGCTCGCCGCCAAGATCGGCGCCCTGCTGCACGACAGCTTCGGCGATGATGTGCGCGTGGCGCTGGCGATGACTTACGGCAATCCGAGCATTGCAGCGGCGGTCCGTTCGCTGGCCGAACAGGGCGTACGAAAATTGCTGGTGCTGCCCCTGTACCCGCAGTACTGCTCGTCGACGACAGGCTCGGTATTCGATCGCACCGCCGGCGCCCTGCAGCGCTGGCGCTGGCTGCCGGAAACCCGCTTCATCAATGACTACCATGATGATGCGGGCTACATCGACGCCTTGGCGGACAAGATCCGGCAGCATTGGACCGAGAGTGGCGAGCGTTCGCATCTGTTGTTCTCCTATCACGGAATTCCTGCTGTGTATGTCGCCGAAGGCGATCCCTATCAAAAGCAGGCCGAGGCCACGACTCGGCTGGTGGTAGCGCGTTTGGGACTGTCGCCGGAGGAGTGGTCGCACTGCTATCAATCGCGCTTCGGATCTGTGGTGTGGCTGCAGCCCTATACCGAAGATACGCTCAAGGTATTGGCCGAGCGCGGCATCGCCAAGCTGACGGTGGTGTCGCCGTCATTCGCGGTGGATTGTCTGGAGACCCTGGAAGAAGTCGCGATGGAATATCGCGACAAGTTTTTAAGTCTCGGCGGCGAGCGACTGACCTTGGTGCCCGCGCTGAACGATGACGACCGCCACGCGCAGGTGTTGGCGGCGATAGTGAAGAATCAGATGCAGGGGTGGACGCCACTGTAGGATCGAAGTCGGCGTCGATGCGGAATAAAGCCAGACGGGAAGGTATCCCGTTGAAGGCACCCTACCTCAGAGCTCTAATCTGCAAAGCCATTTATGTGCTCTGGACGATCATCGGCAATGCGTTATCTTGCAACCTCCAAAGGGATATGGCTACGGGTGCGCTAGAATGGTATGAATCAGTAGTCCTCCTACCGACCCTCAATGGTGGCATGAAGCATTCTCGATCAACCTCCACACGCCACATTGCAGGCATTCGTCTGCAGGTGATGCTGTGGGCGTGGTCGATGCTCATCGGGCAGGGGTTCTTAGCGAGCGTTTCAGCAGCCGCTCATTCCTGCGAGTCCATGACCGGCATATCCTCCCCGATTGACGCGCCAATGGAGTCGATGTGGGCGAATGCTGATTCCAATTCTGCCGGCTGTGAACACTGTCATCACGCGGGTTTTACTCACTGTGCCGGACTGCATGAATGCGGGGGCCTCACGGCTCTTGCCAATGGGGTGGTGGCACCCGCTTTCTTGATGCAATCGCAGGTTGCCGTAGCCGCCCTGAAGGTACCGCCGGTCGTCACCCTCCAGCTCGCGCCTCCCTTAAGGCCTCCACCCGCTTAATGCACGCCTTGCCACGCGCTCACGTCGTGGCTCTCAAAACAGTCGTTCGTTGCCCCGAACTCAGGTTTGCACGGGGTTACTGATATTGGAGTGAGTATGAAGTTCTCATCTTGGCGCGGCAATCCCCCGGATTTCACCCGTCGCCGGTTGCTACAAGGGTTAACGGTGAGCGGATTCGCCGCCGCCTCGGGCTTTTCTACGACCCCGTCACGCGGCTACGCGCAAAGCGCGTCGTCCGGGAGTGGTCCTCAAACCTTAAGCGGAACGGAATTTGATTTGACGATCGGCGATACGCCGATGAACTTCAGCGGCCCCTCAAGTCGCACGACGTCTGTGAACGGCAGCGTACCGGGGCCGACCTTACGCTGGCGAGAAGGCACCACGGTGACGATGCGTGTGCATAACCGGCTTCCCACCGCAACTTCCATTCATTGGCACGGAATCATGGTGCCCTTCACCATGGATGGGGTTCCGGGCATCAGTTTCCCGGGGATTGCCGCGGGCGAAACCTTCACCTATCAGTTTCCGATCCGTCAAAGCGGCACTTATTGGTACCACAGTCACACCCGATTTCAGGAGCAAACGGGTCTTTATGGGGCGCTCGTCATTGAACCCGTCGGCGGCGAGTCGATCAAAGCCGATCGCGATCATGTCGTGCTGTTGAGTGACTGGACCAATGAGGACCCCGAGCACATTTTCACCACTCTCAAGCAGATGAGCGACTTCTACAACTTTCAGATGCCCACGGCGCAAGACTTCGCGCGCGATGCGATTTCGATGGGAATCAAAGGTGCACTCGGCAAGCGGCGCATGTGGAATCAGATGCGCATGAATCCCACCGACTTTGGCGATGTCTCCGGCGCCACCTACACGTATCTCATGAACGGCGCATCGCCCGCCGACAATTGGACCGGCATCGCCAAAGCCGGTGAGCGGGTGCGACTGCGCCTCATCAACGGCTCTTCATCGACCTCTTTCGACGTGCGTATACCGGGCTTAAAAATGACTGTGGTGAGCGCCGACGGTCAGGCGGTTGAGCCCGTGACGGTCGAGGAAATTCGCCTCGCGGTCGCGGAAACCTACGATGTCATCGTCGAGATCCAAGACGATCGCGCCTATACAATTTTCGCGCAGTCGATGGACCGCTCCGGCTATGCACGCGGGAGTTTGAGCCCCAAGGCCGGCATGGAAGCGGAGGTGCCGCCGCTCGATCCTAAAACGTGGTTGACGATGGCCGATATGGGTATGGGTCAAATGGGGATGGCAGGGCATCTCGCGATGCAAAGCATGCAAGCGATGCCGGGCATGGACATGAAGGCGATGCACGGCATGTCGATGAAGGACATGCGAAGCCGCGACCCGTCCGTCGATATGCGCGTGCCGCACCCCTCGCGGGCGCTCGATGACCCGGGCCCCCGCTTACGAAATAACGGTCGGCGCAACCTGACTTACGCCGATCTGCACACGATCGGTGGATCGAAAGATCCCCGCGCGGCAGCGCGGGAAATTCAGCTGCATTTGACCGGCAATATGCAGCGCTTTATCTGGGGCTTCGATGGTAAGAAATTCTCGCAAAGTGAACCCCTGCACTTCGATCACGGCGAGCGCCTGCGTATCGTGCTCTCGAACGACACCATGATGGCGCACCCGATTCACCTGCACGGCATGTTCGGGGAGCTCGAAGCCGCCAACGGCGAGGTCATGGTCCGCAAGCACACCTTCAACGTGCAGCCCGGCAAGCAATTGAGCTACTTGGTCAGCGCGGATAACCCGGGCCAATGGGCTTATCACTGCCATCTGCTGTACCACATGGAAGCCGGAATGTTCCGCGAAGTGGTCGTGGCATGAAGTGCTACGCACCCAATCTCTTGCTGATTGCGGCGGTGCTCGGCGGCTCGAGCGCCCTTGCGCAGCAAGACCCCATGCCGAGCGAAGAATCGACGGACGCATCCTTGCACGAGGCGCACGCGCCAGATCCCGTGCTCGAGCGTCCCGCAGCAAGTCAGCATGTTTCACCGCCGATGATGCCGGGCATGGATATGGACGATGCCGGCATGCAACACCGCATCTGGATTGAAAACCTGGAAGGCGTCACCGGTACTCAACGTGGTGGTGCCTGGAATGCGCAAGGCTGGGTGGGAGGCGATTTCGACAAACTTTGGCTCAAGAGCGAAGGCGCCACCCTGCGGGGCAAGACACAGGACTCCAAAGTCGAGGCCCTATGGGCGCACGCGATTCTCCCTTTTTGGGATACCCAACTTGGGGTCCGGCATGATTTCAGCGGCGGCCCCAGTCGCGAGTGGGCCGCGCTCGGGGTGCAAGGTATCTCTCCGTATTGGTTCGACGTGGAACTGACCGGCTATGCGGGGGAGGAGGGACGCACGGCGGTGCGGCTCAAAACGGAATATGACCTGTACCTCACGCAGCGATTGATCTTGAAACCGGAAATCGAGTTAAACGCCTATGGTAAACCCGATCGGGCGCGCGAGATCGGTGCTGGCTTGAGCGATGGGCAGTTCGAACTGCGCTTGCGTTATGAGTTCACGCGACTTTTCGCCCCTTACGTGGGCTATGTCTATGACCGCAAGTTCGCAGGCTCCGCAACGCTTGCGCGTCTGGCCGGCGACTCAGCGCTCGATCATCGCGCCGTCGCCGGCGTCGAGTTCTTTTTTTAAACGGGAGGGGGTCATGAAAATACTCTTGACGGTTTTTGCGACGCTAGCGGCAACCGCTTTCGCGCTCGTATTCTCTGGTACTCAAAGGCGCCGGACAGTATGCCGCTATGTGTACAGGGTGCCATCTCGCACCCGGAATAAATGACTCGGAGCTGCGGCCCGGGCTTTATCCGCTTCCACCCAATTTGAGCCGGATGCATGTCGAGCCAAAGGCCGCGTTCTGGGTGATCAAGCATGGCATCAAAATGAGCGCCATGCCGGCGTGGGGCCCCACGCACGATGATGCCACCATTTGGAGCATGGTCGCCTTTCTGCAGAAGCTGCCCATACTCGATGCGACTCAGTACAAAGCTATCGTAGCGAAGGCGCCCCCGGATGAGGAAATGGATATGTCGACGAAACAGTGAGCTTTGCCAACGAAATCGGCGCGACAGTCGGTTTCATGACCACGTGGCGGGAGCGGGTCATCGATGGCCCAGACAAGTTATTGGCGGCGAGCGCCAAGCCCAGACCTCGCGTGGTCCTGCCCCCCCCCGCGCCAAGGCGGCTGCGGCGGAGTCGGCGCCTTTCATTGGCCTACTATTGCGCCAAACACCGCACCAGTGCTAGATTCTCCAGCAATGTACGCGTTCGCCTACAACTTATCCGCAGCCACCCGCAGCTTTGCTCTGCCGGGTTCGCTTGCTCTGCTGCTGCGCCGCTAGGCGCTACAAATCACGCGCTAACGGTCGGCGCTTACAAGACCGGAAAATCTTTAAGTTGCGACCCGCATAACGCGAGTGAGAGAACAATGTTGCGTAATCCGTCGACCAAGTACCGTGCGTTTTCACCCATCGATATCGCCGATCGAACCTGGCCGAGCCGGGTCATCACTGCGCCGCCGCTGTGGTGCAGCGTCGATCTGCGCGACGGCAATCAAGCGTTGATCGAACCGATGGATGGGGCTCGCAAGCGCCGCATGTTCGACATGCTGGTAAAAATGGGCTTTAAGGAAATTGAAGTTGGATTTCCCGCGGCCTCACAAACCGACTTTGATTTCGTGCGCGAAATCATCGAGCAGGGGTTGGTCCCCGATGATGTCACGATTCAGGCGCTGACGCAGGCTCGCCCCGAACTCATTGCTCGCACCTATGAGTCCCTGAAGGGTGCGCGCCGCGCCATCATGCATGTGTACAACTCCACTTCGGTGGCGCAGCGCCGGGTGGTATTTCGCTTGGACCGCGCCGGCATCACCGACATCGCGGTGCGCGGCGCCGAGACCGTGCGTGAGCATGCGCTCCGCAACCGCGACACGGAGTGGGTGTTTCAATACAGCCCGGAGAGCTTTACCGGCACCGAACTTGATTTTGCGGTCGAGATTTGCGATGCCGTCAATGCGGTATGGGAGCCCACGCCGCAACATCGTTCCATTCTCAATTTGCCGGCTACGGTCGAAATGGCCACCCCCAATGTTTATGCCGACCAAATCGAGTGGTTCCTGCGGCACGTCAAGCGCCGCGATTCTCTGATTTTGAGCGTGCATCCACACAATGACCGCGGCACGGCCGTGGCTGCCGCGGAATTGGCGGTAATGGCCGGCGCCGAACGCATCGAGGGCACTCTATTTGGCAATGGCGAGCGTACGGGCAATGTCGACATAGTAACGTTGGCTCTTAACCTTTATTCGCAAGGTATTGATCCAAAATTAGATTTTGCGAATATAAATGAGGTTGCACGCTGCGCCGAGAGCTGCAATCAATTGCCCATTCATCCCCGCCACCCGTATGTAGGCGATCTGGTGTTCACGGCATTTTCTGGCTCGCATCAGGATGCGATCAAGAAGGGGCTCGGTGCGCGTGCCGAGGACGATATATGGGACGTTCCCTACCTGCCCATCGACCCGTCCGATTTAGGACGCTCCTACGATTCCATCATTCGGGTGAACAGCCAGTCCGGCAAGGGCGGGGTGGCGTATCTGCTGGAGCGCGACTACCAACTGGTGATGCCGCGTCGGCTGCAGATCGAGTTCAGCCAAGTCGTACAATCGACAGCAGATATCACAGGTAAGGAGTTGACTTCACAGGAGTTATGGGACCTTTTCAACACCGAATACCTCAGTCCACGCGCGCCCTATGTGTATCGTTCCCATCAGCTGGCCGCCTCGACGGACGGGGCCGATAGCGAGCGGATCACTGTGCAAGTGGAGAGCAGCGGGCGGGTTGAGACCTGGCACGGCCAGGGGTCAGGGCCGATAGACGCGATGGTCAAGGCGATTGCCCTGCCGCTAGACGTGCTGTCCTACGAGGAGCACTCCCGGGGGCAGGGCAGCGCCGCCAAGGCGGTGTCTTATATAGAGATTACCACGCGATCGCGGCGCACCTTGTTTGGCGCAGGTATGCACCCCAATATCATTACCGCCTCGCTGTTGGCGATTTTCTCGGCGGTAAACCGGGCTATTGCCGTGGAGGCTCTGCCGGCACGGGCCGACAAGGCTCGCACCGTCGCCTGACGCGGGGATTTCGCCGCGCTAGTTGAATGGCGGGCAGAATCGGCTATAGTGCGCAGCTTCATGACCTCAAGCTGATCGATCCTATTGATTTCAGGGGCTTTTCTCGAACAATGAGTGAACGCGAAGACGAACATTTCGATATCGACGATGAGTTTCTTGGGGAAGCCGAAGAATCGCACGACTTCGATCCCCTGTTGGAGCGCGCCGAGCGGCGCCCCAAGGCCGTGGCTGCCGCCAAACGTGGCAAGGCAGCCTGGAGCCGGGTAGAAGACGTACTCGCCGAACGCCAGTTAGAAAAAGAACTGCGCGACATTTTCGAAGACGATTAGGCGCTCCCTCTCTTCGCGTGCGCGTTGCCGTTGCACGCCGGACGGGCTTAAGCGACGCTCGAATTCAAATCACATGTGCGATTTTGCGTGCTGAAAAATACTCAAGCCTGGGTGGTGCTCAAATTCGGCGGCAGCAGCGTGTCCTCCGCCGCTAATTGGCACAATATCGCCGCAGTGGTGCGGGCCCGCATCGACACCTCCTTTAGACCCTTAATTGTTCATTCCGCACTCTCCGGCATCACTGACCGGCTCGAGTCATTGCCGGGAGCCGCCTCGGCCGGCACGCACGCCGAGGTTCTCGAGCAAATCGAAACCCGGCACCGCGATCTGGCGCGCGATCTCAAAATTGTTCCAAATCCTCGGTTCGAGAGCTTCATGCAGGAGTTGCGCGATGCGGCGGAGCTTTTGGCACGGGGCGACACGCTCAGCGACGGGTTGCGCGCGCGGATCCTGTCCATGGGTGAGCTGCTGGCGACCACCCTGGGAGCAGCCTTCTTGAATGCCCAGGGTATTGATACGGCATGGGCTGATGCACGACGCGCGCTGCGTGCCGATTCGCGTCCGGGCGCCACCCGAAAATCGAGTCTATTGTCGGCCACCTGCGATTTCTCGCCGGATTTGGCGCTGCAGACGCAATGGCAGGCACTCAATCAAGTGGTGATCACCCAGGGGTTCATTGCGGCGAACGATGCGGGCGACACGGTGCTGCTCGGCCGCGGCGGATCGGACACCTCGGGAGCGTACTTTGCGGCCAAGTTGAGCGCGGCGCGTCTCGAAATATGGACCGACGTGCCCGGTCTGTTCAGCGCCAATCCGCGCGCGGTGCCCACCGCCCGGTTGCTGCGCGCCTTGCACTACGATGAGGCGCAGGAAATCGCCAGCAACGGCGCCAAGGTGCTGCATCCGCGCTGCATTCTGCCGGTGCGGCAGTACAAAATTCCCTTGCACGTGTATGCCACGCAGGCGCCGGGACTGGAGGGCACCATCGTCTCCGCCAATGTGGCGGACAGCGCCGCACAGCTCAAGGCGATTGCCATCAAGAAGGGCATCACCCTGGTTTCGATGGAAAGCCCGGGCATGTGGCATCAGGTGGGCTTTCTGGCGGATGCCTTTCAGATTTTCAAGCACCAGGGCCTGTCGGTCGACCTCGTCTCCACGTCCGAGACCAATGTCACCGTATCACTCGATCCCAGTGCCAACACCTTGGATTCTGCAGCACTCGACCGCTTGACGTCGGCACTCGGGGAACTGTGCCGGGTGGAGATACTGGGACCGTGCGCTTCCTTAAGTCTGCTTGGCCAAAATATTCGCGGCATCCTGCACGAGTTGGGCTCGGCCTTCGAGCTGTTCCAGGACCAGAAGATTTACTTGGTCACTCAGGCCGCGAACGACTTGAATTTCACTTTCGTCATCGACGAATCTCAAGGCGACCGCCTGGTGCAGCAGCTGCACGAGCGCCTGATCCAGGGCATTGGCTCGGATAAGGTGCTGGGACCCACCTGGCAGCAGCTGTTCTCCGACGAACCGCGTGCTGCGCCGGCAGCCAACTGGTGGGAGGATGCGCACAAGCGGCGCCTCTTGATCGACATCGCGAAGCGCGAATCGGCCGCATTCGTATACGACACCGCCACTTTGGACGAAGCCATCGCGGCGGTGCGCCGAGTCCGGTCCGTGAAACGCTGGGCATACGCCATGAAGGCCAATTGGCACCCGGAGATTCTGCGGCGCGTATACGCGGCCGGCTTGATCCTGGAGTGCGTATCGCAGGGCGAGCTCGAGCATGCCTTTGACAGCGTGCCCGCGCTCGATGCCGAACGCGTGCTGTTCACCCCGAATTTCGCCCCGCGCAGCGAATACGAATACGGCTTCGGCAAGGGGGTACGCGTCACGCTGGACAATCTGTATCCGCTAAAAATGTGGCCGGAAGTGTTTCGCGGCCGGGAAATATTTCTGCGCATCGATCCTGGATTCGGCCGCGGTCATCACAGCCACGTGCGCACCGCCGGGGTGCAATCGAAGTTCGGCGTACCGCTGTCCGAGGTGGAGGAAGTGGCTGCACTGGCCTCGAGCGCGGGAGCGAGGGTGACGGGTCTGCATGCGCACACCGGCAGCGGCATTTTCGATGTGGGCAATTGGACCGAAACCGGCGCTTTGCTCGCGGGCCTGGCCGGGAGGTTTCCTGACGTCACGGTAGTGGATTTGGGCGGCGGCATCGGAGTTCCCGAGCAGCTGGGGCACGGCGACATGGATTTAGGCGCACTTGCCCGGGGTGTCGCAGCGCTGGCAAAGCAATTTCCGCACATTGAATTTTGGATGGAGCCCGGCCGCTTCCTGGTGGCCAAGGCCGGCGTGTTGGTGGCCGTCGTGACCCAGTTGAAAGGCAAGGGCGATGTGCAGTATGTGGGCATCGCCACCGGCATGAATTCGCTGATCAGACCCGCGCTGTATGGCGCACATCATGACATCCGCAATCTCAGCCGTCTCGATGAGCCGATGAGCCATCGGGTGAATGTGGTCGGGCCGATCTGCGAATCGGCGGATCAGCTGGGGGTGGACCGTTGGCTGCCGCAGACCCGCGAAGGAGATGTGCTTCTCATTGCGACCTGCGGCGCCTACGGCTACGCCATGGCATCGAACTATAATCTGCGTGCTCCAGCGGCAGAGTTCATTATCGATTGATTACACGGGTTGAACGATGAAACAGGTCGGCATTATCGGTTGGCGCGGTATGGTGGGTTCGGTACTCCTCGACAGAATGCGCGAGGAACACGATTTCCAGCATATTGCGCCCACGTTTTTCAGCACCTCGCAGGCGGGCCAGGCTGCGCCCTCACACGGTATTGCGGCGCCGCCGCCGGCCGGCGTCGCCAAGGTGCTGGACGCCAACGACATTGCGGCGCTGGCCAAGCTGCCCATGCTCATCAGCTGCCAGGGCGGGGACTACACCGACGACGTGCATCCGCGGCTGCGCGCGGCGGGCTGGCAGGGCTACTGGATCGACGCCGCGTCTGCGCTGCGCATGAAAAAGAATGCCGTCATCGTGCTCGATCCGGTCAACCTGCCCGTAATGCAGGCAGCGCGCGAGCGCGGCGTGAAGGATTTTATCGGCGGCAATTGCACGGTATCGCTGATGTTGATGGCGGTGGGGGGTCTGCTGCGTGCCGGCATCGTCGAATGGATCACCGCCATGACCTATCAGTCGGCGTCGGGCGCGGGCGCGAAGCACATGCGCGAGTTGCTGGAACAAATGGGGGCCGTGCACGCTGCGGCGGCCGCTCTATTAGAGAACCCCGCATCCGGCATTCTCGACATCGATCGCGCTGTGAGCGCAGCTCTCACCGGCTCGCAACTGCCCCAGGCGCATTTTGGCGCGCCGCTCGCAGCCAGCCTGATTCCCTGGATCGACAAGGATCTGGGCACGGGGCAGAGCCGCGAGGAGTGGAAGGCTGGCGCTGAGGCCAATAAGATCATGGGATTCGAGGCCGATCCGGTACCGGTGGAAGGCATCTGCGTGCGCGTCAGCGCCATGCGCTGCCATTCGCAGGCGCTGACCATCAAGCTGAAGCACGACCTGCCGCTCGCGGAAATAGAGAAATTAGTGGCCGGCGGCAACCCATGGGTGCGCGTGGTGCCCAATGACCGCGAGTCTTCGATCCGCGAGCTTTCACCCGCGGCGGTCAGCGGCAGAATGGAAATACCCATCGGCCGCCTGCGCAAGCTCGCGATGGGCGGCGAATATCTATCTGCGTTTACGGTGGGCGATCAGCTGCTGTGGGGTGCGGCGGAGCCGCTGCGCAGGACTATGCGATTCCTGCTTCCGCATGTATGAGCGAACTCATGGCGCTATGATCATGGCGCCCACATCACTTGCAGCGGCGTGCGGGATTGTCGCAGTACGGCGCGCACCGGCATCTCAGTCTCGGGTCCCGGAGCGCAGGCGGCCGCATAGGTGCGCCACTTCGACTTGCCGCTGATCGTCAGCACGATGCGCCGTGCGTCGAGCAGCGCCGTCAAATTCAAGCTCAGGCGCGGCTGCGGGGGCTCAGGGGACCACATAGCGACGCAGCCCGCAGCCGCGCCCCGATTTAGTGCGCTGGGCAAATTCGGCGAACGCGGGAACAGGGAGGCGGTGTGGCCGTCATCGCCCATTCCCAGCACCACGCTGTCGAACGGGCGCGGCACGCGCGCGAAGGTTTCCCATGCGGATACGGCGCCCAGATCCGGCGTCGGCGCCGCATTCTTGAGGCCCAGAAAGCGCGCGGCCGACGCGCCATCCTTGAGCAAATACTCACGCACCAAGCGTTCGTTGCTGGCCGCATCTTCCGGCGCCACCCAACGCTCGTCGGCCAGGGCAATGCAGACGCGGCTCCAGTCGAGCGGCTCTTTGCGCAGGATCTCGAACAGTTTGATGGGTGAACGGCCGCCGGATACCACCAAGCTTGAGGTGCCGCGTGCGCTGATTCCCGCAACAAGATTACCGGCAATTTGTGCAGCAAGCGCTCGCGCCAGGCTGTCGGTATCCGCGTAACGTTGCGCAGCGGGATCAGAGCTCGTCGAAAGGACTGTCACAGTAAAACTCCAATTGGCTGGGCAAAGCGTAGCACTTGCGCACGCGTCCAGTGAGGGGTTCGCCTGTGGCACAATGCAATTCGCCGTCGCGCCGCAGAGGAATGCAGTTGAATATCCGTGAAATCGTCGGACTGGCGCCGGTCATTGCGGTGCTCACCGTCGCCGATCCGGCAACTGCCGTGCCTTTGGCGCGCGCTTTGGCCGCCGGCGGATTGCGCGTGTTGCAATTTATCCCGCGCACACCGGCGGCACTCGCCGCCGTCGAGGCGGTGCGTAAAGGCGTTCCGACAGCGGTGGTCGGAGTGGGCGCGTTGACCCGCCCGGCGGATTTTGCCGCCGCCGATCGAGCAGGCGCGCAGTTCGGCGTGGCGCCGGGCCTGACCCCGGAACTGGCCGCGGCCTCTCGCGGCGCGCGATTTCCGCTGCTGCCGGGAATCATGACCCCGACGGAGTTGATTGCGGCCCGCAATGCGGGCTTCAATATCGTGGCGCTGTTTCCCGTTCAACAGGTAGCAGGATTGACGATGCTGCAAGCACTGAGCACGCACTTTCCCGACGTGCTGTTTTGCCCGGCAGGCGGTATCACCCGCGTCACGGCGGCGGACTACCTGGCGCTGCCCAACGTGGCCTGCGTGGCGTCTTCGTGGGTCGCGCCCCAAGCCATGCTCGCCGCCCAAGATTGGGCAGGCATCGAGGCTCTGGCACATGACGCCGCGGCGCTCACCAGAACATATAAGGAGCCGACATGAAGGATTTAACCGTAGGACCGATCGCCAAGAATATTGTGCAAATGGCCGTACCGATCGCCGCGGGCATGATTTTTCAGACTCTCTATATCCTCATCGATTTGTACTTCGTTGCAGGATTGGGTGGTGCCGCCATCGCGGGGGTCGGCGCCGCCGCCAACCTCATGTTCCTGGTGTTTGCGCTGACCCAGGTGCTCGGCGTGGGAACGGTGGCGCTCATTTCGCAGGCCGTTGGCCGCAAGGACCAGGCAGGCGCGACCCTGATATTCAATCAAAGTCTGGTGTTATCGGTCTGCTGGGCGTTGATCACCCTGGTGTGCGGATACGGCGTTGGCCACGTCTACATGCAGGCACTGGGATCGGACGCTGCCACCGTGCTCGCGGGCACGCAGTATTTGTACTGGTTTCTGCCGAGCCTGGGTCTGCAGTTTGCGCTGGTCGTGATGAGTTCTGCATTGCGCGGCACGGGCATCGTGAAGCCGGCGATGATCGTGCAAGTGCTCACCGTGATTCTCAATGCGGTGCTGGCCCCGGTACTGATCGCAGGTTGGGGGACGGGCCATCCGATGGGCGTGGCGGGCGCCGGACTGGCGAGTTCGCTGGCGGTCGCCGTCGGCGTGATCCTGATGGCGATGTACTTTCACCGCCTGGAAAAATATGTCGCATTCGATCCACGCGCGTGGCGCCCACAGCTGTCGATTTGGAATCGGCTATTGCGCATCGGGCTGCCTGCGGGTGGAGAATTCGCGCTGATGTTCATGTACCTGGTGGTGATCTATGGGCTGCTGCGCCGTTTTGGCCCGGATGCGCAGGCGGGATTCGGCATCGGCCAGCGTCTCATGCAGAGCATGTTCCTGCCGGCGATGGCAGTGGCATTCGCCACCGCGCCCATCGTGGGACAAAATTTTGCCGCGGGGAAATTCTCGCGTGTGCGCGAGACCTTTCTGCGCGCGACGCTGATCGGCACTTGCATCATGGTATCGCTCACGCTGTTCTGCCATTTGGGCGGGGCATGGGCAGTACGGGCGTTCACGAGCAACCCGGCCGTGCTTGCGGTGGGCACGCAATTTCTGCTGGTGATTTCGTGGAACTTCCTGGCCACCGGAATCGTATTTACCTGCTCTGCCGTGTTTCAAGGGCTGGGACACACCATGCCGGCGGTGCTGAGCGCGGCGAGCCGATTGACGAGTTTCGTGGTGCCGGCGCTGTGGCTGGCGTCGTCGCCGCAATTTCAGCTGATCCAGCTGTGGTATGTATCGGTGGCGAGCGTCACGCTGCAAGCGTTGTTTAGTCTGTGGCTGGTGCGCCGGGAATTTCGCAGGCGCGTCCCGATCGCGGCGGCGGTGTCCGCCGCACCGGCATGACGCTCAAGACCTTCATCGATGTTGCCGGATGGGCGGCGGCACTGTTAATACTGGGCGCCTACAGCCTGCTGTCATTCGGCAAGATTCAGGCGCGTTCGTCTGTGTACCAATGGATGAATATCGTCGGCGCTCTCGGTTTCATCATCAACTGCACCTGGAACGGCGCCTGGCCGTCGGTGGCTCTCAACATCGTGTGGATGGCGATCGGATTCTATGCGCTGCGGCGCAACGCGGCATGACGCGATTCGAGTTCGCTCACCACCTGCGCCAGCGACAGGTCTTTGACCTTGAGCAGTAGGAGTACGTGATATAGGAGGTCCGCTGCTTCGCCGATGATTTCCGTCTCCGATTGTGCAACCGCGGCCAGCGCCAGTTCCAGACCTTCCTCGCCGACCTTTTGGGCGATTCGCCGCGTGCCCTGCGAGAGCAGGGTGGATGTGTAGCTGCCGGCCGGGCGCTTGGCAATGCGCTCGCCGATGATTTGTTCGAGATCTCCGAGGAAGGCGAGCGGCTGCACCGCCGCCCGCGGCGCGCGCTCGCCCCAACAAGTCGGGGTGCCCTGGTGGCAGGCGGGCCCGAGGGGCTCTGCCAATACCAACAAGGTGTCGCCGTCGCAATCGGCGGCAATGTGCTTCAGCCCGAGAAAGTGTCCGGAGGTTTCGCCCTTGGTCCACAGGCGGCCCTTGCTGCGGCTCCAGAAGGTGACGCGGCCGCTGGAGCGGGTGGCGGCGAGGGCCTCGGGATTCATGTAGCCCAACATCAGCACCGCGCCATTGGCGGCATGCTGCACGATGGCAGGCAGCAGGCCGCCGCCCTTTGCCCAGTCGAGTTGCCCGAGTGGATCATTGCTGCTCGGGTCGAGTTCATTCTTGCTGGTCACAGTCGTACCTCGATGCCTGCGCTGCGCAAATGCTGCTTCAAACTGGGAATCGCGATGTCGCCGGAGTGAAATACACTGGCCGCGAGCGCCGCGTCGACCTGTGCATCGTGAAACACGTCGGTAAAGTGCTGCGTCGCACCGGCGCCACCCGAGGCCACCAAGGGCACCCGGCATACGGCGCGTACTGCGCGCAACTGCCTCAAGTCGAAGCCCTGGCGCACGCCGTCGCTGGACATGCAATTAAGGACGATCTCGCCTGCCCCGCGACGTTGAGCCTCCACCACCCAGTCGAGCGTGTTGCGTGAGGCGTCGCGGCTGCGCGCAGCGTCGCCGGTGAATTGCTGCACACGATAGGCGTCACCCACGGTCTGGCTGTCCACCCCGATCACGACGCACTGGGCGCCAAAACGCTCGCTCAGCGCGTCGATCAAATCCGGGCATTGCAGCGCGGGTGAATTGACCGAGATTTTTTCCGCGCCGCACGCCAGCACCTCCTCGGCCTGCGCCACGGAGCGGATTCCGCCGGCGACGCAGAAGGGTATATCGAGAGTGCGCGCCACGCGCCTAATCCAGGAACGATCGACGCCGCGGCCCTCGGGGCTCGCGGAAATATCATAGAAAACGAGTTCATCCGCGCCGTCGTCGCGGTAGCGTGCGGCCAGTTCCAGGATGTCGCCGACCACCCGGTGATCGCGAAAACGCACTCCCTTGACTACCATGCCCTCCCGCACGTCCAGGCAGGGGATTATGCGTTTGGCAAGAATGGCTGCAATTCCTCACGCGGAATCAACTCGTCGAGCAAGGCCTTGCCGCTGATGGCGGCGGTAGCCCCGGCCTGCGCGAGGGCGCGCAGATCGGCCGCATTGCGAATGCCGCCCGAGGCCTGCCACTCTATTTCCCGGTGCCGCTGCGCGGCCTCTGCGTACAGTGCCACGTTGGGTCCGCTCAACGCGCCGTCGCGCCCCACGTCCGTGCACAGCACATGCTTTAGCTGCGAGCCCGCGAAATTCTCTACGGCGCTCCACAGCGACAGTTCAGATTGCCGCTGCCAGCCATGGGTTGCAACGCGCGGCGTGCCGCCGTCGTCCAGCCGCACATCGAAGGCCAGAACGACGCGTTCGGAGCCGAAGTGTTCCAGCCAGCTTCGCACCTGCTCGACCTGCGTTACAGCCGCGCTTCCGATCACCACTCGCGACACCCCGAGATCCAGCATCTGGGTGACCGCGGCGGTATTGCGCAGGCCGCCGCCCACCTGTAATTTCACCGCTTGCTGCGTGGCCAGGTGCACGATGCCGGCGCGATTGCCGAGGCTGCCGTCTTTGGCGCCGTCGAGGTCGACCACATGCAGCCAATCGGCCCCCATGTCGCGATACTTTTCCAGCAGCGCAGTGGGGCTGGCGTCGTAGCGCGTCTCTTGCGCGAAGTCACCGTGCAGCAGGCGCACGCAGTATCCGGCTTTCAGATCGATGGCGGGAATGAGATGCATGATCGGTGTGCCGGCGCTTAAGTGATCGCCAAGAAATTCTGCAGCAGGCGCGCGCCGACCGCGGCGGATCGTTCCGGGTGGAACTGCGTGGCGTAGAAATTCTGCCACTGTACACAAGCACTGAACGGCGCGCCGTACTGGGTGCTGGCGACCGTGGCGACGCCGACATCGAGGGCATAACTGTGCACGAAATAGGCGTAATCGCCGTGGCTTATGCCCTCGAGCAGCGCGCAGGGACGCCGGATGTCGAGGGTGTTCCATCCCATGTGCGGCACCGGTCGCGCGGCCACCGATGGAAAACGTGCGGCGCGACCGGGAATGATTCCGAGGCAGGCCACAGCACCTTCCTGAGATGCGTCGAACAGTAGCTGCATCCCTAAACAAATACCAAGCACCGGCTGCCGCAGCGTTGGGATGAGCCTATCCAGGCCCCCTTGCTTCAGCCGCGACATGCCGTCCGCCGCGGCGCCGACGCCGGGCAGAATGACATGCGTTGCCGCCTCGATGGCTAGGGGATCGGCGGACACTGCCGACTCGACTCCCAGCCGTTGTAACGCGAATTGCAGCGAGGCCGTATTCGCGCCGCCGTTGGCCACGATGACGATGCCGCCTGAACTCACAGGCTGCCCTTGGTGCTCGGCAGCTCCGAGCCTTCGAGCCGGATGGCCTGGCGCAGGCTGCGGCCGACGCCCTTGAAACAGGACTCAATCATGTGATGTGTATTGTCGCCGCGGACGCTGATGTGCAGTGCGGCTCCCAGAGTCTCTGCCAGTGAACGAAAGAAGTGCGGCACGAGTTCAGTCGGCAGTTCGCCCACGCGTTCGCGATCGAAGCGTCCCTCCCAGACAAAGAACGGACGCCCCGACAGGTCGAGCGCGACTTGAGCTTCCGCCTCGTCCATGGCGAGCAAAAAGCCATAGCGGGCGATGCCGCGCTTGTCGCCCAAGGCCTCGCGCAGTGCGGTCCCCAATGCCAGTGCGCAGTCCTCGATGGTGTGATGCTCGTCGATGTGCAAATCGCCGCTGCATTTGAGGTCCAGAGCGAAGCCTCCGTGTCTCGCAATCTGCTCCAGCATGTGATCAAAAAACCCCAGCCCGGTGGCAACGCTGCTCGGACCCTCGCGCGACAGATCGAGGTCGATGTGGATATCGGTTTCCTTGGTCTTGCGATGCACCTGTGCGCGCCGCGCCTGCCCTAAGATACGTGCAGCGATGACCCGCCAAGTCTCGTTGGGATCGCCCCTCAGTCCGATCTTGAGACCCCATACCCCTAAGTTCGCGGCGAATTCCATATCCGTGTCGCGATCGCCGATCATGTAGCTGCGTGTCTTGTCGATGGTCTGGGCCGCGAGGTACTCCGCGACCATGCCGAGACTGGGTTTGCGACAACCGCAGTTCTCCCGCTTGAAATGCGGGCAGATGAATACCGCTTCGAATTCGATCCCCTGCGATGCGAACAGCTCCAGGATGAACTGATGCGCCAGTTCGAAACTTTCCCGCGGGAAGGCGCCGCTCCCCAGGCCATCCTGATTCGTCACCATGACGAATGTGAAACCCGCCGCCTTGAGGGCGAGCAAGGCCGGCACGACGTCGGGCATGAGACGAACCTTCTGCAGACTGTCTATTTGCTCGTCGGCGGTCTCCTCGTTCAAGGTGCCGTCGCGATCCAGGAATAGTATTCGTCGGCCGCTCATGTCCGCCCCACACAGTGAAGTAGCGCATCATTCTGCGCGCGCGTCCCGATCGACACGCGCAACGACCGCGGCAGTGCCGGCTGCGCCCGTAAGTCACGCACGATCAGTCCGCCCGCCAAGGTGCTGCTCATGAAGCGATCGGCGTCGCTGCAATCGATGAGCAGGAAATTGGCGTCGCTCGGCCACACCTTCTCCACCAAGGGTGAAGCGGCAAGGCCGCTCCCCAAGTATTCGCGCTCGGCCAATAGGCCTTCGAGCCGCAGCTGCGCGGCCGCCAGCTCTTGCGGTTCCAAGGCGCGGACGGCCGCTTCCACCGCCGGCTGCGCCAGGGAGTAGGGCGGAACGACCCGTTTCGCCAGCTCAACCAGCAGCGGGTGCGCCAGCAGTGCGCCGATTCTGGCGCCGGCCAGGGCATGCGCCTTGGACAGGGTGCGCATGATGGCCAGCGTCGGAAAGCGCGTGAGCCAGCGCGTGAGGCTCGGCGCGCGCGACCATTCGATATACGCCTCGTCGATCGCGACCACGGCCCTGCCGTCGAGCGCTGTGCAAATCGCTTCGACGGCGGCCGAGTCGAGCAAATTGGCCGTGGGATTGTTCGGTGAACACAGGTAGACCAGTTTGATGTGCGGCCGCCAGGCGGCCAGCACGCTTTCGGCATCCAGCGCCCAGCCGCGCTCGCGATCGAGCGCAATCTCAATGACCTCGGCTCCCTGAATACGTGCCGCAACTTGATACATGCCGAACGTCGGCGTGCACTGAAGAATGGCGTCGCTGCCGGCGCGCAGATAGATGCGCGACAGCACATCGATGGCTTCATCGCCGCCGCGAGTTGCAAGCACGCTCTCTGCGGGCACTCCGTACAGTGCGGCCAACCGTTCGATCAATAAATGCGGCTGCGGCTCCGGATAACGATTGAGGCCCGCAGCGGTGCTGTCGCCGCTCGGCCGCCAAGGCGCTTCGTTGGCATGCATGCGCGTCAGCGACGGCAGCCACGCCGCATGCGAATAGGGTTTGAGGGTGACGATCTCCGGGCGCGCCAGGGCAAGTACCGCGTTCACCGCAGCGCTCCCGCAGTGCCGGGCGTCGCGACGCCGATCGGCGTGGCTTGGATCGCGGCAAGCCGAATGGTCACCGCCGCCGCATGCGCGTCCAGTCCCTCGAGTCCTGCGAGCACCTGCGCGGTCGGTCCCAATTCTTGCAGACCCGCGGGGCTGAGTTCCTGGACCGTGATCCGCTTTTGAAAATCTTCGAGGCTCAGGCCGCTATACGCCTTGGCATAGCCATAGGTCGGCAGCGTGTGGTTGGGTCCGCTGCAGTAGTCGCCCACCGATTCCGGCGACCAGTGGCCGAGGAATACTGCACCTGCGGTACGAACTTGGTTGAGCCAGCGGCGCGGCTCCCGTATCTCCAGCAGCAAATGCTCGGGAGCGTAGGAGTTGGCGATCTCAATAGCAGTCTCGAGCGTGTCGACGATCAACAGACGCATGTGTTCGAGGGACTTCGCCAATATGTCCGCTCGCGATAGTGAAGCTGCCTGACGCCGCACCTGACCGGCAACCGCCTCTGCTTGGATTAAGGACGTGGTAATCAGCAGCGACTGTGCATCGGGAGAGTGTTCTGCCTGAGCCAGCAAATCGGCTGCGATGAACTTCGGGCGCGCGCTCTCATCGGCAATCACCAGTACCTCGGTCGGGCCGGCCGGGAGGTCCGCCGCCGCACCTGCGGGGTCTTGCGCGACCAGCAGCTTGGCGGCCGTGACGAATGCATTGCCGGGTCCGAAAATCTTATCGCACTTCGGAATGGTTGCCGTGCCGTAGGCCATGGCGGCAATGGCCTGCGCGCCGCCGACTTTGAATACCTGTGCGACTCCGGACTTGCGCGCGGCCACCAGCACCGCCGGATCGGCCGCGCCATCGCGGTTCGGAGGCGTGCATATGACGCGCACCGGGCAGGCGGCGATGGCGGCCGGCACGCCCAACATGATGGCGGTGGAGGGCAGGGGCGCGGAACCTGCGGGCACATACAGACCGACCGCACGGATGGGAACACTAAAGCGCTCGCATAACACCCCCGGGGCGGTCTCCATGCGTATCGGCTGCGTAATCTGCGCCGTGTGAAACAGACGCACGGTCGAGATCGCCCGTTCTAAGGCGGCGGTTTGCCCGGCATTGAGCGCGCGCTCGGCGGCCGCGAATTCCTGTGCCGTCACCTGCAGGGACAGTGGACGCACGCCATCGAACTTTTCCGTCAGGGCTTGAACCGCGGCGTCGCCGTCACGGCGCACCGCGTCGATGATTGCCTGCGCCGCGAGGCGCGTGGCCGCGGCATGTGGCTGCGCCGGACGGCGCAACGCCTGCTCACGCTGTGTCGCGGAAAGGGATTTCCAGTCGAGAATACGCATGATCTCAGACGGGCTCCTTCAGGCCAGCATTTTCTCGACGGGCAGAACCAGCAACGAGGTGGCGCCGACACCCTTCAACGCTTCGAGCGTTTCCCAGAACACGTTCTCGCGGCAGACCGCGTGCACCGCCACCCGGTCGCCGAGGCCTTCCAGAGGAATGACCGTCGGCGACTCGCTGCCGGGCAACAGCCTGGCGATGGCGCCCAGTGCCGAGCGAGGGGCGTGCAGCATGATGTACTTGCTGCCCTTGACCTGTTCGACGCCGTCGATGCGCATCAGCAGGCGGCGGCTCCATTCCTGCTTTTCCGCAGGAATCGGCACCGGGGTGCGGATCAGCACGGCTTGGCTGTCGAGCACCGTCTCGGCCTGACGCAGGTGATTGGCTGCGAGCGTCGAGCCGGTCGACACCAAATCGCAAATCAAATCCGCGCGGCCCAGCCGCGGCGCGATTTCCACGGAGCCGCTCAGCAGCACGACCTCGGCGCTGATGCCATGGTCGGCCAGGAAGCGCGCCAGGATATGCGGATACGTCGTTGCAATGCGCCTGCCCTGCAGCGATTGGGCGCCGCGATAGTCGAATCCGTCCGGTACCGCGATGCACAGCTTGCAACGGCCGAAATCCAGGAGCTGCACGGTTTCGAACAAGGGCGCGACGGAGCGTGCGGCGAATGCCAGGCGCTTCTCCTCAACGACGTTCAAGCCCACCAATCCCAAGTCGCACACATCTTCCTGTACCAAGTCCGGTATGTCGTCATCGCGCACGAACAGCACGTCGAGCGGCATGTTCTCGCCGTAGCACATCAGCTGGTCCTTGCCGCGGCTGTACTTGAGGCCGCAGCGCGACAGGAGATCCAGCGAACTGTCGGTGAGCCGGCCGCTCTTTTGCACCGCAATCCGCAGCCGCATCGGATCGGGAGAGTTAAGGCCGCTAGGCATTGAGCTTCAGCCGCTCGGTGACCGCGCGATAGCCGCCGTTACCGGAAGTAAGGTAGCGGGCGACGCGGCCTATGGTGGTGACGCTCACGCCGGTTTGCTTGTGGATCTCGCGATAGGGCAGGCCGCGCTCCAGCAGTTCGACCACGGCCCAGCGATCGGCCATTGCCTGCATTTCCGCCGGCGTGCATAGATCGCGGAAGAAGCTGCGGCATTCCTCGACGCTGCGCAGTGCCAATATCGCCCCGCACAGCGCTCGCTCGTGCTGCTGCTCCTGCCGCAGAGTCACCGGGCGGTTGGTTTTCATGGGGAGATGGATCTCTCGTATGAGTGTATTAACGCACTAGCACATTAATGCATTGACAACGGCGTTGCAAGCCCGGCCGATGCGCAATTTTCCTTGACGCAAACTGAAGGTGTGCCTAAAATTCCACCAGCTTATCTAGACCGGCTGAGGGAAAGGCCCTTAGAAGCCGGGGCAACCACCGCAGATCCCTCTGGGAATTTGTTGGAACGGTGCCAACTCCTGCGGAGTCGGGCATTGAGCTCGATTCCGGTAGATGGGCGGCGAATTGCTCTCGATTCGCTTTGCGGTGGCTGCCGGCGCCGGTGCTACAGGGGTTGTATAAGCCTCTATTGGAGCTGAAGCGCATCGTGGCCGATAAATCTTCCATTCTTGCCGACCGGACTTTGAGTTTGGCGCAGCCCTTTGTCCTGCACTATGGGGATGTGTTGCCGGACGCCAAAGTGGGCTTCCGGCTCGAAGGGCCGCAACATGCACCGGTGATAGCGGTCTTGGGCGGCATGTCAGCCCATCGAATGGTCACGGGAGGCGAGGGGTGGTGGCCGGAGATTGTCGGTCCCGGACTCGGAGTGGACACCCGAAATTACCGGGTTCTAGGCATAGACTATCTGGGTGGCCACGGCCGCAGTTCCGCGCCGCAGAGCGGCGAGAGATTTCCCCCCATAAGTTCCTACGATCAGGCCGAGGCGTTGTGCGCCGTCGTCCGAAATTTAGGATTGAAGACGCTGCATGCCATCGTCGGCGCTTCCTACGGCGGCATGGTGGCGTTGTGTTTCGCCGAGCGCTACGCCGCACTGGTGCAGCACATCGTGGTGCTGAGCGCCGCCGACAAAACCCAGGTGCTGTCGACCGCCTGGCGCAGCGTGCAGCGCCAAATCGTGCGCGAGGCGATCGCCCGAGGTGATGGTCCGGCCGGTCTCAAGCTCGCGCGCGCGCTCGCCATGGCGACCTACCGCAGCGCCGTGGAATTTCAGCTGCGCTTCGGTGCCGCGCCCAAGCGCAACGAAGATCGATTTATATTTGCGGTCGAGAATTACCTGTTCGCGCGCGGCGATGCCTATGTGCAGAAGTATCGCGCCGAGTCGTTCCTGGCGCTCAGCGAATCGATCGACCTGCATCAGATGGACGCCACTCAAGTGCAAACTCCGGCGACGCTGATTGCGGTGCGCGAGGATCAGCTGGTGCCATTCCCGGACATGCAGGCTCTCTCGGCGCGCCTCAATGGGCCGCGCCAGCTGATCGAAATCAATTCCATATTCGGGCATGACGCCTTCCTGAAGGAAGGCGCAGCCCTGATCCCCATCATCAAGCAAGCCCTTGCGGAGAAGACGACATGAACAAGCCACCCAGGAAAAGCATCGCCACCAGGTCCGTGCGGGCGGGACTAGAGTCGGATGCACAGCATGGTTCCGTGGTGCCGCCGATTTACCTGTCGACGAATTTCGCTTTCGAGAAGTACGGCAAGCCGCGCAAGTACGACTACACTCGCTCCGGTAATCCGACGCGCGATCAGCTGGCCGGCGCTCTGGCGGATCTCGAAGGCGGCGCCGGTGCGGTGGTGACCTGCACAGGGCTGTCCGCCATAACCTTGATCCTTGCGACGCTGCCGGGCACTGCGCGAGTCGTCGCACCCCATGACTGCTACGGTGGAACGTACCGGCTGCTGGCGGCGCTGCACGCGCAAGGAAAACTCGTGGTCGATTTCGTCGATCAGGGCGACACGGCGGCATTACACAAGTCACTCGAGTCGGGCGCGGCCCTGGTGTGGATAGAGACGCCGAGCAATCCTCTGCTGCGGGTAGTCGATATAAGGGCGATTGCCGATGCGGCGCATGCGGCCAAGGCGCTGGTGGTGGTCGACAATACATTTCTGTCGCCGATCTGGCAGCAGCCGTTGGCGCAGGGCGCGGACATGGTCATGCACTCCACCACCAAATACTTGAACGGGCACAGCGACGTGGTCGGCGGGGCGGTCGTCTCGGCCAACAAGGAACTGCATGACAATCTTGCATGGTGGGCCAACGCCATCGGGGTCACCGGCGCGCCGTTCGACAGCTTCATGACCCTGCGCGGCGTGCGCACTCTGCATGCGCGAATGCGGGTGCACGCGGAGAATACTGCTGTGATCGTTGATTTTCTGAGCAAGCACCCGGCAGTGGCGCGAGTCCACTATCCCGGACTGCCGGATCATCCCGGACATGAGATTGCCCGGCGCCAACAACAGAGCTTCGGCGCCATGCTGAGCTTCGAGCTTGCCGGCGGCGAGCCCGCAGTCGAGGCCTTCCTCGCGGGGCTCGAGTGCTTCACTCTCGCCGAGTCGCTGGGCGGCGTGGAGAGCCTGATCTCGCATCCGACGAGCATGACGCATGCCGGCATGGAAGAATCGGCGCGGTTGCGCGCCGGAATCGGCGTCGGATTGTTGCGCGTCTCGGTGGGAATCGAAGATTCCGCGGATCTGCTCGCGGACTTGAGTGCGGGCCTCGAGCGAGCGGCTAGAGTCGCGCCAGCACCGCATCTCCGGCGGCACGCGTCGTGACCGCGGCCCGCGCCGCGCTGCCGGCGCGGGCGATGTCCGCCGGCAGCGCGCCGGCATCGATGGCGCCCGAGACCGCGGTTTCGAGCGCGCGCGCCTCGCTCTCCAATCGCAGCGAATACCGCAGCAGCATAGCCGCACTCAAGATGGCGGCGTAAGGATTGGCGATACCGCGTCCGGCAATGTCGGGCGCGGATCCATGAATGGGTTCGAACAGGCCGCCGCGTTCGCCGGCGCCCAGCGATGCCGACGGCAGCAAGCCCAGTGAGCCTGCCAGCATGGAGGCCTCGTCGGTGAGAATGTCGCCGAACATATTTTCAGTCACGATGACGTCGAAATCGCGCGGCCGCTTGATGAGATGCATGGCGGCCGCGTCGACCAGCATGTGCTCCAGCGTCACGTCGGGAAATTCCGCCGGCAGGATCCGCTCGACCACCGAACGCCACAGCCGCGAGGTCTCGAGCACATTGGCCTTGTCGATGGAGCTCAACTTGCGGCGGCGCCCCAGCGCCAGCCGTGCCGCGAGACGCACCACGCGTTCGATCTCCTCCACGGTGTAGCGGCAGACATCGACCGCTTCGGTCGCCGTACGGGTCTTTTCGCCGAAGTAAATCCCGCCGGTCAATTCGCGCACCACCATGATGTCCACGCCGCGCAGCAATTCCGCCTTGATGGGCGAGGCGTCGAGCACGGCGGGGTGCGGCACCACCGGGCGCAGATTGGCGAACAGCCCCAGCGACTTGCGCAGTTGCAGCAGGCCCTGCTCGGGCCGAATTTTCGCATCGGGGGCCGACCATTTCGGACCGCCCACGGCGCCGAGCAGGATGGCATCCGCGCGCTGCGAAAGCGTCAGTGTCGCCGCGGGCAGCGCCTCGCCGGTGGCGTCGATCGCCGCGCCGCCGAGCAACGCCGGCTGGAACTCAAAGGCATGACCGAATCGCGCCGCCACCCGATCAAGCGTGCGCACCGCCTCGGCCGTGACCTCGCCGCCGATGCCGTCACCGGCAAGCACCGCAATCAGCGCCTTCACTTTGGCGCCGCGCTCGCCGCGGCCGTCTTCACCACGGCCGTGCTGCTTCGTAGCGCTCGATATCGCCCAGGCGGCTCTGCAGGTAGCCGAGCTCATCGACACCGTTCAACAGACAATGCCGCGCAAAGGCATCCAGCGGGAACGCCACCGGCACTCCCGTGGGCAGAGTCAGCCGGCAGGTCTCAAGGTCGATATCGACCTCGGCGCCGGGATGCTCCAGCAGCCAGCGCGAAGTGGCATCGTCCACCACAATGGGCACCAGGCCGTTCTTCAAAGAATTGCCGCGAAAGATGTCGGCGATCTCAGTACTGATCACGGCGCGAAAGCCGAAGTCGAGCAGCGCCCAGGGTGCGTGCTCGCGTGAAGAGCCGCAGCCGAAATTTCGGCCGGCGACCAGAATCTGCGCGCCGCGCGACTCGGCGCGGTTCAGCACGAAATCGGGAATGGGTGTGCCGTCGGGGCGATAGCGCCAATCAGCGAACAATTGCCGGCCCAGGCCTTCCTTGGTGGTGGTCGTCAAAAATCTTGCCGGGATGATCTGATCCGTGTCGATATTGCTCGACGGGATGACCACTGTTTTGGAATGAACACGGGCCAGCGGTTCCATCACAGCATCTCCCGCGGATCGGTGATGCGGCCCTGCACAGCACTAGCTGCCGCGGTGAATGGACTGACCAGCAAGGTTCGAGCGCCCACACCCTGCCGGCCCTCGAAATTTCGATTGCTGGTGCTGATTGAATACTGGCCGGCGTCGACCGTGTCGCCATTCATCCCCAGGCACATGGAGCAGCCGGACTCGCGCCAGTCGGCGCCCGCCGCCTTGAATATGTCTGCATACCCGGCGGCCTCGGCCTGGCGCTTGATGTCTTGCGACCCCGGCACGATCAGCAGGCGCACACCGGGCGCTACCTTGCGGCCCTTGAGGATATGAGCGGCGGCCTTCAAATCATCGAGCCGGCCATTGGTGCAGCTGCCGATGAAGACGACGTCGACGCGCTTGCCGAGCATGGCATCGCCGCCATGAAACCCCATGTAGCGCAGCGCCTTGTCGAATACTTCGTCGCCCGCGTTGTTGGGAATTGCCGCGCCGATGGGCAGCACCATGCCGGGATTCGTGCCGTAGGTAATCATCGGTTCAAGGGTGGACGCGTCGATGTCCACGGAGGCGTCGAAGAGCGCGCCTGGGTCGGTGACGAAGGTTCGCCATCGCGCCAGCGCGCTGTCCCACTCCTCACCCTTGGGTGCGCGCGGCTTGTCCTTGAGGTATGCGAAGGTGGTGTCGTCCGGCGCAATCATGCCGGCGCGCGCCCCTGCCTCGATGGACATATTGCACACCGTCATGCGCTCATCCATCGAGAGTGCGCGGATCGCCGCGCCACGATATTCGAATACATGACCGGTACCGCCGGAAACGCCGAGCTGGCCGATCACCGCCAGGATCAAATCCTTGGCAGTCACGCCCGGGCGCAGACGCCCGTCGACATTGACGGCGAAGGCCTTCGGCTTGCGTTGCAACAGACTCTGGGTCGCAAACACATGACCCACTTCGGTGGTGCCGATGCCGAAGGCCAGCGCGCCGAACGCGCCGTGGGTGCTGGTGTGACTGTCGCCGCAGACGATGGTCATCCCCGGCTGCGTGGCCCCCAATTCCGGACTGATGACGTGCACGATGCCGCGCCTCACGTCGCGCATGCCGAACAACTCGACACCGAACTGCGCTGCATTCTGCTCGAGCTGGCGCACCTGCCTGGCCGCCGCATCCACCTTGATCGGCACATTGCCGAACACCTGCTCGCTGCTGGTCGGAATGGAATGGTCCATCGTCGCCAAGGTGCGATCGGGACGTCGCACCGGCAACCCCAGGCGCTTGAGCGTGCTGAAGGCCTGCGGCGAAGTCACCTCATGAATGAGGTGCAAATCCACATACAGAACGGCGGGGGTATCCACCGTTTCAGCAACGACTTCATGTGCCGCCCATACTTTGTCGAACAGGGTGCGCATGGCTGGGAGCTTGTCCAAGACGTCAGGCTTTCCCGGATTCCAACCAAGGCATGCGGGCGCGCAGCTGGGCGCCGACTTTTTCGATGGAATGCGTCAGATCCGCCTTCAGCAGCTTCGAATACTTGCGTCGGCCGCCCTTGTTCTCCGCAATCCATTGGCGCGCAAATTTGCCTTGCTGGATCTCCGTCAGAATCTTGCGCATTTCCTTCTTCGTGGCCTTGTTCACGATGCGCGGTCCACGGGTTAGATCGCCGTACTTGGCCGTTTCGCTGATGAAGCGATGCATTTTGGTGATACCGCCCTCGTGCAGCAGATCGACGATCAGCTTCAGCTCGTGCAGGCATTCATAGTAGGCGACCGCGGGCTGGTAGCCGGCCTCGACCAAAGTCTCGTAGCCTTTCACCACCAATTCCGTGGCGCCGCCGCACAGCACCGCCTGCTCGCCGAACAGGTCCGTTTCCGTCTCCTCGGCAAAGGTGGTCTCGAGGACGCCGCCGCGCGTGCCGCCGATACCGTCCGCATACGCGAGCGCCTTGCCCTTGGCATGTTTGGAGGGGTTCTGCGCCACCGCGATCAGGCAGGGCACTCCGCGCCCCTGCTGGTATTGACGCCGTACCAGAGCGCCGGGGCCCTTCGGCGCGATCAGCACCACATCCAGATCCTTGCGCGGCTTGATTTGCTTGAAATGAATGTTGAAACCGTGTGCAAACAACAGCGTGGCACCTTTCTCGAGCACGCCCTTGATCTCGGCGTACAGGGATTTTTGGGTGAGGTCCGGCACCAACATCGACACCAGCTGCGCGCCCTTGACGGCCGCGATCGGCTCCATGACCTTCAAGCCGTCTTTTTTGGCTTTTTTCCAGCTGTCGCCTTTGCGAACGCCGACCACCACGTCGTAGCCGCTGTCGTGCAGGTTGAGCGCATGTGCGCGCCCCTGGCTGCCATAGCCCAGGATGGCGATGCGTGCACCGCGTAGCGCTTTCTTATCGACGTCTTTTTGCGAATACAAACGCATCAAAATCTCCTGTAACCTAAAATCCATACATGCAAAATGCAAGACCCCGCCTTCGGACTTCTGGCCTCAAGCGGGGTCTTTGAGTGTCGCGGTGGGCTTTTTAACTAGCCCTAAATAGCACCACAGAATCTCTTATGATGCAAGATATTCCCTGGGTGTTTGCCGCTACGTGAGGACTCGCTCCAATGACCGTCGATAGCAGTGTTTCGTTGCCGCTGTGGCTGCTGTACGAAAATGAAATCGAAACGTGGCGGGCGGTGCAAACAGCGGCGGTGTCGCGCTGGCTGACGGAGCAAAACTTCAAGGGCGAGAAACATCGCGTGTTGCTGCTGCCGGATGCTGCAGGCGGGATCAGCATGGCGGTGGGCGGCTTGGGCAAGCTGCAAGGAGAGCTGTCGCTGTGGCATGCGGCCGGCATCGCCGAACGGCTGCCCTCGCGCCGGTTTCATCTGGTGCAGGAGTTCACGGCCGAAGAGGCCACGCAATTGTGTCTGGGGTTTGCCTACGGCGCGTATCGATTCGATCGCTACCGCGCGGCCAAGGGCGAGGCGGCGAGCCTGGCGGTGCCGACGAACGCCGATGCGCAGTTCATTGCGCTGACCTGCGAGGCGCTGCGCATGGCGCGCGATTGGATCAATACGCCGGCCGGCGACTTGGGGCCGGTTGAATTCGCCGCCGCGGCTCGCCGACTCGCCGAGCGTCATCATGCCGCCTACCAAGAGTGGCTGGGCGAGGAGTTGCTCACGGCGAATTTTCCGGCCATTCATGCGGTGGGCCGCGCCAGCGCTGCGGCTCCCCGGCTGGCCTGCCTGCGTTGGGGCCACGAACCCTATCCGCGCCTGACCTTGGTGGGGAAGGGTGTCTGCTTCGACAGCGGCGGTTTGGATATCAAGTCGGGATCCGGCATGGCTCTCATGAAAAAAGACATGGGCGGCGCTGCCGTGGCGCTGGCGCTGGCGCACATGCTCATGAGCGTCAAGATTCGCGCGCAGCTGCGGGTGTTGGTGCCCATGGTCGAAAACTCCATCAGCGGCAATGCCTACCGACCCGGCGATGTGCTGAGCACTCGCAAGGGTCTGACGGTCGAGGTGGGCAACACGGATGCGGAGGGCAGGCTGGTGTTGTGCGATGCACTGGCGTTTGCCGACGCCGAGAATCCGGATTTGATCATCGACTTTGCGACCTTGACCGGTGCGGCGCGGGTGGCTTTGGGCCCGGAGTTGCCGGCCCTGTTCGGCAACGATGAAAGCATGGTGCAGGACCTGGCGCGCGAGGCCGGCGCCGAGCACGATCCGCTCTGGCCCATGCCCCTGTGGCTGGGCTACGAGGATGAACTCGCCAGCAAGATTGCGGACTTGAACAATGTGGCCTCATCGGCGTTCGCCGGAGCTATCTTCGGCGCGTTGTTCCTGAAGCGCTTCGTGAGCGAGTCGACGCCCTGGATGCACATCGACTTGTACGGCTGGAATTCCAAGGATCGTCCCGGCCGCGCCGTGGGCGCCGAGGCGCAGGGCGTGCGCGGCGTCTTTAGATATCTCGTGAAGCGCTATGGAACGCTCTGATCGTGAAATATATCGGCGCCCCCATGCAGGTTGGCGTTGCGCGACGGCAATGCGGATGTTTATGCTGCTCACCCTTTCTTGCTTTAGCATTGACGCGCGAATTTATGCCCCCTCGTAAAAAAGCCAAGTCGGTCGATACTCGTCAGTATTCACGCATTGTGGTCGATGGCGTCAAGCAGTCGCCCAGCCGCGCCATGTTGCGCGCCGTCGGTTTCGGCGACGGTGATTTTGAAAAACCGCAGGTGGGCATCGCATCGACCTGGAGCAACTTGACGCCGTGCAATATGCACATCGATGGCCTGGCCCGGCTGGCCGCGGCAGGCGCGGAGGCGGCGGGCGCCAAGGCGATCACTTTCAATACCATCACGGTATCCGACGGCATTTCCATGGGTACGCCCGGCATGCGGTACTCGCTGGTGTCGCGTGAGGTCATCGCCGATTCGATAGAAACCGTGGTCGGGGCACAAGGCTTCGATGGCGTGGTTGCGATCGGCGGCTGCGACAAAAACATCCCTGGTTGTCTGATGGCGCTGGTACGCCTCGACCGTCCCTCGGTGTTCGTCTATGGCGGTACGATCCGACCCGGCGCCGACAAGAGCGACATCATCTCGGTGTTCGAAGCCGTGGGCGGCTACGCGAAAGGGACGGTGTCCGAGCAACAGCTCAAATTCGTGGAGCGCACCGCGATTCCTGGCCCTGGTTCCTGTGCCGGCATGTACACCGCCAACACGATGGCTTCCGCCATCGAGGCGCTCGGCATGAGCCTGCCGAACAGCTCAGCCCAAGAAGCAGTGTCCGGACATAAGCGGGACGATTGCTCGCGCGCAGGCGCTGCGGTCGTCAATTTGATCAAGTTGGGGCTGACTCCGCGGCATATCGTGACGCGGCGGGCATTTGAGAATGCCATCACCGTGGTCATCGCGCTCGGCGGCTCGACGAATGCTGTGCTGCACTTGATGGCGATGGCCTCGTCTGCCAATGTCAAACTTACACTCGATGATTTCACGCGCATCGGCAAGCGTGTGCCGGTATTGGCGGACCTGCGGCCGAGCGGCCGTTATTCGATGTCGGAGCTGGTTGCCATCGGGGGAATCCAACCATTGATGAAGACGCTGCTGCACGCCGGTTTGCTGCACGGCGATTGCCTGACCGTCACCGGCGCCACCCTCGCGGAGAATCTCCGCGATGTCGCGCCCTATGAGCGAGGCCAAACCATCGTGCGGCCGTTGAGCGATCCCATAAAAAAGGATAGCCACTTGGTGGTGTTGTACGGCAACCTCGCCCCGGAAGGCGCCGTTGCAAAAATTACCGGTAAGGAGGGCCTGCGCTTTGAGGGCAGGGCGCGGGTGTTCAATTCGGAGGAAAGCGCGTTGCAGGGAATTCTTGGCGGCAAGGTGCGGGCCGGCGATGTGGTGGTCATACGCTACGAGGGCCCTAAAGGCGGCCCCGGCATGCGTGAAATGCTGAGTCCAACCAGCGCCATCATGGGAAAGGGCCTGGGGCAAGAGGTCGCTTTGATCACTGACGGCCGCTTTTCCGGCGGCAGCCACGGCTTCGTCGTCGGGCATTTGTCGCCGGAAGCCGCTCTCGGCGGCCCGCTGGCCTTGGTTAAGTCCGGCGATGGCATCACGATCGATGCGCAGCGCCGTGAAATCACCTTGCACGTGGCTGCTGCAGAATTGAAGCGCCGGCGCAAATCTTGGGTGCCCCCCAAACCCTATGCGCGCCGTGGCGCGTTAGCAAAGTATGCAAGACAGGTTAGCAGTGCATCCTTGGGCGCGGTCACCGATCTCGACGAAGTCGTGTTGCGCGGAACGAAGGCATCGTAGCGCTTACGCGAAGGGCCATTCATTGAGCGATGTGGCGCTTGCAGTTAAGGCGCGATATGTGTCAACCTCTTTATACGCTGAAGGGAAAGAAGCGACGCCGCGGAATGCAGCGTGGCTTAAAGACGTGTCACGGGCGCAATGCAAGCGCTTCGGCGCAACTAGGATAAATCGATTCAGGGGTAGGGTCGCATTGACTTATGTATAAATACGAAGAGCCATCGTTGTTTTCCGGCAGGCGCGGCGCCGCATTCATTGCCGTCATCATTCTTCACGTCGGCATCGTCTGGGCGTTTTATGTAGGGCTTGCGGGTAAACTGATTCAGACGATCATTCCGCCGGTCGAAATCGCGCAGATCGACAAGCAGAAGGAAGTCGACAAGCCGCCGCCACCGCCGCCCAAGCTTGAAGAAATCAAGCCCTATGTGCCGCCGCCCGAATTCGTCGACATCCAGGCGCCGCTGGTCGAGACCACAGCCATTACTCAGACCACACAAGTAAACCGGCCGCCGCCGCCGGTCGCCGTCGCGGCGCCGCCGAAGCCGGGCACGTCCATCAAAATGGATCCTAGGCATCCACTGAGGATCGGCGAAGACTATTATCCCGACGCATCGAAGCGCGCCAACGAAGAAGGCCGTTGCATCGTGCTGATGACGGTTTCCGCGGACGGTAAGATCACCAACGAGTCCATCCAGACGAGTTCGGGCTTTCCGCGGCTGGACGAAGCGTGTTTGAAGGGGGTGCATGGCCAGCGCATGCTGCCTGCCACCGAGGAAGGCAAGCCGGTTGAGAAAACGGTATCTATTCCGATCGTGTGGAAGCTTACGGGCAAGTAGCCGTCGAAGATTCGATGTTCAGTTTCATAACTCATTATTAAGCACTTCTAAGTAGAGGGAATCGGTCAATGCAAGAGACAGCTATTGAAAACCCATATGGCCTTGGCGCCCTGATCCAAAATGGCGACATCATCGCCAGGTCAATCCTTGTCATCTTGCTGATCATGTCGCTGCTGACGTGGTTCATCATGATCACGAAGTTCTTCGACCAACGCCGGCAACGCAAGCAAGCAATGGAGGCGGAAAAGGAATTCTGGAGTTCCACCAGCCTGACCGATGCGATCAGCAAACTGAAAGGAACCTCGAACCCGTTTCGCGCACTGGCCGAAACCGGCAAGCAGGCCTACGAGTATCACGAGACCAACAAGACCCGCCTGTCCGGTGCCATCGGCACCAGCGAGTGGATCACCGAGTCGCTGCAGCGAACCGCCGATACGGTGGTCAGCCGCATGCAGTCGGGCTTGCCGGTACTGGCGTCGGTCGGTGCAACAGCGCCGTTCGTCGGTCTACTGGGTACGGTCATCGGCATTTATCACGCGCTCATCGCCATCGGCGTGGCCGGTCAGGCGTCCATTGACAAGGTGGCAGGCCCCGTCGGTGAGGCATTGATCATGACGGCCATCGGTCTGGCCGTTGCGGTGCCCGCGGTGTTGGGCTACAACATCTTGTTGCGACGCAATAAAGGTGTGCAGGAAATGGTCAGCCATTTCACGCATGAATTACACGCCTACTTGATCGCGGGCGCCAAGATGGGATTGGGCATGGAGAACAAGCCGTCGCCGGGAATGGCCAAGCCTGCCCCCGCGGCTGCCCGCTAGGAGCTCATAGTTCATGGCGATAAATTTCGGTGGTGAAGAAGCCGAAGCGATGTCGGACATCAACGTCACGCCCCTTGTGGACGTGATGTTGGTGCTCCTGATCATTTTCATCATAACGATCCGAGTCATCATTCAACAGGTGCAATTGGACCTGCCGAAGGCGACCAACCTGCCGACGCAGACCAAGCCGGAAAACATCACGATTGCCATCGACAAGCAGGGCGACATCTATTGGAACACCAAGAAGTTGTCCGGCCAGGATGAACTGAAATCGCAACTGCGTGGCATCGTTCGCGTGGAGCCCCAGCCGGAGGTGCACATTCGCGGTGATGCAAACGTTCGCTACCAGTTCGTGGGTCAGGTCCTCGTGTTAACCCAGCAGATCGGAATCCGCAAAGTGGCGTTCATTACCACTCCGGACCATTTCGGTCCCGGAACTTAAGGAGAGCACGCATGGCCATGAATGTAGGCGGAGGAGGCGAGGGCCAGTCGTACTCCGATATCAACATGACGCCGTTGATCGACGTCATGTTGGTGCTCCTGATCATTTTCATCATCACGATCCCCAGCATGACGCACGCGGTGAAGATCGATAACCCGCTGCCACCGCCGCCGAATTTCGTGCCGCCGCCGCCGCCCGAGGTGATCGATTTGACCATCGATTTCGACGGCACGCTGCTGTGGAACAAGTCGCCGGTGGATCGTGCCACCTTGCAGGGCTACATCAGCCAGGAAGCGGCCAAGACGCCGCAGCCGGAAGTGCATATTTCGGTCGACAAGTTTGCAAAGTACGAAATCGTGGCGCAGACCCTGGCGGATTTGCAGCACCGCGGTTTGAAAAAGATAGGATTCGTCAACAACGACTATTTCTGATCGCGCATCCTCTGGGTGGTATTACGGCGCGTCAGTCCCGGAACTGGGGTTGCCGCGCCTTTTGTTTGACCAGAGGCGTTGCCTTAATTCAAGACTTGTACGTAGCGAGGTTTGGTAATGACTCATTCGATACATGATATAGATCGCCGGCCGGCGAAAATTCGGGTTGGCTTCTTGAGCTTAGGACTGGCGCTTGCGCTCGTCTTCCTCGGGTTAAGTCCGCAGGCGGTGTTCTCGGCCGAAAAGGATAAGGGCCAGCAGATCAGTCGGGTGATTGCCAAGGAAATGACGGCCGCACAGAAAGCGCTGCAGGCCAATCAATGGGCTGAGGCGCTCAAGAGTCTGGAAGCGGCGGAAACTAAGTCCGGGTTGACGCCCTTCGACCAGAAGACGATTCACTACTTCAAGGGCTTTGCCAATATCAAGCTGAACAACCTGAAAGCGGCTCAGGGCGAGTTGGAGAAGGCTCTCGCCTCCGGGGCGGCGACCTCCGAAGAAAAGGCGCAGTACACCCGAACCCTGTTCGGCATCGCCGCCAGCACCAGTCAGTTTCAGAAGACCATTGATTACGGCAAGGAGATGTCGGATGGCGGGTCCGCGACCCCTAATGATCTTGCCATCATTGCGCAGAGCTACTATCAGCTGAAGGATTGCAAGAGCTCGGGCGTATGGGTGGACAAGGCTGTTGCCGCCAGCCGCAAGGCCGGAGAGGCACCCAAGGAGAATCTATTCCTGTTCAAGTTACAGTGCGCCTCGGATGCGAGCGACAACGCCGCCATGATCCCGGTGTTGAGCGATTTGATTCGCCTGAACGGCAAGTCCACGTATTGGAACACCCTGCTGCGCATCGAGCGTCAGGATGAGCGTGACGATCGCAACACCCTGATGCTGTACCGGGTCATGTACGACACCAACGCGATGACCGTCGGCAGCGATTACATTGAAATGTCGCAGCTGCTGGGCGATGCCGCGCTGCCGGCCGAGGCCCAGGCGGTGCTCGAGAAGGCCATGAGTGCCGGGCTCATCGGCGATACCCAGAAAGAGCGCACCAATCGCCTGCTGGCCTCATTCAAGACCCGCGCCGAGGCGGACAAGAAGGGTTTGGCGCAATTGGATGCCGAGGCGACCAAGAATCCGTCGGGCGAACTCGACGTCAAGCTGGGCGAAGTGTACTTCGGCACCGGCGATTATCAAGCCGCCGTGACGGCCATCAACCGCGGCATCGGCAAAGGCCAGATCAAGCATCTGGACGAAGCCTATGTGTACCTCGGCCGCTCCCAGGTCGCTCTCAAGAACCCTGCAGACGCCAAGAAGGCATTTGCCGGGCTGAAAAGCGTTTCGAACATTAGCCCGCGTGTGCTCAAGATGTGGGACTTGTACGCTGAGACGCTGGGTCGATAATCGGATTAATCGGATCGCGGGAGAATTGCAATGACCATCAAAGCCGGCGACAAGATGCCCGAGGGCTCATTTACCCGTATGACCGGGGACGGACCGCAAAAAATCACCACGGAGCAGCTGTTTGCCGGCAAGACCGTGGTGCTGTTTTCGGTTCCAGGCGCATTCACGCCCACCTGTGATGCCAAACACTTACCAGGTTTTGTTGAACTAGCAGATCAATTCAAGGCCAAGGGTGTAGATACCATTGCCTGCACCGCGGTAAATGATGTGTTCGTCATGAACGCCTGGGGCAAGAGCAGCGGCGTGGGCGACAAAATCTTGATGCTGGCGGATGGCAACGGCGCCTATGCCAAGGCATTGGGGCTTGAGCTGGACGCGTCGAAGTTCGGCATGGGGTTCCGCGGACAGCGATTTGCGCTGCTCGTCAAGAACGGCGTCGCCACCCAGGTCAACATTGAAGGGCCAGGCGAGTTCAAGGTCTCGGCGGCCGATTTCGTTCTCAAGCAGCTCTAGCCGGGTCCTTTCCCTTGCTAGCCCTGCGGACCTCGCCGCAGTCATTTGGCGTCGCCGAAGGCGAGCATCTTGCGCGCGAGCTGTACGGACTTGCCGGCTCGGTCAGCGTCCTGCCCGGTGAACGGGACTCGAATTTTCGCCTGCACACCGGCGAGTTCGTGCTCAAGATACAGGATCTCGCAACCGACGCCGACAGCCACGACTGTCTGGTCGCCGTGCTCGACCATATGGCGGAGCAAGATCCGGCACTGCCGGTGCCGCGGCTGTTTCCGACGTTGCGCGGAGAGACGGTGGGCCGTTTCAGCCGCGATGGGATCGATTACGCCACCTGCCTGCTAAGTTATCTACCTGGGAGACTGTTCGCCGCAATCTCGCCGGGCGCGGCCCTGCTGCAAAACACCGGCGCCACCCTGGCGCGAGTGGACCGCGCACTGCAGGGATTTTTTCATCCTTCCTTGACGAGGCGCCTCGCGTGGGATGTAAGACGTCTTGGCGAGCTTGCGCAATTCAGCGCCGCCATCGAATCGGTTCCGTTGCGCGAAACGGTGGAAAGGATTGCCGGCGCCTTTCTCGCGTGTCTGCCGCGGCTGCGCGGCTTGCGCAGTCAGGCCATCCACGGCGACTGTCACGCGGGTAACTTGCTGGTGGGTGCCGACGGACAGTCGATCTGCGGCATTCTCGATTTCGGCGACATGATTCACGCCCCGCTGATCTTCGAGCCGGCGGTCGCGATGTCGGAGCTGCTGACCGAAGCGACGGCGCCGCTCGATGCGGTTGCCGCCGTGCTGCAGGGCTATGCGCAAGGCCAGGCGCTGCACACCGATGAGGTGGATCTGCTCTACGACATCGTCACAGCCCGTCACGCCACCACGATACTGGTGCATGCCTGGAGGCGCCAATACGACAGCCAAGGCGCGCGCGCGCTGGATGCGGCCAGCGCGCACGCGGCGCGTTCGCTGTATCAGATGCTGAGCGTGGAACGTCAAGTCTTGAGCCGTGCCTGGCACGAGGCCGCGGGAACCTCGACTACGGCCGCTGTGATCGCAGCGGTGCCTGCGGCCGATGTCAAGCGTCGGCATCGCCTGATGGGCGCGGGCGCCGAGCTGTTCTACGAGAAGCCGCTGCACTTGGTGCGCGGCGCGGGCGTGTGGCTGTACGACGCTCAAGGGGGCGCCTACCTGGACGTGTACAACAATGTGCCGCATGTCGGGCACACCCATCCCACGGTGGTGGCGGCGATTCAGAAGCAGACGGCCATTCTCGCCACGCACACGCGTTACTTGCACGGCAATATTCTGGAATATGCCGAACAACTCACCGCCAGGCTCCCCGGGCATCTCAATGCCTGCATCTTCGTGAATTCCGGCAGCGAGGCCAATGACGTGGCGTGGCGAATGGCCAAGATGGCCAGCGGTCACCAAGGCGGCCTGGTCATGGAGCATGCGTATCATGGAATTACGGATGCGGTCGCGGCGCTCACTCCCAGCACCGGCCGGCCCCATGATCCGCGAGTGCTCACGATAGCGCCGCCCCGCGCCGGCTTGAACGTTGATGACGACATCGGACTTCGGGCGTTGACCGATGCGCGGGACGATGCGGATCGGGCCGTCGCAGGCCTTGCTGCCCGCGGTTGCGCACCGGCAGCCTTTTTTATCGATACGGCAATCACCAGCAGTGGAATTTTTGATCCGCCGGCAGCATGGGCGGAGGCGGTCAGCGGTCGGGTGCGCGCAGCCGGCGGGCTCATCGTCGCCGACGAGGTGCAATATGGACTGGGCCGTTCGGGCTCGCACTTTTGGGGCTTCCAGAGGCGCGGGCTAACCCCTGACATCGTGACACTGGGCAAGCCGGTGGCGAATGGCTATCCCATGGGGGTCATCGTCGCCAACCGAGAATTGATCGAGGCGTTTCAGAAGAAGTATGGATTCTTCTCTACATTCGGCGGCAACGCCGTGGCCGCCGCTGCGGGCCTCGCCGTGCTCAAGGTGCTCGACGACGAAGAACTCGTGGCGAACGCCTTGAATACCGGCAGTTACTTGCGTGCTCAACTTAAGTCCGTCGCCGCGCGGCACGCCTCCTTGGGTGAGGTGCGCGGCACCGGGCTGCTGCTCGGTTTGGAAGTGCGCGGCCGCGATCTGTCCGCCTCGAAGCGCAACTGCAAGCGGATCATCAATACCTTGGCAGCAGATTTTCGCATCCTGATCGGATACGAAGGTCCGCACGCCAATATTCTCAAGCTGCGCCCGCCCATGCCGTTCGGCACGGAGCACGCGCAACTGCTGGCCCAAGCAATCGACGCGTCTGCCGGCGCCGTCGACGCCGATAGCCAATAATCGGCCTCGGCGATAACGACGCTACCGCAGCATGGCTAGCGGCCGAGCAAGCGCTCGAGTTCCGGCACGATCTGGAACAGATCGCCGACCAAGCCAACATCCGCG
>JBDUEQ010000069.1:0-8883 GCA_040002315.1 Gammaproteobacteria bacterium
CCGTGACCACCAATTTGACACTCAATCATTTGACCCGCTATCGCAAGCGCTGGCGATTGTTCTCGGAACTGCGCAAGACGGCGGCGGACGATGAATCATCCGCCCCTGAAATGGAAGTGCCCGTACCTGATACCCTGCTCGCGGATCTGGGTGCAGAGCAACGGCGCGCGCTGATCGACGAGGCGCTGCGTCGATTACCCCAGCATCAGCGGGTGCCCCTGGTGCTGTATCACTTCGAGGATATGTCCTACGAGGAGATCGCCATCAAGCTTCACGCCTCGTTGGCCAAGATCAAGACCGATATACGGCGCGCCCGTGCAGCGCTGCTGCCCCACCTTAAAGCCGGCGGCATCGCCGCCGACGGACAGTAGAGAACAGCCATGAGCGCACACGAACCCGACGAGGCGATGCAACGATTGCTGGACCGCACCCTGCGCGAGCTGCCTCTGCGCGGCGCACCGGCGACTCTCGAATCGAGGGTGTTCAGCGAGCTGGAGCGCCGCGCTGTGCGGCCGTGGTGGCGCCGCAGTTTCACGCACTGGCCGGCGCCGGCGAAGGTCGCCTTTCTGGTGTTTTGCGGCGCATTGGTGGCGCTGGTATTCGCGTGCGGCACCGCAGCCGTCACAAACCTGCGTTTCCTGCTGGAGTCCGGCACGCCGTCCCTCTCCTGGGCGCGTCAGATCGGCGTGCTCATCGTCTCGGCCGGCAATCTATTTGCACTGCTCGCTCGAACCCTGCCGGTAACTTGGCTCTATCAAGGCATCGCGGTGTGCGCGGTGTTGTATGCAGTCCTGTTCGGGCTCGGCGCCGCCGTGTACCGCACGCTTTATCTTCATCAGCCTCTCGACGGTAAGTGAAACTTCCATGAACATTTCCATGTGGCGACGATTCATATCCCTGGCGATCGTATCTCTGACGGTGGTGCCGCTATGCGCCGTCATTCTCGCCACCGCGGCGCACGCGGCTTCGCCGACCGCGACTGCGCCGACCGCGACTGCGCCGACCGCGACTGCGCCGGCAGCTTCCACTGACAACACCTGGGAGCGTCCGGATGATCCCGACGAGAGCGTGGACGGTCACCGACGTTTCCGCTGGCACAATCATCGCCACCCGCACGAGGAACGCGGGCATGGCAGCGACTTGGTCAATCTCGGCCATGACTCGAATCTGCCGCGCGGAGAAAAGGCCGACTCGGTCGTGTCCATCTTTGGCTCATCGACCAGTGACGGCGAGGCCGGGGAAGTAGTCTCGATCTTCGGCGACACCAGAGTCACCGGTGATGTCAGTGACGGCACCGTATCCGTTCTCGGCAATACCTATGTCGACGGCAAGGTCGACGGCGACGTCGTCGCGGTGTTGGGGAATATGCAACTTGGACCAAATGCGAAGATCGACGGCAGCGTGGTCGTGGTGGGCGGCAACTTGCAGCGCGACCCCGCGGCAATCGTTCACGGCGATGTGCAGAACGTCTTTGCCGGCGACTTCGGCAGCGTGGGCTGGCTGCGCTCTTGGGTCCGCCACTGCCTGCTGTACGCACGACCGCTGGCGCTGGCGCCAGGATTAGGCTGGGCCTGGAGTCTGGCGCTAGCCTGTTTGGCGCTGTACGCGGTGCTCGCTTTGCTGTTTCGCGAGGGCCTCACCCGTTGCGTGCAGACATTCGAGACTCAGCCCGGACAATCGGTGCTGGCGGCGCTGATTGCGATGTTGCTGACTCCGGTTCTGGTGGTGCTGTTGTTCGTCACGGTGATCGGTATTCCCGCTGTGCCGTTCGTTCTGGTCGCGCTGTTTTGTGCTGGCTTATTTGGCAAGGCGGTCATGCTGGCGTGGCTGGGACGGCGCGTCACGGGCAACCGCGGCGAGGGGCCGTTGAGTCATCCCGTGGTCGCCGTGTTGATCGGCGGCGTTCTGGTGCTGGGCTTGTACTTGGTACCGATACTGGGATTACTCGTCTACAAGTTGCTGGGGGTCCTTGGGTTGGGCGCAGTGATCTACACCGCCATCCAAGCCGCGCGGGCACACCGGACCGCCAAAGACGGCCTGCGCGGTTCGATGGCAACGCCTGGCGCTGCCGCCACGCCTGAGAGCGACCCCACGCCCGCGAGCGCGACCGTGGCCGCCCCGGCGGCCGCCGCAAGCGCCGCAGCAGCACCTGTTCCGGAGGCCGCGCCATCCGCGTCATCCGTCGCATATACCCAATCCTCCTCGCCGCCAACTCCAGCGCGGCCCATCACTGCGGCACTGCCGCGCGCGGGCTTCTGGGTTCGCATCGGAGCGCTGCTGATCGATGCTTTGTTGGTGGGATTCTGCTTGAGCGTGCTGGATCACCATCACCTCGAATTGGTGGTGCTGGCCGCCTACGGCGCGGTAATGTGGAAGTTGCGCGGCTCGACCGTCGGCGGCATCGTGCTGGACCTGCACGTGGTTCGGGTGGACGGGCGGGCAATGGACTGGGAGACCGCAATCATCCGCGCACTCAGCTGTTTCCTCTCGCTGGCGGTCGCCGGCCTGGGATTCATCTGGATCGCGCTCGACCCCAACAATCAGGCGTGGCACGACAAAATCGCCGGTACCGTGGTAGTGCGCGTGGCCAAGGGCGCAGCCCTGGTATAATTGGCGGCATGATTTCTCGTAGAACGTCCCTGGGCGTAAAAGTAGGTGCGCTGACCATCGGCGGCAAGGCGCCGATCGTCGTGCAGTCCATGACCAACACCGACACGGCCGATATCGACGGCACGGTGGCACAGGTCAAAGCCCTGGCGAAGGCGGGCTCCGAACTGGTGCGCATCACCGTCAACAACGATGAATCTGCCGCCGCGGTCCCCTACATCCGGGAGCGCCTGGACGCACAGGGGGTCAGCGTGCCGCTGGTGGGGGATTTTCATTTCAACGGCCACAAACTGCTCAAGGCCCATCCCGCCTGTGCCGAGGCTCTGGGGAAACTGCGCATCAACCCGGGCAATGTCGGCCGCGGCAGCAAGCGCGACCCGCAGTTCGCGGACATGATCGAGACCGCCTGCCGGTATTCGAAGCCGGTGCGCATCGGTGTGAATTGGGGCAGCCTGGATCAGGATTTACTCACCCGCATGATGGATGACAACTCCAAACTGGCGACGCCGCTGGCGGCCATCGATGTCATGCGCGAAGCCATCGTGGTGTCGGCATTGAACAGCGCTCAGCGGGCGGAAGGCCTTGGACTCAAGTCCGATATGATCGTGATCAGTGCCAAGGTCAGCGGCGTACAGGACCTGATCGCCGTATACCGCACCCTGGCGGCACGCTGCACCTACCCCCTGCACCTGGGCTTGACGGAAGCTGGCATGGGGAGCAAGGGCATCGTGGCCTCCACCGCCGCGATGGGCGTGCTCTTGCAGCAAGGCATCGGCGACACGATTCGGGTGTCCCTGACCCCCGAACCAGGCGGCGACCGCACTCAAGAAGTCATCGTCGCGCAGGAAATACTCCAGACCATGGGTCTGCGCGCGTTCACGCCGATGGTCATTGCCTGCCCGGGGTGCGGCCGCACCACCAGTACCTATTTTCAGGAGCTGGCGCAAAAAATTCAAAGCCACATCCGGCACCGCATGCCGGAGTGGCGCAAGCGGCACACCGGCGTCGAGGATATGTCCGTGGCGGTCATGGGCTGCGTCGTCAACGGACCCGGCGAGAGCAAGCATGCAAACATCGGCATCAGTCTCCCGGGCACCGGCGAGAACCCCGTGGCTCCGGTATACGAGGACGGCGCCAAGACGGTGACGCTCAAGGGGGACCGGATCGCGGAGGAGTTTCAGGATCTGGTGGAACGCTACATCGAGCGCACCTACGCGAAGAACCCTGAGGCTCCTCAGTGAAGGAGCTGTCAGCCAGGAAATGCCTCCCCTGCGAAGGCGGCGTGCTGCCGTTGAGCCCGGCCAAGGCGAAACTCCTGGCCAAGCAGCTGCATAGGGATTGGAAAATCGCCAACGACTCCAAGAGCCTGAAGCGTTCGCTCAAGTTCAAGGATTTCTATCGCACCATGAGCTTCGTCAATGCGCTGGCGCATGTCGCGAACACGGAAGACCATCATCCCGACATGGAGGTCGGCTACAACTACTGTCACGTCACGTTCTCGACGCATGCCATCGGCGGGCTGTCTGAGAATGACTTTATTTGCGCCGCTAAGCTCGACCGGCTTTGAGAAAGGCCGGTACGTCGCCGGACAGGCCCAAGGCGCGCTGCGCAAGGCCGTGCTTCACGTAGGGCAGCTTGTCCACCGCGCTTAATCCCGCGCCGCGCAGCCCGGCGCTCAAGGGATCCGCGCTCGCAAATAATCGCTCCAGTCCATCGAGCGCCGTGGCAGCCAGCAGGTTTTCGCTGCGCCGCCGGCGCTCGTAGCGCCGCAACAACTTGTGTTCGCCGAAGTAGCCGGCACTTCCGCCCTCCTCCAGGACTTCAGCCAGCACGGCGCAATCCAGCAACCCGAGATTCAGTCCCTGCCCCGCGAGAGGGTGCACGACGTGCGCGGCATCGCCGAGCAGCACGGCTCTCGGGCGCACGTACTCCAGCGCGTACTGCAGCTTGAGCGGAAAACTCAAAGGAGGGCTCGACAATTCGCAGTCGCCAAGCACCGCGCCGCCGGCGTCCGTCAACGCCGCACCGAAGGCGGCGCCATTCAGAGCGCGCAGGTGCGACGCCTCGGGCAACGAGAGGCTCCAGACGATGGACGAGCGGCCGTCGGCAAGCGGCAGGAAGGCCAGCGGCCCGGTGCCGAGGAATCGCTGCCACGCGGTGCTGCAATGGGGCTTGGCCGTGCGCACATGCGCCACCAACGCATCTTGATGGTAGGCATGGCCGGCTGTGCCGATGCCGAGCAGGTTTCGGGTCTTGGAATGAGTTCCGTCCGCCGCAATCAACAACTCACTTCGCGCTTCTCTGCCATCGCGGAGGCGCATCGAAATGCCCGTATCGCCTGCGGCGATGGCCTCAACCGCCCCCTCGATCAGCACCGTGCCGGCATTGCGTGCGGCTTGCAGGCATTGCCGTTGCAGATCGCGGCCGTCGACGATGTGCCCTAAGTTCGGTTCGCCGATTTCTGCGCAATCGAAATTCAACGAACCCCTACCCCGTGGTTTACCGCGCGCGTCCCACACGCACATGCGCTCATAGGCAAACACATGCGGCGCCGGCAATGTCTGCCAGACACCGCATGCCTTGAGCAGCCGTTCCGATGCCCGGCTCAGGGCAAACACGCGCAAGTCCCAATCGGTATTCGCCGCCGCGACCGCCATACTGTCAGCAACGATGGCCACACGTCCGGGGGCGCAGATCTTGCGTACCGCCAGCAGGCTGGCCATGACGGCGCCGACCACGCCGGCGCCCACGATCACCACATCGAAGTCGCGGCCGCCGGGTGCCGTCATTGCAGAGCCACGCCGCGGGCGAGCTTCGGTACTCGCGCACCCGCGCCGGCGCCGGCGCCGGAGCTCAGTCGCGACAGGGCGGCCTTTGCCGGCGGCAACAGATCGAACGCCAAGAGACCTACATTGCGCAAGCGCCGCACCAGACCCAACGGATTGGCGAACGCGCGCACCAGGCCGTCGGTAAATGCGATGACCCCGCGGCGATCAGCCGCGCGCCACTCATCGTACTCGGCCAGCAGCTTTACGGCTCCGGGATCGAACGGCGATTCGCCGCGACGCTCGGCAATGAGTTCGGCGAGGCTGGCGATATCGCGCAACCCCAAGTTGAAGCCCATGCCGGCCACCGGATGCAATCCCTGTGCCGCATTGCCGACGATGACGCAACGCCCCGCGCTGGTGCGCTCCGCGCGCGTGAGTGATAACGGGTAGGGAACTCTGCGTCCCACTTTGAGGAAACGCCCAAGACGAAAGCCGAAGCGCCGCTGCACTTCGGCGAGAAACTCGGCGTCCGACCATCCCATGGCGGCCTGCGCCGTTGCGTGATTCAAGGTCAGCACCAAGGTGCACCGGCCGCCGTCGAGCGGCAGCAGCGCCAACGGTCCGTTGTCGGTAAACCTCTCATAGGCCACATGCTCGTGAAAGCGTTGCGGCAGCACCGTGGTGATGACCGCGGTTTGCCCGTAGTCGCGGGTGTCGGCGTCGACGCCGAAGGCGCCGCGCACCGCCGATTGCACCCCATCGGCCGCCACGACGAGTTTGCTGCCGATGAGGGCCGTAGCGCTGTCCTGAGCGATTTCCATTGACACCGCGTGCTCGCCGCCCTCGACCCGGGAGACTCGCGCCGGGCAATAGATCCGAGTGCCGCCAAGCGCTTCGAGCCTGCGCCACAACGCCGATCCCAGCGCGCGATTCGGTACCACATAACCCATTGCGCCAAGACCCTGTTCAACGGCATCGATCCGTGCAAAGCCGAAGCGACCTTGATCCGACACATGAATCCTGCGAATCGGGGTTGGCGCTGACTCAACTTCCCGCCATACGCCCAATGTCTCGAGGATGCGGCGGCTGCCGTTGGACAATGCCGTGGTGCGCTCATCGAAGCTGGGCTGCGATGCCGAATCATGCGGCACTGCCTCTATGAGCGCGACCCTCAATCCCAACGGCGCCAGCGCTACGGCAAGACTGGCTCCAACCATGCCGCCGCCGGCGATGGCGATGTCGAAGGGTTGCTCTGTCTCAATTCCGGACATCACGCGGCCCGCAGCAGAGTTTCGATCGCTTCCGGGGTTTTCTCCAGCGCGCCCGTCAGAACCTCCGGAGCATCCGCGGTGACCAGTACCTCGTCCTCGATGCGCACGCCGATGTTCCAGAATTCCTTGGGGACGCGCGCTGACGGTCGAATGTAAATGCCGGGTTCGACCGTCAGCGTCATACCGGGCTCCAACACCCGCCACTCGCCGCCGACTTTGTAATCGCCGACATCGTGCACGTCCAATCCCAGCCAGTGACCGGTCCGGTGGCCGAAGAACTGCAGATACGCCTGATCCTTGAGCAGCACGCTCAATTTCCCCTTGAGCAATCCCAGCTTGATCAAGCCCTGGGTGATCACGCGCACGGCAGCTTCGTGAGGATGATTCCAGTGGTTCCCCGGGCGCACCTTGTCGATGGCGGACAATTGGGCTTCCAGCACCACCTCATAGACCGCGCGCTGCGCCGCAGTGAAACGGCCGCTCACGGGAAACGTTCGCGTGATATCCGAGGCGTACAGTTCATGTTCGCAGCCCGCGTCGAGCAACAGCAGATCTCCGTCGCATAGCCGCTGATTATTGTCGCGGTAGTGCATGACGCAGGAATTTGCGCCGCCGCCGACGATCGGATAGTAGGAAATGTCTGCATTGTGCGAGCGAAACTCATGCAGCAACTCGGCCATGACTTCGTACTCCATGCGCCCGGGACGCGCAAAACGCATGGCTCGCCGGTGCGCGCCTACGGCGATCTGTGCGGCGCGCCGCAGACTCGCCTGCTCCGCACGGCTCTTGTATAGGCGCATGTCGTCGAGCACGTGCCGGAGTGCGACAAACTCATGCGGTGTTGCGGCTTCCTGGCGTGCTTGCGACCGCAATCCATTGACCCAACTCAAGACATGGGAATCGAAATCCGGGTGCGTCCCCATGGAGTAATATATCTGCGAACGCTGTTCCAGCAAGCCGGGCAAAATCTCGTCGATGTCCGTAATGGGGAAGGCGTCATCGGCGCCATAGCGCTCGACCGCGCCTTCGGTCCCCGACCGCGCTCCGTCCCAGGCCTCGCGCGCCGCGTCGTGTTCGCGCACGAACAAGAGATACTCCGCCTGGGGACGGCCCGGCACCAGCACCACCACTGAATCCGGTTCAGGAAACCCGCTGAGATAGTGAAAATGGCTGTCCTGCCGATAGGCGTATTCGATGTCGCCATTGCGATGGCAAACGGGCGCCGCCGGCAGGATCGCGATGGCGTCCTTGCCGATCATACGCATGAACTGGCGCCGCCGGCGCGCGAACTCCTTGCGGTCCATTAGAGGCCTCGGCTCAATGCAGCCGCTGCTGCGCCGGATAGACCTGCCGGCGAAGCGGCAACAACTCTTCAAAAACGACTTGGGCGGCGACCCGGATGAACTCGACCAATTCCACATAGGCCTGCTCGTTGGATTCGTCCCCATCGGCATCATCGCCGGTAGCCCGCGAGATCTCGGTGAAGTCCCGAACTATTTCTCCGACATCGCCGTTCAGGCCCTCCAGATCGGAAATATGTCCAGTGCCCAAGCCGTAAAGAAATCCGGTGCACCACAGCGCCAGTGCGTTGGCGCGGCCATTGAGCGGCTGCTCGTCGTCCGGCAGCAGGGGTTCGAATTCCATGCCTTGCTCGCCGAAGGAAGTGGCGGTGGCCGTGAACACCTTTTCGAGCATCGCCGATGATTCATCGGACAGTGCCGCGCCGTCGGGGAGGATCTCATTTACCCAATCCTGCATCTTGTAAGGCGACATGGAACACAACGCGCCGCACAACGATCCATGCGCCTCGGCGGCATCGGCCAGGCTGCCGGCCGTCGCCAGCACGTCTTCAAAGTCCTTGAATCGAATATCCGCGATCATAATGGGAGGATAATACCGCAGTAGGGACATGGGAGCCTCCTCAGCAGCCCTTTGCATTGCGCTTTGGCGCGCTCTATATTGGCAGCCTATGAACGAAGCTAACCCGAAGTCTGCGGTGGAACTCGAACTGAAGCGGCTGGAGAAGCGGCTCGAAGACCTAATCGTGACCGTCGCTCAGATCAAGGAAGAGAACCGTGCATTGCGGCAGCGGCAGGAAACGCTCACCTCTGAGCGCGCCAGTCTGCTGCAGAAGAACGAACAGGTCCGCGCGCGCGTCGAAGCAATGATCGGCCGATTGAAATCGATGGAGCAGGCATGAGCGACAATCAAGCACGGGTCAGCGTTCGGATACTCGA
>JBDUEQ010000070.1:0-7875 GCA_040002315.1 Gammaproteobacteria bacterium
CCGTCAACGCGGTCACTGCGACGGCTGCATGCTGCAGGTTTTCCTCACGGCGTTGTGCTGTCACGACGATCTCTTGCAGCGCATCGCCGGCTGCCGCAGTGGAAACCTGGGATTGTTCGGCGCTCGACCCCGTCCACGTTCCGACCGAAATGATGACCAGCCCAAAGCACAGTGTCTTATTCATATGACTCCCCACAAGTTGCCTCCACCGCGCTCTGTGTGGGCGGCTTGGATGTGCAAGGCTAGGGTTCTGCTGGTCATTTGATAAGCTTTTTGTTTCAATGGAAATGCATAGATTCCATGAATAGGTGGGGCCGGCATGCGTTTCAAAGGCCTGGATCTGAACCTTCTGCTGGCGTTTGATGCGCTGTTGGATACACGCAGCGTAACCAGGGCCGCCGAGCGGATGCATCTGAGTCAAGCCGCCATGAGTTCTGCCTTAGGACGACTGCGGGACTATTTCGGGGATGAAATCCTCGTGGTGAGCGGCAAGCGCATGTACCCGACGGCGTTCGCACAAACCCTGCACCCGCAGGTCCGTGATTGTGTACGCCAGCTCGACCTGTTGGTCAGTGCGGTACCGGGCTTCGATCCGCAAACCTCACAGCGCTCATTCAGCCTGGTGGCCTCCGACTATGTCACTTCAGTCGTCTTGGCTCCGCTGGTGACTCGCATGGTCGAGACGGCCCCGGGCGTGCAACTGGAAATTCTGTTGCCCAGCGAGCTGGTGCGCAAGCAGATCGAGGACGGTGAAATCGACCTGCTGATCACGCCCGAGGGCTACACCTCGCCGGTCCTGCCATCGGAGTTGTTGTTCGAGGAACGGCACGTCGTGGTGGGGTGGAGCGGCAATCCAATCATGTCCGCGCCGCTGTTGAAAGAGCAATTCCTGCAGGCTGGTCACGTCGGCGTCGCGATCGGCAATCAACACGTGAGTTCATTTGCGGACAAAGCGCTCGAAGATGCGGGTCTGACGCGCCGGATCGAAGTGATCGCGCCGTCTTTCACCACCGTGCCCATCCTGTTGGAGGGCACAACGCGTCTGGCCATCATGCATGAACGGCTCGCCCGGGCCATGGCCGCGCGCTATGCCATTTCTGTGGTGCAACTTCCATTCGAAGTACCCATATTACGAGAAATGGTGCAGTACCACTTCGCACGGGCCAAGGATGGCGGCCTCATCTGGCTGCGCCAGCAGCTGCAGGAGATCGTAGCCCTTCAATAGAGGCGGTGAATGGATATCAATCGAAAGAATCCGTTTTACTGATCTGCCGAATTCTTTATTGTGGCCTTCAGTTCGCTAATTCAGGCGGCGGGAGGTCTCGATGGGGGAAATTGGCAACGCGCAGCGGAGCGCGTCTTGAAACACGCGAACGTGCTTATCATCGGCGGAGGCATCGGTGGATTGACCGCCGCCATTGCCTTGTGCCGACGAGGGTTTAGCGTCGACCTGATCGAACGTGACCCACATATGACCGTGTATGGGGTCGGCATCATTCAGCAGGGCAATGTGGTGCGCGCGGTCGCTGAGCTCGGGGTGCTCGATGACTACATCGAGGCCGGCTTCGGTTTCGACCATGTGAGCGTGTTTGCGCCCGACGGCACGCGCGTCGCCAAGATCCCCTCACCGCGATTGCTCGACGGGTACCCGGCCAACGTCGGAATCAGCCGGCGAGCGTTGCGCGACGTGCTGGTCGCCAGCGCGCGTCGGGCGGGTACCCGCGTCTACCAGGGCGTCGTCGCCAAGACTCTCGAAGATGATGGTCAGCGCGTGAGGGTGCAGTTCTCGTCTTCCCTGCCGCCGAAAGACTATGACCTGGTGGTCGGCGCGGACGGCTTGCACTCTGAAACGCGAAGCGGCATTTTTCCTGACGCCCCCAAGGCTGAATTCACCGGCCAAGGCGTATGGCGCTACAACTTCGCGCGTGCACCCGATGTGGAGGGCATTCACGCCTACATGGGGCGGGTCGGCACCGGACTCGTACCGCTGTCGAATGCCCTCATGTACATGTTCGTAACGACCGCTGAGCAAGCCAACACCCACTATCAATCGACGGGTCTTGCGCAGGTCATGCGCAGCAAACTCATCGGCTGTGCGCCGGCCATTCAAGCCTTGGGGAATGACATCACGGACGATGCTTCGGTCGTCTACCGGCCGCTTGATTGGGTGTTCTTAACCGGTGCCTGGCACCGTGGCCGCATTGTGTTGCTGGGAGATGCCATCCACGCGACGACCCCGCATCTGGGCCAAGGCGCCGGCATGGCCATCGAAGACTCGCTGGTGCTTGCCGACGAACTCTCCAAGGCGGCAGATCCCGAGGAGGCCTTTGCAAAATACCGCGACAGGCGCTTCGAGCGCTGCCGCTTCATCGTCGAGAAATCGAAAGCCCTTTGCTACGGGCAGCTCGGCAAGGGCCCGGACATCGACCCGGCGCAGGCCACCCAGGAAATGTATCGAGTCATCTCGGAACCTATATGAATATGCACGGGCCAGTGTAGCAATGTTGACGCTTGATCAGGCTGTCCAGATTGCTTCGAGCGGGCTGCAAGAAGGTAAACAGCGTGGCTTCGCACCGCTGTGCATCGCGGTGCTCGATACGGGAGCGCATGTTTTGGCGCTGCTGCGCGATGAACGAGCCGCCATCGGTCGCCCGGACATCGCCATCACCAAGGCGTCCGGATGTTTGTCCATGGGCTTTGGCGGCCGCGAGCTTGCGCGCCGCGCCCAGCATTCGCCGCAGTTCTTTTTCTCTCTGGCATCCATATTTCCGCGGGGAATTCTGCCGGTGCCGGGAGGAGTGCTGATTCGAGATGCCGGCGGCGCAATTGTCGGCGCGGTCGGCGTGAGTGGCGATACGTCGGACAACGATGAAATTTGCGCTCTGGCGGGGATTGCGGCGGCGGCCCTCATCGCCGATGCCGGCACCGCGGCGGTGACATGAAGAAATCCGCCTGGCGCGCACCGCGCACCAATTCGCAGCGCAACTATCCAATGTACTGCTGGTGGGTGGCCGCCCTTTCCACGGAGGGCGAGCGGGCGCCGTTTATTTGGATCTATCTCGGCGATCCGGACGCGTTGACCGCTGTTCCCGCGGCACCGGTGCTGCCTTGGACGGACGATCCCTCGTTTTCCGTCATTTGCGGTCGCATCGACATGGCGGCCAATTTCATGTTGCTCAAGGAAAACGTACTCGACCTGACGCATTTCGGATATGTGCACGCGTCCACTTTCAAGATCACCGATTGGGTGGATCCTCCGAAGGTCGCCGTCGAGGGCGACAACGTTACCTTCAGCCAGTCGTTCGTCGGCGGCCCGCTGCCACCCCCCTTCGCCGCAGCGCTTGGGGTGCCACCCGGCACTCCTTTTAATCGGGAAAACTACGGCTCATTTATCTCGCCTGCGTTGCAGGTCGCAGCTGTCGACTTTATCGATCCTCGCGCTGTCGACAGCCAAGCCATCGCAGGCCGCTTCAGGGTGGCGCACGCGACCACACCGATCAGTGGTACGAGCATGCTCCACTACTACGCCTTGGGTCGCGATCACGGCACATCGCCGCAGCTCATGCAAGGATTTGAAGCGCTGAGCAAGGTCGGCTTCGATGAGGACAAGTGCATCCTCGAGGCCATTCAAGCAGCCCGGTTGAAAGATCCCCGTGATCCCGCGGAGTGGGAAGTCAGTGTCAAGTGCGATGCCGCCGGCGTTCAGGCGCGGCGTGCGTTGGCGCGCTGGATGGAGCGCGAGACCGACGGGACGGCCGCGTGAGCGACATTTGCTTCACGAATGTGCGCGTTTTCGACGGTTGCGGCACTCCGCCCTTCCTCGGCGAAGTGCTGGTCAGTGGCCAAACCATAAAAGAAGTCGTTCAGGGAGGCGCCGTGACTGCGGACGCCGGCGCCACGGTGGTCGACGGCCAGGGCGGCACTTTGATGCCGGGACTCGTTGAATCGCACGCGCATTTGACCTGGCCAAGCTCTGTCGAACGCGTCGTCAATACGATGCGACTGCCTCTCGAGGAGCATCTGCTGGTGACGGCGCAGAATGCGCGAATCACGCTCGACCATGGCTTCACGAGCGCCTATTCAGCGGGATCGCTCGGCGAGAGATTCGAGCCGGTACTGCGCGACATGATCGACCAGGGTTACCTGCCGGGCCCCCGGCTGCGCGCCTCGGCGCTCGAAAAAGGGGCGGAAGGCGTCATGGGCGTGCCCGCCGGTCACGATCCGACCCATGATCGAAGCATCGATGGGCTGCAGACCTATATTCATTCCATGAAGATGCTCGGCTGCGACACGATCAAGTTCCTGATGTCTAGCGATGAGGGTTTTGCACCGGGTGGCTCCCAAGTATTGATGTACTCCGAGGAGGAAGCGCAGGCGATCGGGAGCGCCGCACGTGAAGCCGGTATCTGGCTCGCCTGCCATGCGCAGGCCGCAGAGGCGATAAAGCGCGCGGTGCGGGCGGGCTTTCGAGCGATCTATCATTGCACCTCTGCCGACGAAGAAGCCCTTGACCTGCTTGAATCTCGTAAGCACGAGATTTTCGTCTCGCCGGCGGCGGGCCTGCTGTATGCGCGCCTGCATGAAGCGAAGGCATTCGGCATCGGAGCGGCGGAGGCGCAGCGAATGGGTGCTTCTTCAGGACTCGAGGCGATGCAGCGCATTATTCCTGAAATGCGCGATCGCGGCATACGGGTACTGCCGGGCGGCGATTACGGATTTCCGTACAACCCCATCGGACGCAACGCGCGCGACTTGGAACTCTTCGTCAAGCTGCTTGGCTTTTCTGCGACGGATGCACTGCTCGCGGCGACGCTGGACGGCGGTGCGCTCATGGACATGCCCGTGGGCCAGCTAAAGATCGGATGGCTCGCCGACCTTCTATTGGTGAAGGGCGATCCGACCGCGGATGTAACCATACTTCAGGACAAGAACAATCTTCGCGCCATCATGAAAGGCGGCGTGTTTCACAAAGCCCCAACGATTCACTAGGACGCACGATGAGCAAAGTTACAGAGATTAGATATGTCGGTTATGGGGTTCCCGATTTGGAAACCGAGCGCGCCTTTTATCGCGATCAGTGGGGCCTCAAGGAGGTGCATGCGGAGGGCGATCTCGTCTACTTTGCGACCGTAGCGCACGATGAGCTGTATGTGGTGCGTTTGCGCAAGAGCGCTGAAAAGCGGGTGGATGTCATCGGCCTGGCGGCCGACACGCGGGCGGATGTCGATGCGCTCCATGAGAAAGTGGTTGCCGCCGGTTGCCGGATAATCTTTGCGCCGAAGACGCTCGACCAGTTCGGTGGAGGATATGGCTTTCGTTTTTTCTCGCCCGACGGGTTGCCATTCGAAGTTTCGAGCGATGTAAAGCGCGGCACGGCCTCCCCGGTACCCAAAGGCGCCGCCATTCCCGATCGCATCAGTCACATCGTCCTGCATTCGCCCAAACACAAGGAAGCCACCGCTTTTTTTGCGGAAGTGCTGGGGTTTCGGGTCAGCGATTGGATCGGGGATTTCATGTCATTTCTACGCTGCAACGAATGGCATCACCGCCTCGCGGTTTTACCCGGCCCACCGTGTTTGAATCATGTCGCCTACGACATGGCGAACATCGATGAAATGATGCGCGGGGTTGCGAAGCTCAAACGCCTCAAAACGGACTGCCTGTGGGGTCCGGGACGCCACACGGCGGGCAACAACACCTTCAGTTATTTCACAACGCCGGGCGGATTCGCGGTGGAATATACCGCGGAGCTCGAGCGCGTCGATGACAGCACTTGGTTGCCCACCGTTCACGTACCCAAAGCGGAAATCATGGATCAGTGGGGCATAGGGGCCGGTGGCCCGCACACCATGCCGAAACCGGAGCCTGACAAGGGTCTGTTCCAGCCCGCTGCCGTCTAGCGCCTGGCGCGCCGGCAATGTTGATTAATAGACAGGGGATTTGGCATGGCATTATTTGAATATTTTCCCAACTACATTTGGAACCTGTCTTTGTCCATTGCCACCGCCAGTGGCGGCGAGCTCGGCGAAATCATCGACATGTGCAAGCCCATCAAGGATGCGGCGGCGCAGGGCGCTGATGCGGGCACTGCCAAGTTCCTGGCCGAGTGGGTCAAGATGGCGGACAAGCTGGTAGAGCTGGCCGATGAGGATGCAGCATTGAACCGGCGCTTGTCCGCGGCCAACAAGTTGCGCCGAGCGGCTCTCTACTACATCACTGCGGAGCGGATGCAGGGCCACGGCCACCCCGGCCGGGAAGCCACTTTCGCGAAGGGACAGTCCGCCTTTCGCCGCTACATCGATTGGGGCCGCGAGAATTGCGTGCGCTATGAAATCCCCTATCAGGGCAAATCACTTCCGGCGCTGTTTACCAAGGCAGAGTCAGCCACCGGCCGCGCCCCGTGCGTTCTTTACGTGAATGGCCTCGACAGCTGCAAGGAACTGCTTTACTGGTCCGGCCTGCCCCGCGAGCTGGCACGCCGCGGTATCTCTACGTTGTCTGTTGACCAGCCCGGAACTGGCGAAGCGCTGCGCCTTTACGGTTTTCCGGCGACCCATGAGAGCGAGAAGTGGGCCAGTCCCTGCGTCGACTGGATGGCATCGCGAGAGGATATCGATGCGACGCGGCTTGGCATGGTGGGTATATCGCTCGGCGGATACTTCTCGCCGCGCGCGGTTGCTTTCGAGCCTCGCTTCGCCAGTGGAGCCGTCTGGGGCGCCAATCACAATTGGGCCGAGGTCCAGCAAAAGCGCCTCAAGCGCGAAGGGGAGAATCCGGTCCCTCATTATTGGGAACATGTGATGTGGGTATTTGGCGCGAACAACATGGCGGACTTCGAAGCGAAGTCCCGAGGAATGCATTTGAACGGCGTCCTCGACAAAATCAAGGTGCCCTTTTTAGTGACGCATGGGGCAAGAGACCGACAAATCTCCGTCGACTACGCTCATCAGTCGTACGACCAGCTCATCAATTCTCCGCGCCGCGAGTTGAAGATTTTTACGGATCGCGAAGGCGGCGTCGAGCATGTCGGCGCTGACAACATGTCTTTCGGCAGGGACTACATCGCTGACTGGTTCGCAGAGACCCTGGCGTAACTGTGAGCGGCGCCTACCTGCAAAATACCTGGTATCAAGCGGCATGGTCCGACGAGGTGACGATGGCCGGCCCGCTGGTTCGTACCATCCTTGATCTTCCGCTGCTCATTTTTCGGACGGGTGAGGGGAAGTTGGCGGCCCTTCACGACCGGTGTCCGCACCGCTTTGCCCCATTATCTGCCGGGCGTATCGAAGGGGACGCGGTCACCTGCGGCTATCATGGGCTGGGATTTAATGCCAAAGGCGAGTGCATTCGTAACCCGCACGGCGGCATCACCAAGGCCATGCACGTCCGAGCGTTTGCAGTCGTGGAGCGACACAGGGCGATTTGGATTTGGTTCGGCGATGAGCCTGCCCGTCTTGAAGAAATACCCAATCTAGCGTTTATCGACGAGACACCCGTCAAGGCCACGATCGTTTCGCACATGGGAGTGGCCGCCAACTACCGCCTCCTCACGGACAATATTTTGGATTTAAGTCACGCCGACTATCTTCACCCTTCCAGCTTGGGCGGCATCATGACCGGTGCGAAGACCACCGTGGCGACGATCGGCGAGAAAGCCAGAGTCGTATGAGAAAGCTGCAAAGCATGATCGCGGGCGAATCCGCCGCCCCACAGCAGGGTCCAACGTGAGTGGGGAAATCCCCGGCGCTCGTCAGGGCGTGGTGCTCCTTTTGCCGATCACGCTCGCCGTGATGGGAATCGTTGTGCTCGTTCCGATCGTGCCGCAGCTCATGGCGCAGTTCGCCGGTACGCCCAACGCTCAATATTGGGTGATGG
>JBDUEQ010000071.1:0-29888 GCA_040002315.1 Gammaproteobacteria bacterium
GAGCGATGGTCTGGAATTCCAGAACCAACTAATATGCGGCTCCCCAACGGATGGGAGGCCACCGAAACCGGTGTCTACCTGCATAACCCTTTAGAAACGGGCGTCGCCCAGAAATGGTTCAGCGCCTGACACGGTTTTGAGACATTATCACGACATCCCCACTGGGTCAATGTAATCAAGACCTTAGAAGATTGCTCACCGAAGATCACTAATATATGAACAGCAACGAGGCGGTACCGAATCGCCTGTATATCCCGAAAAGTCCCGTGACCATGCGCACGGTAGTTGCCGATGAGGCCGGCCAACGAATCGACAATTTCTTGATGCGGCACTTCAAGAGTGTGCCCCGCAGCCGCGTGTATCGGCTGTTGCGCAAGGGCGAAGTTCGTGTCAACCGAAAGCGGGTGGAGGCCGAATACCGCATTCAGGAGGGCGACGAAGTGCGCCTGCCGCCGGTGCGGATCGACGCCGGCGAGGAAGGGGAAGGCGTGGCCGTAGGAAGGCCTTCGAGCAGCCTGATGGATCTGCTCGAACGAGCGGTCATATTTCAAGACAAGCATCTCTTGGTCATCGACAAGCCGGCTGGTGTCGCCGTGCACGGCGGCAGCGGCATGAGTTTCGGCGTCATCGAGGCACTGCGCGCGTCGCGGCCGCGCGAGACCCTGGAACTGGTACACCGTCTCGACCGCGACACCAGCGGTGTCCTATTGGTGGCGCGCGACCGCAGCACGCTGACGGCGCTGCATGCCTTGATTCGCAACGGCGGCATGCACAAGACCTACTTGGCGCTGGTCGCCGGCAGCTGGCAACTAGGGACCAAGCGCATCGACGCTCCGCTCGCCACCGACAATCGCCAACACGGCGAGCGACATGTGCGGGTGGCTGCCGCCGGCAAGGATTCGACCAGCATCTTCAAGCCGGTCACGTTCTTCGGCGCACTCGCGACTCTGATGGAAGTGGACATTCCGACGGGGCGCACGCATCAGATTCGGGTTCACGCTTCCTTTGCCGGGCACCCGCTGCTGGGCGATGACAAGTACGGCGATCGCGACCGCAATGCTGAACTTAAGAGCCATGGACTGAAGCGTACCTTCTTGCACGCACAATCGGTCGCCTTCGAGTGGCCCGGTTCCGGTGTCCCATTCCACGCGAGCGCGCCGCTGGCCAGCGAGTTGGCTGCGGTACTCGATGCGATCACGCCGATTAAGCGCAGGGCCTCGCCAGGTAGGGCCGCTACAGGCCGGGCCGCTCCGGTACGCAAGGCACGCACGAAGCACGCGCCGCGCTCACGGTAGCTCGAACCCAACGCTGCGCAGCACCTTGCCCAACTGAATCAGCGGCAGCCCGATGAGAGCGCTCGGATCCGTGCTGTCGATTGATTCGCAGAGCGTGATCCCGAGGCCCTCGCTCTTGAAGCCGCCGGCGCAATCGAAGGGCTGCTCGAGCGCAACATAGCGTGCAATGGTGGCGTCATCGAGGCTGCGAAATATCACCTGGGTGGTATCGATAAATTCATGTGTGGCATGTCCGCTGTGCAGCACCACCGCGACGGCAGTCATAAACGACACCGCTTGACCGGAGCTGCCACGCAATTGCTCAACGCAATGCGCCTCCGTACCCGGCTTGCCGAGGATCAGCTCCCCCAGCGAGGCGTCCACGCGCACCGCGACTTGATCGGAGCCGATGACCCAGGCATCGGGATGTTGAAGTGCCACGGCTACGGCCTTAGCCTTGGCCAGCCGCACCGCCAGGTCGAACGGACTCTCGCCGTTGCGGCGGGTCTCGTCGACGGCAGGGGCGCTGCAAGAAAATGGCAGACGCAGCCGGCCGAGCAGCTGCCGGCGGTAAGTCGAGGTCGAAGCTAAAATAAGTGAAGGCGGAGACTTCAAAAACAACGACTTGCACCCGATTCATTTTGACAGGGGTGGGAACCCGCCCTATTATACGCGCCCCATGGCCCCGGGCTTGCCTGACCGAGTCGATTGCGCGCAGCTGGCCGAGAACTCGGTGGTGCTGGAACGTGTCTACCCGCTTCAGTCTATGCCTCGCTTACAGGACTTGCTGGCGGATGCGCACGGGTCGGTGCGTGCGAGATTTGCATTTGCCAGAGTCGATTCGGAGCGAGCGGGCGCCAGCGTAACGGTCGAGGCGACGCCGCTCTTGGTATGCCAGCGCTGCTTGCGAGGCTTTCCATTCGTGGCCGCGGGCAGCAGTGAGGTTGAATTTTCGAGCAGCATGGGCCTCGATGCGTCGAATTCGCAGCGCGAGTTGTATGCGATGCACGACGGCTCGATCAGCTTGTGCGAGCTGGCCGAAGAGGAATTATTGCTGACCTTGCCGATCGTGGCGGTTTGCAGTGCCGCAGAGAGCTGCGGCCGCGCGCCCAAGTACGCTGCGGTCGACAGGGCAGATGGGTTATCGGAACCGACGCGGCCATTTGCCGCGTTGCAGGATTTGTTGAAGAAAACTTGATAGGACAAAGCACTCATGGCAGTTCAAAAAAGCAGAAAAACCCCGTCCAAGCGCGGCATGCATCGCTCACACTCGGCGCTGCCTCTTCCCGCCGTGTCGATCGACGCCAAGAGCGGCGAGACCCATTCGCGGCATCGCATTTCCCGCGAGGGATTTTATCGCGGCCGCAAGGTGCTGCAGACCAAAGCGGACGCCGCGGCGGCCGAAGAATAGGCCGCAATTTGCCGGCGGCGATTCGCGCGCCGCTCGGGCTTGATTGACGCAAAGTGTCTGCGCTGCTCCATATTGCCATCGACGCCATGAGCGGCGACCGTGGGCCCTCGGTCTGTGTGCCCGCAGCGGTGGCCGCAGCAAATGAATTCAGCGATGTGCGCTTCACTCTGGTCGGACGTCAAGCCGATTTGGAGCGCGAGTTGGGCGGCACGGCCCCTTCCAATGTGTCCTGCCTGTTTGCATCCGATGTGGTCCAGATGACCGATCATCCGCGCGAAGCTCTGCGGCGCAAGAAAGATTCCTCTATGCGCCGCGCCATCGACCTCGTGAAGACGAATGATGCGCATGCCTGCGTGAGCGCGGGCAACACCGGCGCCTTGATGGCCACCGCGCACTTCGTGCTGAAAATGCTCCCCGGGGTGGAACGGCCGGCCATCGTCTCGCTCATCCCTTCGCGCGGCGGCCACACTTACATGCTGGATCTCGGGGCCAATGCCTCGTGTACGCCGGTGCAGCTGTGCCAGTTTGCAGTGATGGGATCAGTGCTCGCCGCCGACCTCGAAGGAGCGCACGCCAGGCCACGAGTAGGCCTGCTCAACATCGGCACGGAGGACATCAAGGGCAATGACATCGTGCAGGCGGCCCATAATTTGTTGGGCGCAATGGACATCAACTACGTCGGTTTCGTCGAGGGCGACGATATTTTTTCCGACAAGGTCGACGTGGTCGTCACCGACGGATTTACCGGCAATGTGGCGCTGAAGACCATGGAAGGAGCTGCGCGTCTGATCACCGACGTGCTGCGCGAGGAGTTCCGTCGCACCGCATTTCGCAAGCTCGGGTTCCTCGCGGCGCGGCCCGCGCTGCGCGCATTTCGCACGCGCATCGACCCCCGCGGCTACAATGGCGCGAGCATGATTGGCTTGAATGGCATCGTAATCAAGAGTCACGGCGGCGCCGATCTATTCGGGTTTCAGCGCGCAATCGAAGTAGCGGTGCTGGAAGCGCGCAATGGCGTGCCGGCGCGCATTGCGCAACGACTGCACACGTCGCAGGAAGCCTAAGGCATGTCAATGTACGCGCGCATCGCCGGTACCGGCAGTTACTTGCCGAAGAAGATTCTTACCAACGCGGAACTTGAAAAGCTGGTCGACACCAGCGACGAATGGATCCGCACCAGAACGGGAATCGAACAGCGCCACGTTGCAGCGGAAGGCGAGACCACAACCGACCTTGCGGAACATGCGTCGCGACGCGCGATGCAAGATGCGGGGGTTGCGGCCGCCGACATCGATCTGATCTGCGTCGGCACGACGACGCCGGACCTGGTGTTTCCGAACGTCGGCACCTTGCTGCAGGACCGATTGGGAATTCACGGCTGTCCGGCGTTCAGTCTGGAGGCGGCCTGCACGGGTTTTGTCTACGCCTTAAGCGTCGCCGACAAATTCGTACGGCTGGGCGAATCGAAATGCGCTCTGGTCGTCGGTGCGGAGACCCTGACGCGAATCGTCGATTGGAACGATCGCGGCACCTGCGTGCTGTTTGCGGACGGTGCGGGCGCCGTGATCCTGAAACCTTCGGCCGAGCCGGGCATCATCAGCACCCGACTGCATTCGGACGGCAAGTATAAGGATCTGCTGCTGTACCCGGACGGCGTATCGAAGGGCTTCAAATTGATACGCGAAGGCAAGGCCGGGGTGCAGATGAAGGGCAATGAGGTGTACAAGGTCGCCGTCAACACGTTGGGACAGTTGGTCACCGAGACGCTCACCGCCAACGGCGTGAGCAAGGATCAGCTCGATTGGCTGATTCCGCATCAGGCGAACATTCGCATCATCGAGGCGATTGCCAAGCGGCTGGACTTGCCGATGGAAAGGGTCATCGTGACCATCAACACCCAGGGCAACACCTCCGCCGCATCCGTGCCGCTGGCTCTTGATACCGGTATTCGCGATGGCCGGGTCAAGCGCGGGCAGTTGCTGCTGCTGGAGGCCTTCGGCGGCGGCTTCACCTGGGGATCGGCGCTCATCCGCTATTGAGACACGACCCAGGGGGTAGCGCTGCTTCCCCACATAAAAAAACGCCGCGGAATTACCCGCGGCGTTCCGGCCTTAAGAGCCGTGTCGTCTTACTTCGAAACCGACTTCTTGAACATGCGATCGATTTTCTCGTTGATCGCCTCAATGGCGGTCGAATTCGCCTGCGAGGTGGACAAGGCCTGGTTCGCAGTGCTCTGCGCGCCGGAAGCGGCCGACTGAGCACTGGCAGCAGCGCTGTTGGCGGCAGCCGCATCGCTCGAGGCCTTCGCCACATCGCCCTGCAGTTTGCCGACTTGTGATTTCAGATCGTCGATCTGAGCTTGCATCGGCTTCAGATCGGTGCAACCTGCGAATGCAACTACGCAGGCCACGGCGAGAGAGGCCTTAAGTGTGGTGGTCAAATTCATATAAATATTCCCCTAGGGTTAATTCGTTCGTATCGGTTCGTATCGGAAAGTCCCGAAGTATTGCCACAAACCCGCCCAGTCACCATGTCGGGCCCGTCTGCGTCGCAACACAGTCGTACATAAAGCCAAATTCGCGCGTCGAATGCAACTGAAATGCGTTATTTGTCAGCGAATAGCGACGAATTTTTGCGATTCCGTTCTTTAGAAATTAAATCATCATTAAGAATGCAGTCTTGGCGTGTAAATTTTACAGCGAAAACACAGAGTTTTCACTAGCCGCGCAGCAGCTCTGTGACAGCACGATGCCCCTGATTGATGGCCGAATCGGTATACGCTCCACCCCCGGAGTCGGAATTGGCAATGGTGATGCGGCCAAAGGGGGCGCGTCCGATGACATGCGGCCGCTCAGGCTCAGGGACGTCCGGATCGAACAGAGGATTGTATTCAGGCGCATAGCCATGCGGCCATCGATTCACCGTGATGGCCGTAATGTCGCGGGCGGGATCAAATCCGCCGCCTTTCAAGGTGCGCGCCAGCTGATCGCGGATGTTGCGCTCGAAAGTCTCGAACGGGGTGTTCAATAATTCCGCGCGCCCCGCTCGATTCTGCTCATGCTCAGTCAATCCCGGCATGCAGGGCGTGCGCACCATGTGCAGCAGGATCGGCTGTCGCGCGGATTTGGGGCTTTGGTAGCCGCCGATATTGACGTGTGGGTTCAGATGGAAATAAGTGTGATAGCCGCCCGGCGCGTACACCCGGTGCACTTTTAAGGCATCGAAGGCCAGTCGATTGCGCAGAGCGACGCTGGTGTAGACCAGCGGCGTCTTGACCAGCTGGTGCAGCGCCGCTTGCTGCGCCCGCGGCAGCTCCGGGCACAAGTAGGGAATCATCATGTTATAGCAGGCCAGCACCACGCCGCCGGCGCGTGCACTGAACGCCTGTCCGCCACGCAGATAGGTTACTTCCACCCTAGCGGCGGATTTTGGATCGCCCAGATGCCGCGCGCGGATGGCAATGCTGTTGAGACGCAATCGAACCGCCGCCGGACTGCGATCGAGCTGCGCATAGTTCACGCGGGCGGTCACCACATCTTCCGCGCTGCCGCCTGGCACCGCGCCCGGTAGCAGATTTCTCACCAGGAGGCGGGCGAGGGTCGCGTTGCCGTCGGGAAAATGCAGACGCAGTGATCCCCCGGTGTCTGCATATCCCGCCGGCGTGAAACCCATGCGGCGAATCGATCCCGGCGCCAGATTCATGCCCTGAAACCCAGGAAGCCCGATGCCCCAGCAGTCGAGGGCAGACACGGCGTCGGTGCCCACGCCCCATTCGCCCATGGTGCGCGCCTTATAGAAGCTGAGCACCGCGGGCTCCACATGGACGAGGTCACGCAGAAAAGCGTCGTAACTGATGCGCGACAGACGATCTTTCTTCTCATCCGATGACAGCCCTGCCAGGTAATCGATGCTGCCTTCCTGGATCTTGACGATTTGCGCGCGCGCCGTCTCGGATAGCGGCGCATCGGCCAGAAACTGTTTGAACGGAAGGCGGTCGAGACCGACGCTCAGTTTATCGGCGCCAAATGTCTCTTGATCGAAGAACACCCCGCTCTGCAAGCCCAAGTGCTCGTAGAACTCGAGGTGTTGAGTCTTCTTGGCAAGTTTTTCCACGTCGACGCCGAGAGTCGTCAACAAGCCGGCGGCGATGGGGCCGTAGGGACGAGGGCTGTCGATTTCCAGAGTGCCGCCGTTTAATAAATTCAGGTGGCTGTCCAAGTTGAACTCGTTGCGCTTGGCGTGGCCGCCGAAATCGTCGTGATTATCGAGTATGAGGATGCGGCTCTTGGGGTTTCGTGCGCGATAGAAGTGCGCGGCGGCAAGACCGCTTAGACCTGCACCAACGACGATCAGGTCGTATTCTTCGCCGGTAGCCGTGACGCTGGGCCACGTATGGCCGTCGCGCAGCGCGTGGGCGTCCTCGAAGGAGCCGGCGTGGCTGCCTCGCAACCCAGTGAGGAGCGGCGGGTAGTAGCCGAAGGCGTCCTGGGCGGCTGGCGGCAGCGCGACACGTGCCAGAGCGGCGACAGCGGGATCCGATGGCGTGGCTGCGAGGAGGGGTGCGGCGGCGGCGCTGGCCCCTAAGGCAGTGGCCCCCAAGGCGATGCCGTTCAGGAAATCGCGCCGCGTAATGGCCTGATTCATGCCGAGGAAGTGGTCTTGAGGCTGATCTCGTTTTTCTTTTGTCATTGGTATTCCGTCAAATAGGTAGGACAAATTACCGTGCCACCGGCGGACTTGCCAGCATGCAAAGACTGTATATAATAACAGTCACTGTCTACATATACAGGTGCTGCATGTCGGACCTTACTCCCCGTCAAACTCAGATCTTAAGGCTCATTCAAGACGCCATCATGGAAAGCGGGATGCCGCCTACGCGCGCGGAAATCGCGCGCACCTTGGGCTTCAAGTCGCCGAATGCCGCCGAGGAACATTTGCGCGCCTTGCAGCGCAAGGGTGTTATCGATCTCATTCCCGGCGCTTCGCGCGGCATCCAACTCAAGGACATTCTGCGTGAACAATTAGGACTGCCGCTCATCGGGCGTGTCGCCGCCGGTCGTCCGATCTTGGCCGAAGAGCATATCGAAAAGCGTTATCAGATCGACCCGCAGCTATTCCAACCCCAGCCGCACTATCTGCTGAAAGTGCAGGGCATGAGTATGAAAAATGCCGGCATTCTGGATGGTGATCTGGTGGCCGTGCATCGCACGCCCGAGGTGCGCAACCGTCAAATTGTGGTGGCGCGATTGGAAAACGAAGTCACCGTGAAGCGCTATCGGCAAGAAGGCAGCATCGTATGGCTGCTCCCCGAAAATGCCGATTTCGAACCCATTCGTGTCGATCTCAAAGCACAGCCCCTGATTATCGAAGGGGTGGTCGTCGGAGTGCTTCGTCGCGGTAAAGACGTGGATGCCGCGTGAAGCATCAACAATTGCGGATATTTTGGCCGATGCACGCGTCTGGAAGTTAAAAGACGCCTCGGCTGCCCCCGCCCGTCCGGTTTGGTCCACCGGCAAAAGCTCGCTCGATGCCCGCTTGCCCGGGGGTGGGTGGCCGACGGCGTCGCTTATCGAGGTGCTGCTGGATGATACCGGCTTGGGCGAGGTGCAGCTTTTCTTGCCGGCTCTGGTGGAATCGCAGCGCGGAGCCGGCCGCGCCGGGACCGAGACACCCTGGCTGGTTTGGATTGCACCACCTCATGAACCTTACGCACCCGCCTTAGCACAGCAGGGAATCGAGCTGGGACGCTTGCTCATAGTGCGGCCGGTCAGCGCGACCGAGGCTCTGTGGGCTGCCGAACAGGCTTTGGCTTCGGGAGTCTGCACCGCCGTATTTCTTTGGCTGAAGGGGACTGATGATCGTTGGCTGCGGCGTTTGAAATTGGCGGCCGAGGCGGGCGGTGCACTCGGCGTGCTGTTTCGCCCTGAACGGCATCGTTTCGAATCTTCGCCCGCCAGCCTGCGCTTGGCGGTGAGCCGGGGTGAGCATGAGATGCGTCTTGATATTCTCAAGGTGCAGGGCGGCCGGCCAGGGCCCGTGGATTTCGGTGGTCCTTGAAATTGCGCAAGGCGAAATCACCGACGGCAGATCTCTTTGCCGCAGAGGACGCTTCGCCTGCGCCCAGCCCCAAGGCATACGCCGCACCGAGAGCATTGAAGGCAGGCGGCATACCGCCGACGCCGCAGACCGCGGCGCGCGCGCGCCCAAAGCAGCTTTGGTATGCCGCAGTGTTTCCGGAACTGCTCGATATGGAACATTCCGCCGCCGTGCTGCAGCGTCTGTGCCTGCATGCACGACGATTCACTTCCTTCGTCAGCATCGAACCGCCCAATGCCTTGCTGCTGGAAATCAAGGGCAGCCTGAAGCTGCTGGGTCCTCTTGAAACCTTGCATGCCGATATCGATGCCTGCTGGCGCGGCCTCACGCTGCAGGCATACAGCGCCACCGCGCCGACTTTAGCTGCGTTGTGGTTCGCGCGCGCCGGCGTTGCAGTGCACATCGAAGATCTCGGCACGCTACCCCGGCGCATGGCGGCGTTGCCGATCGCTTGCACGGCTTGGGATGGCGCGCGGTTACAGACCTTGCGCGCCATGGGTGTGACGCGGCTGGGTGAATTGCTGCGCCTGCCGCGCGCCGGTCTGACACGCCGTTTGGGCACAACTCTGGTGCAGGATCTCGATATTGCACTGGCACGACACTGCGCGCCGCGCAGAGCATTCGTGCCGCGCGAGCGTTTTCGAGCGCGCTGCGATTTTGAATCAGAGATCGAGACCGTGGCTTATTTGGAAAAGGCGCTCGAACCGTTGATCATATGCTGCGCGCAGTTCTTGCGCGAACGTCAGGCCGGCGTGCAGAGGCTGCGCCTGACACTGCGCCACCGCACGGAACCTGCGACCTGTGTGTATTTGGGATTGGCGAGCATCACCAGCGAGCAGCGCCGCTTGACGGATGTGCTGATCCAGAAATTGACGCGGCTCGAGTTGCCGGCGCCGGTCCGCAGCATGGAATTGCTGTCCGGTTCTCTGCAACCGCTTTCGGCCGCCTCGCTGGATATCTTTGCCGGATTGGCGCGGGGTGCCGGCACCGGCACCGGCGCCGGTGGCCGTGATACGGCGCCGCAATTGGTGGAACGCCTGCGCGCGCGCTTGGGCGAAGAAGCGGTGTATGGGGTCGTTTCCATCCCGGAGCATCGGCCTGAAGCGGCCTGGCGACGTGTCCATGAACTGCGCCCGGCTGCTACCCTGCCTGCCGGCGGCAATAGCCCCAAGACCGCCGGCGATGGTCTGCCGCGCCCAGTGTGGTTGCTGGATGCGCCGCTGGCCTTGGCAACCGATTTGATTCTGGAACAGGGTCCTGAACGCATCGAGAGCGGTTGGTGGGACGGCAAGGGCGTGGCGCGCGATTATTACATTGCACGCCAAGACCCCGATGCACCTCGCTCCCATGGCGCAAACGCACATCAACCTCAGGGTGCGAAGCTATGGGTTTTTCAGGAGCGTCAATCCAAGCGTTGGTACTTGCACGGTATGTTCGCCTGAAACGGCGGATGCACCGGCGCTTTAAGGACTGATCCGTGTACGCCGAACTCCATGCCTTGAGCAATTTTTCTTTTTTGCGCGGTGCTTCCAGCCCTCAAGAATTGATCGCTCAGGCTCAACGGTTAAAGTATCGCGCGTTGGGGCTCACCGACGAATGCTCGCTGGCGGGCGTGGTACGCGCGCACGTCGCCGCCAAGCAGCATGGCCTGCCGCTGATCATCGGCACGGAGCTCACCTGCCTCGATGAGCTGAAACTCGTGGTGCTGGCCACCGATCGCGCGAGCTATGGCGCCATGAGCCGCTTGATCAGCCGGGCGCGCCGCGCCAGTGCCAAAGGTCATTACACGCTGACCCGCACCGATCTCGAGAATGCCCTCGATGGCTGCTTGATCATCTGGCTGCCGCGTGCCGACCAAGCATCCTCGCAGCGGCAGGAAGAAGACGGCCGGTGGCTTCGCGAACGATTTCCGGGACGTTTATGGATAGGCGTGGAATTGCTGACCGGCGGCTTCGACAGCCGCCGTTTGCAGTTGCTCGAAGCTCTGGGCGAGGTGCTGGAATTACCGCGAGTGGCGGCAGGCGATGTGCACATGCATCGCCGCAGCCGCCGCGCCCTGCAGGATGTGTTGACGGCGATTCGCCTGAATACGCCGCTGCAAGCCTTGGGGTTTGCCGTATTTCCGAACGGTGAGCGCTGTCTGCGTCCCTTGCCGCGTCTGCGCGAGCTGTACCCCGCGCCGCTGCTCGCGCAAACGCTGGCCATCGCCGAACGCTGCACTTTCAAGCTCGACGAATTGAGCTACGAATACCCGGAGGAAATCGTGCCCGCCGGTGCCACTCCCACCAGTCATTTGCGTGCGCTGACCATGCGAGGCTGCGCACAGCGCTGGCCTGCAGGGGCGTCGCCCGCGGTGCGCGAAAGCATCGAGCACGAATTGCGTTTGATCGCCGAACTCAAATTCGAGCCGTTCTTTCTGACCGTGCACGATGTCGTTCAACATGCGCGTTCGCGAGGGATCCTGTGTCAGGGCCGCGGTTCCGCGGCCAACTCCACCGTCTGCTATTGCCTGCGGATCACCGAAGTGGATCCCTCGCGCATGGCCATGCTGTTCGAACGCTTCATTTCCAAGGAACGCAACGAACCGCCCGATATCGACGTGGATTTCGAGCACGAACGGCGCGAAGAAGTGATCCAGTATATTTATGCCAAGTACGGCCGCGAGCGCGCGGCGCTGACGGCCACCGTCATTTGCTACCGTCCGCGCAGCGCTTTGCGCGACGTCGGCAAGGCGCTGGGATTGGATCTTGCGCAAGTGGACAAGCTCGCGCGCGGCATGCAGTGGTGGGATGGCCAGCGCATCGATCCCGAGCGCATCCGCGCCTCCGGTTTCAATCCCGACGATCCCGTGATTGCGCGCCTCATCGCGCTGACGGCCGAAATCTTGGGGTTCCCGCGTCATCTGTCGCAGCATGTGGGCGGTTTCGTCATTGCGCGCGGGCGACTGGATGAGCTCGTGCCCATTGAGAACGCGGCGATGCCCGATCGCACGGTGATCGAATGGGACAAGGATGATCTGGACGCGCTGGGGCTGCTGAAAGTGGATGTGCTGGGCTTGGGTATGCTGAGCGCGATACGCCGCGCATTCGACCTCATCAATGAATTCGGCGGCCCGGCTCGGCCCGGCGCCCCAGCGCCCGGGAAGCTCGATTTGGCCAGCGTTCCGGCTGAGGATAAGGCCGTGTACGAGATGATTTGCCGCGCCGACACCACGGGCGTATTTCAAATCGAATCGCGCGCGCAAATGTCCATGCTGCCGCGCCTGCGGCCGCAAAATTATTATGACCTGGTGATCGAAGTGGCCATCGTGCGCCCGGGTCCCATCCAAGGCGAGATGGTGCATCCCTACCTGCGCCGCCGCAACGGCGAGGAAGCTGTGACGTATCCGAGCAAGGCGGTCGAGACGGTGCTCGCGCGCACCCTGGGGGTGCCGATTTTCCAGGAACAGGTCATGCAATTGGCGATCGTTGCTGCCGGATTTTCGCCGGGCGAAGCGGACCGGCTGCGCCGCGCCATGGCCGCGTGGAAACGTAAGGGCGGCTTGGAGCCTTTCCAGCGCCAGCTGATCGACGGCATGCGCGAGCGCGGCTATCCCGAGAGCTTCGCACATCAGATTTTCAATCAGATATTGGGGTTCGGCGAATATGGATTTCCTGAATGTGTCGTCGGCGAAACAAGGGTGGTGGATGCCGACACGGGACGATGGCTGACCATCGATGAAGTCGTCGATGGCAGGGCGCGCCTTGAGCACACTCTGGCTTGCGACGAGGAACTGCGTTTAAGGAAACGTAAGGTGCTGCGCGTCGTACGTAGCGGTGTGAAGCCGGTATTTCGTCTACGTACCGCTCTTGGTCATGAAATTATGGCGACAGCTGAACATCCTTTTATGACGATGACGGGGTGGCGTCAGTTGAGGAAGCTCGAGGTCGGCGATCATGTTGCGACGGCACGCTCCGTGTCGTTACCTGGCCGTCGAAGATGGCCGCGCCATCGAGTCCTCGTTCTTGCCGATCTGATTGCTGAGGGCAGCCTCTGCCATGCCAGCACGTTTTATTTCCATACGACTGAATCCTGGCATTGCGAGGATTTCGTAAAGGCAGTCGAGCATTTTCCGAATACCCAAGCTGTGGTTGCACGTCATAAAGACGGCTTCTCCGTGCACGTTCGAAGAATAGACCGCAAACGACAAATTGGCGCTGTCGTTTGGTTGCGCAAGCTGGGAATGTGGAATTGCGGAGCGCGGGCTAAACAATTTCCGCCCGAGGTCTTCGAATTGTGTGACGGCAACATCGCATTGCTGCTGGCGCGGCTTTGGGAGGGCGACGGTTCTTTCTCCATGACAGGTCATGCGTCCTACGACACCGCTTCTCGTCAATTGGCCTTACAAGTGCAGTATTTGCTTCTGCGGCTGGGGATCGTGGCACGCCTTTATCGCACGACCCGTTTGTACAAAGGGCGGGAGTTGGAGCATCAAGTAGTCACGGTGACGGGCGAGGAGGGCTTTGGCCGATTCTGGCAATGCATAGGCCGCCGCTTCCTGGATCCGAGAAAGAAGGAACTCTCGAGACTTCTAGCATTGCCTGGAAATGGCCGTATGTCGCGAGATATCATCCCAAAAGAAGTTAGATCAATTGTCCGTAAAGAAGGCCGTCTTGCCTCAGCCTTGGGATCACTCGATCTCTTGCGATTGTCACAATCAGATCTCTATTGGGACAGAATTGTGGAAATTGAGGCAATTGGAGACCGAGAAACTTATGATTTACAAATAGAAGACGATCACAATTTTCTAGCCAATCACTTCGTTGTCCACAATTCCCATGCAGCCAGCTTCGCGCTCCTCGTATACACCTCTGCCTGGCTGAAGCATTACGAACCCGCCGCATTTTGCGCGGCGCTCATCAACAGCCAGCCCATGGGCTTTTATGCGCCGGCGCAATTGGTGCGCGATGCGCGTTCCCACGGAGTCGAGGTGCGCGCCGTCGATGTGACCTTAAGCGATTGGGATTGCACGCTCGAGCGGCGTGCCGACGGCAGCCCGGCGCTGCGTCTGGGGCTGCGCCTGGTGAAGCACTTGTCGGGCGAGGGTGCGGTCCGGCTGCTCGCGGCGCGAACACTGCGGACCTTCGATTCGATCGCCGATCTTGCCGAGCGGGGTGGAGTGGAGCGGCGCGATCTTGAGGCACTGGCGGCCGCCGATGCGCTGGCTCGCCTCACGGGACATCGGCATCGCGCCGTGTGGCAGGTCACGGGGGTGGAGCGCGTCTTGCCGCTGCTGCCGGCCGCCACGGTGCAGGAGGAGGGCATCCCGTTGCTGCGCGCACCGCGTGAGGGCCAGGACATCGTCGCCGACTATGGCAGCACCGGGCTTACGCTGCGTCGTCACCCATTAAGCCTGTTGCGTGAGAAGTTGCAGAAGCGCGGCGTGCTGGCGGCGCAGGATCTGTGGGCCCAACCGGACGGGCAATGGGTGAGGACGGCGGGCCTGGTCATCACTCGCCAACGGCCGGGCAGTGCCGGTGGGGTGGTCTTCGTCACCATGGAAGATGAAACCGGCTATGTGAATTTGATCGTGTGGAACAGCGTTGTCGTGGAGCAGCGCGAGGCACTGCTCGAGTCACGCTTGCTCGAGGTGCAGGGCAAGTTGCAGCGGGAGGGCGACGTGCAGCATGTGATCGCGCAGCGTCTGACGAATCTATCGGCGATGCTGGGGGATCTGACCGTGGCGTCGCGGAATTTTCATTAGCGGCGATCGCTCAAACATCCAACCCAATGGAACGCATGAGTTCGATGCCGTTGCTCTTGGTGACGATGCCGGGGTGCAGTTTGAAATCGAATTTTAATTTTCCATCGAGCAGCTCGTCTTGAAAGTGAACGTTTTCCAGGGCGCCTGCAGCCAGCCCGTCGATGTCCGTCAGTGCCAGATCGTGAGTGCTGATCAATCCTATGGCCCCTCGCTCGATCAGCGCCCGAATCACGCCGTGGGCGCCGATGCGTCGGTCCGCAGAGTTAGTGCCCTGCAGCAGTTCGTCCAGCAGAAACAGCAGCGGCAGCGCCGCCGGTTCGAACAACTGGCGCAGGCGAGTGATCTCGGCATAGAAACGCGAGCTGCCCTCGTGCAGCGAATCGTTGATGCGAATGCTGGCCCCGACCTTAAGCGGCGTGAGCCGCATTCGCTTGGCGCGCACCGGCGCGCCGGCCATCGCGAGGACGGTGTTGATGCCCACGGTGCGCAGCAGCGTGCTCTTTCCCGACATGTTCGACCCGCTGACCAGCAAGACGCGGGTCGAGCCGCAGATATCCACATCATTGCGGATGCGCGTGGCGGCGGGGATCAGAGGATGGCCGAGATCTGCGGCAGCAAACGTTGCCGCGCCGTCGATGAATTCAGGATACGGATCCTCGGGCGATTCGTAGGCATAGCGGGAGAGCGAGAGCAGCGCTTCGATTTCGCCCAGCACGCCCAACCAGGAACTGATGACGTGGCCATGGGCTCTGCGCCAGCGCTCGGCGGCGAGCGCCGCCTGTAGTGGATACATTACCAACAATAGCAGAGGCGCCAGCAGCGGATTGCGCCGCGACTCGACGAAATTGACGATGGTGGCGAGCTTCGAGAAGGTGGCCGATGCGCTTTGCGTATGCGAGGACAGCTTGAGCACGAGTGCGCGCAGCGGAGCAGCGTCGAAGTGCTCGGCCTCGATTCGATTCAACAGTAATGACAGGCCTTTCAAGTCCTCATAGGCGCTCTCGATGGCGGTAATGGCCTGCCGTATGGGCTCCCGCAAAAAATAGGCGACAGCGGTTTCGGCAAGCAGCACGGCGAGCAGCGGATACAGAACACCCGCAATGCCCCATACGACGACCGACCCCACGGCGAGTACCGCAAGCAGCGGCGCAGTCCGGCGTATCCATGCCTGCTCCAGCCGATTCGGTGCCCGGGCCCAGGCGATAATCGTCTCAGGATGCAGAGTGATTTGCGCAGGTTCACCCTGAACGGCCAGTTCCTCGCGCAAATCCAGGCGGCCGCGCAGGTCAGTGATGCTCGCGTGGCGCTCGCGAATGGTTGCAAGATTCGCAGGCGCCAGCAGCCATTGAGCCAGCGCAGCGTGACCCATCGGCGTGCGCGCCGCGCACAGTAATTCGAACAAACTTCCCGTGCCGAAAAGATCCAGGTCCGAGGAGTAAGTATGATGCGGGATATCGAATTGCTCGCCGCTGGGGCCGCTGCCGCGCCACTGGTCTGCCATGCGTGCGATGCCCGCGCGGTAAAACTCCACTGCGCGATGTGCCTGAGCTCCCCGAGTGCGAACCCGCTGGTGATAGAAGACCAACCCTATGAATGCCGCAACAGGGATGAGCAGCCATGCCGGCGCGAGCGCGAAGCGCCCGAAGCACAACCATGCCGTGAACAAGAATGCTGCGCCGACCGCCAGGCGCACGCCGCCCAGGCGTGCATGCAAGCGGTTTAATTGCGCGAGGCTGGCTTCGCGCGCACGCAGCCGCTGCGCATATTGTTCGGTCGAAAACACGTGTCTAGTGTGGCATAGTCCGCAGGTGGGAAGCCCAAAGTTCAAGCCAAGCGAGACCGTCGATTTCGCCATTGTCGGTTCCGGGGCGGCCGGCGGCGTGATGGCGCGAGAATTGGCGCAGGCGGGATTCAGCGTGGTGCTGCTGGAGCAGGGGCCCCGCTTGAGCTCGGCCGACACATGAACCCACCGAGCGATCAAGATAATTCACGGCGCTCATTTCTGCTGTCGAGCGGCGGTTTGTTGTCGAGCGTGTGGGTCGCGGCACAGTGGCCGGCGATCACGGCGGCTGCGCATCACGCGGACGACGTATCTGCCATTCCCACGCCGCTGGGATTCGAATTTCTTGGCGTTGCCGAGGCGACCGATGTCGAGGCGATCGCTGCGCAGATCGTGCCGAGCGGGGCGACGCCGGGCGCGCGTGAAGCGCATGCGGTTTACTTCGTCGATCGCGCGATGGCGACGTTCTTCGCCGCCTGGGCGGCGGATTTTCGCAGCGGTCTCGGCGATTTCCAGGCCCGTTTTCGCGCGCTCAATCCAGCCGCAACGACCTTTGCTCAGGTCTCTTCTGATCAGCAAATCGCCTATCTTAAAACCGTCGATCGCACCCCGTTCTTTGAGACGATGCGCACCCTCACAGTATTGGGTATGTTCTCCTCGCCGAAATACGGCGGCAATTTTCGAGGGCTCGGCTGGACCATGATGGGGTTCGCCGATCAGCACGCTTTCACCCCGCCGTTCGGCTACTACGATCGCGAGTACGCCGGCTTCGTGCCGTATACGACCGAGAAGCATGTGTGATGATGCACACATTCAAACCGAACGAGACCGTTGACTTTGTCGTGGTCGGGTCGGGTGCGGCCGGCGGGGTGATGGCGCGCGAGCTGTCGCAGGCGGGCTTCACGGTGCTGGTATTCGAACAAGGCCCGCGCTTGGGACCGGCCGACTTCGAACACGATGAACTCAAGTACTTCTTCCTCAACGGGATCACCGTTGACCCCGGGTTGAGCCCGCAATCCTTCCGCAAGACAGCCGACGTCGCCGCCAAGCCGGCGCAACTCGTGCAGCCTGCGTTGTATGCGCGCCTGGTCGGCGGCAGCAGCAACCACTTCACGGCCAATTACTGGCGCTTCCACGCAATCGACTTCAATGAGCGCAGCGTTTTAGGCGCCATTCGCGGCACCGGTTTTGCGGATTGGCCGATTAGCTACCAAGATTTGGAGCCCTACTACACCAAGGTGGAGTGGGAGGTGGGAGTGTCGGGCCTCGGCGGTGCCAGTCCGTTCGATCCGCCGCGCGGCAGGCCCTATCCCATGCCGCCGCTGCCGGTTAAATCATCGGGTGTATTACTCGAGCGCGGCGCGCGCAAGCTGGGCCTGCATCCGTTTCCCGCGCCCATGGCCATTGCGTCGCAGCCCTTTCGAGGTCGGCCGGGCTGCATCCACTGCGGGTTCTGCATGGGATTCGGCTGCGAAGCGCGGGCAAAGTCCTCCGCGCTGTACACCATGATTCCGGAGGCGGAGGCGACCGGCCGGTGCGAGGTTCGGTCGACGAGCTATGTGTACCAGGTGGCGACCAATGCGGGCGGGCGCGCCACCGGGGTGCACTATTTCGACGCCGACAAGCGCGATCACTTCCAGAAGGCTCGCGCCGTGGTGCTGGCCGCCAACGGCGCCGAAACGGCGCGCTTGCTCCTCAATTCCTCGAGCGATCGCTTCCCGCAGGGTCTGGCGAACTCGAGCGGCCTGGTGGGAAAGTACCTCATGTTCAACCAAGGGGCCCAGGCGTACGCGGCCTTCGAGCATGAGTTGAACGAATACAAGAGCGTGCAGGTCACGCGCGTGATCCACGATTTCTATCAGGCGGATCCAAAGCGCGGATTCTATGGCGGCGGCGGCATCGACGGGCGCATCAATCCGCAGCCGGCGATTTGGGCGATGACCACCGGCGGCAACTTGCCGCGCTGGGGCGCCGATCTCAAGACTCGAATCGAGGCGTTCCCGCGCTCCATGGTGTGCGCGGGTCACACCACCTCGCTGCCCCTGGCAAGCAACAGCATCAGCATCGATCCCGCACTCAAGGACGCTTGGGGGATTCCGGCCATCCGAGTCACTTACAAGGATCATCCGGATGATCTTGCGTTCGCGCGTTTTCTGCAGGACCGGCAGGTCGAGATCATGGAGGCGGCCGGCGCACAGAAGGTATGGCGCGACAGCGTGGAGGAACTCGACGCGGGTGTTCACTTGCTGGGGACCTGCCGCATGGGCAATGATCCGGCTGCGTCGGTGGTGGACAAGTATCACCGCACGCATGATGTGCGAAATCTGTTCTTATGCGATGGCTCGAGTTTCGTCACCTCGGGACGCGGCCAGCCGACCATGACCATCCAGGCGCTGGCCTTCAGGGCGGCCGATCACATCGGGCAGTTCGCGAAACGCAACGAAATTTGAGAGCGCCCCGTGAGGGCTGTCCGGGTGCGCTGGCGGTCTAGCGGGATTTCTTCTTCTTGCGCGCAGCCTTTGACGGATTCGCCGACGGTCCTTCCGAGTCGTCGAGCCCGTCGGTGTCGCCGGCTTCGCCGTTGCCGGTGTCCGCGATCTGGTAATCGTCGAAGTCGCTCAATAGCTCGGCAGTGCGCCGCTCTTCCATGACCCGTTCCAGGCGGCGCCATGTCGGTTCAGCGCCCTTCGGCGCGCGCCGGCGCTGCGACTCGACGTCGCGCATGATGTGGTCGACGTCGACTTCATCGCCGCCGGGAGCCGCATCTTCGGCGTCCTCTTCCTCGAACTCGTCCGATTCGGGCTTTTCGCTCATGCTGTTGAAGGGTAGGCGGGTTCCTAGGTGAATCACGCGCGTTATAAACGGAAACGCGTCCCGGACGCAATACCCCAGCGCACAACCGGGGAATCGAGCCGCAGAACCCCTGCGTGACCGACCGCACAGTCCTTTATTTGACGAGGTCGTTGAGTTGAAATATGGGCAGCAGCAGCGCAATGACGATGAACATGACGACTGCGCCCATGAATATCACCATGAAGGGCCCCAAGAGATTGGTCATGGTCGACAGCAGGCCGTCCATCTCGCGCTCCTGATTGGTCGCCGCCCGCTCCAGCATCTTTTCCAATTCGCCGCTGCTTTCGCCGCTGCTGATCAGGTGGATCATCATGGGCGGGAAGAGTTTGCGGGCGGCCAGAGACTTGCCGATCGGCGCGCCCTCGCGTACGCGCAACGCCGCATCCTCGACGGCCTGTTTCATCGGCAGGTTGGTGACCACTTCGGCCGAGATACGCAGTGCTTCGAGCACGGGAACCGCGCTCGCGGTCAGGATGCTGAAGGTGCGTGAGAATCGAGCCGTGTTAAGCCCACGAATGAGCTTGCCTACCAACGGCACCCGCAGCAGGAATCGATCGAACTTAAGGCGCGCCTCGGGCGCCTTGAGCCAGCGCAAGAATCCCCAAGTGGCAGCCGCGATCACGATCAGGGCGTAGAACCAATAGTGGCGGATGAGGTCGCTCATGCCGATGAGGATACGTGTGGCGATGGGCAATTCCTGGTGGCCGGATTCGAACACGGCGACGACTTGCGGCACCACGTAAGCCAGCAGGAACGATACTATGGCGAAGGACAGGACCAATAGCACGATGGGGTACACCAGCGCATTGCTGACTTGTTGACCCATGACTTGGCGCGACTCGGTGTAGTCCGAAAGCCGCTCCAGCACCGAGTCGAGCTTGCCGGATTGCTCGCCGGCGGACACCGTCGCACGATAGATTTCGGGAAACGCCTGTGGAAAGTCCCGCAAGCCGTCGGCCAGCGGATGGCCCTCGACCACTTTGCTGCGCACGCCCAAGATGATGCGCTGGACGCGAGGCTTCTCCGTTTGCTCGGCCACGGCCTGCAGCGATTCCTCGAGCGGCAGGCCGGAGTGCAGCAGGGTGGCCAGCTGACGTGTCAACAGCGCGAGGTCGAGCGTCGACAGTCCGCGGCGCATGAAGCCGCGGGCGCGGCTCTTCTTCAACTCCTTTTGCGCCGTTTCCTGGATTTCCATCGGCAGCAACTGCTTGTCTCGCAGCAGCTGGCGCACATGCTTGGGGGTGTCGCCTTCGATCAGACCCTTGCGTTCCCGGCCTTGCGCATCGAGCGCGGTATATTCGAACGCGCCCATTAGGCTGCTAGTCCTCGCGGGTGACGCGCAGGACTTCTTCGAGCGTGGTTTCGCCGGCCATGACCTTTCTGCGGCCGTCGTCGCGAATGCCGGGGCTGGCGCTGCGCGCGTAGCGCTCCAAATCCTGCTCGGCGGAGCCATCGTGAATCATGGTGCGCATATGATCATCCACCGCGATGAGCTCGTAGATCCCGGTTCGTCCCCGGTAGCCGCTGCCGGGTTCGTTGCTCGGGCGGTACAGCTGCACCGGGCCGCCTTGCGAATCCAGATTCAAGAGTCGGCGCTCGTACTCGCCGGCCATGAAGGGCTCGCGGGTTTCCGGGTTGAGCACCCGCACCAGACGCTGCGCCAGCACGCCGATCAAGCTCGACGACAGCAGAAAAGGCTCGATGCCCATGTCGCGCAGGCGCGTGACCGCACCCACGGCGGTATTGGTATGCAGGGTGGAGAGCACCAGGTGTCCGGTCAAGCTCGCCTGCACGGCGATCTGCGCCGTTTCCAAGTCGCGGATTTCACCGACCATCACCACGTCGGGATCTTGTCTCAAGATGGCGCGCAGGCCGCGCGCAAACGTCATTTCGACCTTGGTGTTCACCTGAGTCTGGCCGATGCCGTCGATGTAGTACTCGATCGGGTCTTCGACGGTCATTACATTGCGGGTATTGTCGTTGATGCGTTCAAGGGCTGCGTACAGCGTCGTAGTCTTGCCCGAACCCGTGGGTCCGGTCACCAGAATGATGCCGTGCGGCTTGTGGATGATCTCGTCCATGACATCCTGCGTGCGCGGGTCCATCCCGAGAGAGGTCAGTTCAATGCGCCCTGCCTGCTTATCGAGCAGGCGCAGCACCACTCGCTCGCCGTGACCCGAGGGCAGGGTGGAGACGCGCACGTCGACCGCACGACCGGCGATACGCAGTGAGATTCTGCCGTCTTGCGGCAGGCGCCGCTCCGCGATATCGAGCTTGGACATCACCTTGATGCGCGACACCACCAATGGCGCGACGGCGCGCTTGGTTTGCAGCACTTCGCGCAGCACGCCGTCGACCCGAAAACGGATTACCAGACGATTCTCATACGGCTCGATGTGGATATCCGACGCGTTCTCCTTGACCGCCTGGGTCAACAGCGCGTTGATCAAGCGGATGATCGGCGCCTCGTCGTCGCTTTCCAGGAGGTCGGAGGATTCGGGAATGTCTTCCGCCAGGTGCGCCAGGTCGGTATTGTCGTCCAAGCCCTCCAGCATCTGCATGGCGGCGCCGGAGCCGGCTTCGTAGGCAATGCGCAGCATGGAATCGAAGGATTCGATCGATACCCGCTCCAATCTCAAGGGCACCCCGATGAAGCGGCGCACTTCCGCCAAGCTTTGCGGTGTCACCCGGGGGCGGCACACGGTGTCGGCCACGCCGTCGACGATGCCGCGAACCAGCACCCCGTGTCGCTTCGCGAACGGAAAGGACAGTTTCCTTGGCACGCCCGGGTCGTTAAGCTCGGCGTTCATGGGTTCGGCGAGGTTGGCGGTGCCGTCGTTGCGGGCGGCAGAGGAGTCGATTGCGCCGGAGCGTTTGACGTGGCCCCTTGGGCATTCGTGTCCGAGGGTGGCAGCGTCGGCAATCCCGAACCCGGCGGCATGGCCGGCACCACGGGCTGCTTCTGGCCGGGAAGCAGGGTGATGTGCCCGTTATTCAGGGTCTTTTGATGTTGGCGTACCTCGTTGTACTTGGCCTCGCTGGTGCTCTCGGTGGCCTCCGCATCGCGCAGGATCTTCGGGCGTATGAACACCAGCAGGTTCTTCTTCTGGCGCGAGCCGCTTCGATTCTTGAAGAGATTGCCGATGAGCGGTATGGCGCCGAGCACCGGGACGCGATCCTCGCTCTCGGTGACGGTGTCCGACATCAGGCCGCCGAGCACGATGATGCCGCCATCCTCGATCAGCACCGTGGTCTTGATGGAACGCTTGTTGGTCGAGATGTCGGCCGAATTGGTGAGCTTGGCGCCGGGCGAGGAGTCCTCCTGCTCGATCTTGAGCTGCACCGAATTGCCCTCGTTGATGTGCGGCGTGACCTTTAAGATGGTGCCCACCTCCTCGCGTTGAATGGTGGTGAACGGGCTGGTCGTGCCGTTGGTGCTCGCCGTCGAGCTGCTATAGGAGCCGGTGATCAGCGGAATCTCCTGCGTCACCTTGACCTCCGCTTCCTCGTTGTTCATCGTGATCAGCGATGGCGTCGAGATGATGTTACTGCTGCCGTCGCTGCGCAGTGCCTGGACGATGGCGGCAAAGTTCGTGCCCGAGTTGGCGTTGTAGCGACCGATCGCCAGCGTGGCGCCGGTGCCGATGGTTGCGCTGCTGATAGCCGAGGCGCCCGCGGCGGCACCTGCGGCACTCGACACGCCGCCGCTCAAGGCGGCGGCCGCGAGATCGACGATGCCCGGCGTGCCGCTGCCCGGAAAATTAGTAACGGCCGCCGGCGTATAATTATTGCCCTGCCCATAGAGAATCCACTGCACGCCCAAGTTTGAACTCTTGTTCACGTCGATCTCGACGATAAGAGCTTCCACTTGGACCTGGGCGCGGCGAATATCGAGCTTGTCGATCACCGCCATCAGGGATCTCATGATCTTCGGCGGCGCCGTGATGATGAGGGCATTGGTGGCGACATCCGCCCAAATGGTGACGCTGGCATCAACGTTGGGTGCGCCGCCGGCAGTCGCCCCCGCCGTCGGCGGGCCGCCTTGCGCTTTGGCCGAGGCCGTGGCTTGGCCCTTGAGCTTGTCGGCGATCTTTTCGGCGTCGGCATAGCGCAGGTATCTGACCTGGGTATCGCCGCCGGTCGCGAGCGGCGTGTCCATGTTGACGATCAGCGCCTTGAGCCGCAGGCGTTGCGACTTCTCGCCGGTCAACAGGATGCTGTTGGTGCGCTCGTCGGCGACCACCTTGACCGCAGCGCCGGCTCCCTCGGCGCCCTGGCCCTGATTCAGAGAATTAACGATGCGTACCACGTCGGCAGCGCTGGCATTGTGCAGCGCGATCACTTCGATGGGCTCATCGCCGCTTTCATCCATCCGCGCGACGATGCGCACAATGCGGTTCACATTGCTGGCGCGATCGGAAATGATCAGCATGTTGCCGCTGGGATAGGCCGCCAAATGCCCATATTGGGGAATGAGCGGCCGCAGCAGAGGCACCAGCTGTGCGGCGCTGATGTTCTTCACGGTGATGATTTGCGTGACGATCTCATCCGAGGTGCTGCTCACATCCGTCGGCAAGTCATTCGCCGGCACCTGCCGGGCGTCGGTGTTCGGGATGATCTTGATGACCTTGCCGGACGGTACCGCCACATAGCCATACACCTGCAACACCGCCAGAAAGGCTTCGTAGAACGCTGCCGGCGACATCGGAGTTGCCGACAGCATGGTGACCTTGGCATTGACGCGCGGATCGATGATGAAATTCTTGCCGGTGACTTCGCTCACCGCCTGGATGATCTGACTGAGGTCCGCATCCTTGTAGTTGGGTGTGATGGTCGGGCCGTCCTGGTTTCGCACGGGGGGCGCCGCCGGCAACGACATCGATACCAGCAGTGCCGACAGTGCCAGTGTGGCGGCGACGCGGTGTTTGGGCTGCGGTCTGGTTGAAGTCGGCATCATGAGTACTCGTATGTTGAACGCATTCGACGGTCGCCACGCGCTATTCGTTTGATGGCTCATTGCTGTTGGGATTGGGGAGCTGAACCGGCTGCGGTGTCCCGTTGAGAGGAGTTCCCGGCGCCGGGTTCGCCTCGCCATCCAGTTCCCTGGTCGCCTGCGCCGCGACTTGCGCGATGTTCAGGCTGATGTCCTGCCGTTGTCCGCCGCGTTCGACGGTCACCGTCACGTGATCCGATGTCTGAATTGTATTGAACACTTCCTGGCTGCGCTGCGGGTCATCGAGGGCGGTGCCGTTGATGGCCGTAACCAAGTCACCCGGTTTCAGGCCCAACTTGGAGAATATTTGCCGATTTCGACCCGGGTAGGCGCGAAAGCCGCGCAATTTACCGGCGGCGCTGTCATACGAGGGTACGGTGCGCATGACTTGATCGAGAAGGCCCGGATCCTGCTGCACCAGGCGGCGGATATTCTCCACCGCGGCGACGGTGCGCGGGTCTGCGCCGGCCGGGCGGCGCACCACCGGCGGAGCGTGCATGCCGGGACCTAACAGCCGTGGTAGTAACAAAGTCTCCAATGCGCCGCCCCGATCGAGAATGACATGATCCAGATAGACTGAATGCAAAGACGCACCGCCGACATTGTCGCCAACCGAATACACCTTCGAAGGGCCCCCATCGCTGATAATGGCGACGCCGCGCTTCGGGTCCTGGGTTGCAATCGTACCGGCCAGCAGCAGATTGGCGGTGGATTGCGGCGCGTTGTCCGGGTCCTGCGTACTGGGGTCGGCGGTGGCCACCCCAAACAGATGGGCTGAAACGATGCTTTGCACGTCGAGCGCAGGATGCTGCACGCGTGGTGCGGTGCCGCTCAACACCGGTTGGGGGGACCTGACGGGCCCGCCGCCCAGCAGTGAAATGGCAATCCGGGCGAACTCCACAGCGATTAGCGCCGCCAAGGCCAGCGATACTAATCTCGGGCCGTTGCCCTGCAGGCGGGACAGCCATTCATTGGAGCGCGTATCGAGCATGTATGAGTCTGAATGGTTACCTTGGTCGGTAATCATACGGGTTACTCGCTTGAGCGCTCAAGCATTTGTTTTTACTTGTTAAAGTTATGTGATACCGATTGGCGACAGGGAACTTGCTTAGGGCTTTGGCTTACACGTCTTGTAAACGGTCATATCGCACCCTATAAACTGATGATTCATGAGTGACATTGAACGTGGACGGGACGGGACAGGGCTGGTCGTCGAGGAAGCGGCGCCGAAGCTTAAACGTCCGCCCCTCTATCAAGTCGTATTGATCAATGACGACTACACTCCCATGGAGTTCGTGGTCGATATCCTGCGGCGCTTCTTTGCCATGGACAGGACGAAGGCTACTCGCGTTATGCTGGAGGTGCACACCAAGGGAAAAGGCATCTGTGGGGTCTTTACTTATGAGATTGCAGAGACCAAGGTGGCTCAGGTGATCGCGTATGCGCGACAACATCAGCATCCGCTGATGGCAACGCTAGAAGAGGCGTAAAGTGCTAAGTCAAGAACTCGAATTTTGCTTAAATGACGCGTTTGCCGGTGCTCGCGAGGCGCGGCATGAATTTATGACCGTCGAGCACCTGCTACTCGCAATAGTGGATACCCCCAAAGTCAGGGAGGTTTTGAAGTCCTGCGGCGCGGATACCGCCAAGCTCAAGACCGAGCTGAAGCAGTTCATCGATCAAACCACGCCACGGCTGCCGGCCGGCGAGGACCGCGACGTGCAGCCCACGCTGGGGTTCCAGCGAGTCCTGCAGCGCGCGGTGTTTCACGTCCAGTCGAGCGGCAAGAAAGAGGTCACCGTCGCCAATGTGCTGGTCGCCATATTCAGCGAAAAGCAGTCGCATGCGGCCTACCTGCTCAGCATGCAGGATGTATCACGCCTGGACGTGGTCAACTTCATCGCCCATGGTCTGTCGAAGGCCGGCGGCGAGGAGCGCAGCGAACGCGACGATGGCGGCGCCTCTCCCGACACCGAGCGCGAGGGCGACGGCGGCGGCAATGCCTTGGAGAAATACGCCACCAATCTTAATGACTCGGCACGTAAGGGCAAGATTGACCCGTTGATCGGCCGCAAGCTCGAGGTCGAGCGCACCATCGAGATCCTGTGCCGGCGGCGCAAGAATAATCCTCTATACGTGGGCGAGGCGGGTGTCGGCAAGACGGCAATCGCGGAGGGTCTCGCACGCATGATCGTCGAGAACCAGGTGCCGGACGTGCTGCTGGACGCCACCATCTATTCGCTCGACATGGGATCGTTGGTGGCCGGCACCAAGTATCGCGGCGACTTCGAGAAGCGCCTGAAGGCGGTGCTTGCGGAAGTCAAAAAGCAGCCCGGTGCAATTCTGTTCATCGATGAGATTCACACCGTCATAGGCGCGGGCGCCGCCTCGGGCGGCGTGATGGACGCGTCGAACCTGATCAAGCCCGCGCTCGCAAACGGCGACCTGCGCTGTATCGGTTCGACTACATACAATGAATATCGCGGCATATTCGAGAAGGATCATGCGCTGGCGCGGCGTTTTCAAAAGATCGACATCACCGAGCCCTCCGTGTCAGATACGGTCGACATACTTCGCGGCCTGAAGTCGCGCTACGAAGAACATCACGGCATCAAGTACGAAGACGAAGCACTGCAGGCGGCAGCCGAACTAGCAGCGCGACACATCAACGACAGGCATATGCCCGACAAGGCCATCGACGTGGTCGATGAGGCGGGAGCGAACCTGCGCCTGCAGCCGGTGGAGAAGCGTGCCTCGTCGGTGACCGTCACCCAGATCGAGAATGTGGTGGCGCGGATCGCGAGAATTCCGCCGAAGAATGTGTCCCTCTCGGATCGCGACGTGCTGAAGAATTTGGAGCGCAATCTGAAACTGACGATTTTCGGCCAGGACAAGGCCATCGAAGCACTGTCGTCGGCAATCAAGATGTCGCGTTCGGGCTTGGGCGACCAGCGCAAGCCCGTGGGCTCGTTCCTGTTCTCAGGTCCGACGGGCGTGGGCAAGACCGAGGTCACTCGACAGCTCGCCATCGCCATGGGCGTGGAGTTCGTGCGCTTCGACATGTCGGAATATATGGAACGGCATACGGTGTCGCGCCTCATCGGTGCACCTCCCGGTTATGTCGGATTCGATCAGGGCGGACTGCTCACCGAGGCCATAGCCAAGCATCCGCACTGCGTGCTGCTGCTCGATGAAATCGAAAAGGCCCATCCGGACGTTTACAATCTGTTGCTGCAGGTCATGGATCACGGCACTCTCACCGACAATAACGGACGCAAGGCGGATTTCCGTCACGTCATCATCGTGATGACCACCAATGCCGGAGCGTTGGAAATGAGCCGGCCGAGCATCGGCTTTACTCAGTCGGATACGGATCCGGATGCGATGGAGGCGATCAAGCGTTTGTTCTCACCGGAATTTCGCAATCGCCTGGATTCCGTCATTCAGTTCAGCGGGCTGGATCAGGACACGATCGAGCGCGTGGTCGACAAGCTACTGATCGAGGCCGAGGCACAACTCGAGCAGAAGCGCGTGTCGATCTCGATTGACGAACCGGCGCGGCGCTGGATCGCGAAGAAGGGCTACGATCCGAAAATGGGCGCGCGGCCGATGGCGCGAGTCATCCAAGAGTTCATCAAACGGCCGCTCGCCGAGGAATTGTTGTTCGGCAAGCTGGTCAACGGCGGACACGTCGAAGTGACGTTGAGCGAGGATGGCGAGAAACTGAAGCTCGACGCCCGCGCCACCGACGAGCCCGCACTGCTATCGCACCAAAGTTAGCGTGAGCCGCTTGGCGGGTTGAGCCCAAGGGGAGGGGTCTGGAGTCCTTGAGCGCAACCTGGCGGATTCAGTTTGCGCTCAAGGACTCCAGACCTCTCTCCAGGTGTTCATCCGCTAAGCGGTTCGGAAACTAACGGCCGCGGTAGACGATGCGGCCCTTCGTCAAATCGTAGGGAGTCATCTCGACGGTGACCTGGTCGCCCGTCAAAATTCGAATGTAGTTTTTACGCATCTTGCCGGAAATATGGGCCGTGACGACGTGGCCGGTCTTGAGTTTGACGCGAAACGTCGTATTGGGCAGGGTCTCGACGACCTCACCCTCGAATTGAATAGCCTCTTCTTTTGACATGCGTCCTTGTGGTATGCGGGAAACCGCGCGCATTGTGCATAAACCCCCCTGTTAATGCAATTTACGGCGTGCGCAGCGGCGCAGGCGCGCGCCAGCTGCCGCAGGGGCTACGCCGCGCGTAACGCTGCAATAACGCCACAAACTGGCTGCGCGAGACCTCGCGGGCGCCCAGCGAGGCCAGATGATCGCTGGCCACCTGACAGTCGATGACCTGGATGTCGCGCGCAAGGCACTCTTGCACCAGGCGCGCCATCGCCACCTTGGAGGCATCGCGGTGCAAGCTGAACATAGATTCGCCGAAGAACACCTGACCGAGCTGAATGCCGTATAAGCCGCCCGCCAGCTGCCCTGCATCGTAGGTCTCGATCGAATGGCCGAAGCCAAGCTCGTGTAGCCGCTCGTAGGAGGCGATCATGTCAACGTTCAGCCAGGTGTCAGGGCCGGAGCGCCGTGGCGCTGCACAGGCGCGGATGACGGCGCCAAAGGCATGATCGACCTGCGTCGCATACGGACCATTGCGCAGGGTCTTGGCCAAGCTGCGGGAGCAGTTGAATTCCTTCGGATATAGCACCATGCGCGGGTCGGGCGACCACCAGAGGATGGGTTGCTGCGCGGAATACCAGGGGAATACGCCGCGCTCGTACGCGGCCAGCAGCCGCGTCGGACTTAAGTCGCCGCCGGCCGCCAGCAGCCCGGGCGGCTCACGCAGGGCATGCTCCAGCGGCGGGAACCAGTTCGGGTCCGCCTGTTCCCCCAACCATACCAAGCGGCTCAGAGCTGCAATTCCTCGTCCGCTGCGCGATGAAAGGGCACGTGCTCGTCGACCTGGGCCGCGTAATTGTCGACGCCGCGGGCCTCGCGTGCCGCAAAGTCGCGAATGGCGGCGGCAAATCTCGGGTCGGCGACAAAGTGCGCCGAACTCATCATGGTCGGCACGAACCCTCGCGGCACCTTGTGCTCGCCTTGAGTTCCCGGCTCGAAGCGCTGCAATTTGTGCTCGATGCAATATTCGATGCCCTGGTAGTAGCAGGTCTCGAAATGCAGGCTGTGGTAAGTGCCGCCGGCGCCCCAGTAGCGGCCGAACAGCGCATCGTCGCCGACGAAGAATATGGCCACTGCGATGCGAGTCCGACCCACGCGGGCCACTTTGAGCATTAGTCGATCGGGCATGGAAGCGGCGATGCGCTTGAAGAAATCCAAATTCAAGTAGGGTTCGTGGCCATGGCGATAGAAGGTGTCCGCATAGAACGGATACACCGAATCCCACAGCGCGTCATCCATGTCGCCGCCGTGCAAGGTGTCGAACTCGATGCCGGCCTCGGCGACCCTGCGCCGTTCGCGCTTGGCCTTCTTGCGCTTCTCCGCGGTAAAAGTCGCGAGAAAGGCATCGAAGGATTCGAAGCCGTGATTGAACCAATGAAATTGGCAGTCGCGCCGCAGGATCAGGCCCGCGGCCTTCAGGCGTAGGGTAGCGTCATCCGCTGGGAACAATACGTGCCAGGAGGAGAGTTGCTCGCTGCGGGCATAGTCGAGCGCGGCTTTGATGAGCATGCCGGACAAATTTTCCGGGTCGCCAATGGCGCCGACCAGAAGGCGCGGGCCGCGCACG
>JBDUEQ010000072.1:0-23225 GCA_040002315.1 Gammaproteobacteria bacterium
TTGCAGGCGGCCATGAATGCCAACCAACCGGACATCGCGGCGGCGTTGCGGCGTGTCGGCGCTCGATAGCAACGGGCGACGCCTACGCACGCCCGCGGGCAATGTTACGCGCTTAGCGCGCAGACCCTGGATTGGGCTATAGTTAGACTGTTATCCACCGATAATCAAATTAAAAGTCTACTTCTAGACCATTGGTGCACGGCACCACATGTTTGACCCTGCAATTACCGGCGACTGGCTCACTTGGGCTTAGTAGGATTAGAGGATGTATCCTGAGACGCGGTTCTCGGGCGGACCCGGTGTACTTTTGGGCGGGAGAGAGTGGATGTACGATTTATATATAGCGAACAAGAATTATTCGTCTTGGTCGCTGCGGCCGTGGGTGTTGATGCGTGAACTCAAGATAGGGTTTCGGGAGCATCTAGTACCCTTCGGCCAGGAATCGAGCTGGCAGAACTTTCGCAAGATTTCTCCCGCGGGCAAGGTGCCGTGTCTGGTAGACGGCGATATCGTGATTTGGGATTCGCTTGCCATCGCGGAATATCTGGCTGAACGCCACGAGGGTGTGTGGCCGGCGGATACGGTGGCTCGAGCTTGGGCGCGAAGCGCTGCGGCAGAGATGCACTCGGGATTCGGGGAATTGCGCAATCGCTGTTCCATGACATGCGGTCAGCGCATTCGGCTAAATGAATTCCCTGTGGCGCTCGAGCGCGATGTCGCGCGACTCGGTGCGCTGTGGAATGATGGGCTGCGCCGCTTCGGAGGCCCGTATCTCGCGGGCAAGACATTCACGGCCGTCGATGCCTTTTATGCACCGGTGACTTTCAGGGTGCAGACGTATGAACTCACCTTGGATCCCGCTTCGGTGGCCTACGCAGATCGCGTCCTCGACACGGCCGCCATGCGAGAATGGTACGCCGATGCCCTCCAGGAAACGTTGCGGGACGAAGCGCATGAGAGTGACGCACTTCGAGTCGGCAAGGTGCTGCAAGATCTACGGGCCACCTGAGCCGCGTTCGCGTCATCGATCGGGATAAGCCATGCAAAGACTTAAAGCAATAATCGCCTTGCCATGGCAATCAGCGATTGCTATGTGGCTGGTGCCAGTTCTCGGCAGCGGTGCTGCATACGCGCAGACTCTACCGAGCGCGCGCTGCGGATCAGAGGCGCCAGCGGCGTTTTGCAGCGCGGTGCGCGGCGCTCGTGCGGAGGGCTGGCCGGCGCAGAGCCGCTCCGAAGTCATGGCGCAGCACGGGATGGTCGTGACCAGTCAACCGCTGGCCGCTCAGGCCGGACTGCAAATACTGATGCGCGGCGGAAACGCGATCGATGCCGCAGTGGCGACCGCCGCCGTGCTCAACGTCACGGAGCCGATGATGGTGGGGATGGGCGGCGACTTGTTCGCCGTCATCTACATCGCGAAAGAAAAGAAGATTTATGTGCTGAATGCCAGCGGCGTGGCGCCGAGCGGCGCGACGCCGGCGCGCTTCAACTCGCTGGGTTATCGCTGGAATCCGAAGAACTGGGGACCGAGTTCCGGAATGCCGGAGAACGGGATTTTGCCGGTGACGGTGCCGGGTGCGGTGTGGGGTTGGTCGGCCACGCTCAAACGCTTCGGCAAGCTCACTTTCAAGGAGGTCCTGGAGCCGGCGGCGGGGTACGCTGAGCACGGCTTCGCGGTATCCGAACGCATTGCGCACGACTGGCAGATGCCCAACGCTCTCCCTCTGGAGAGATGCTGCTCGCAGCCGGATCCGGATTCCATCAAGGCGTGGTATCTGAGCGGCAGGCCGCCGCAGGCCGGGCAGATTTTCAAGAATGCGGATCTTGCGCGGGCGTTTCGCGTGCTGCAGGCGAAGGGCGCGGATGCGTTCTACAAGGGTGAGATCGCGGCGGCGATCGTGGAGAAGTCGCGCGCGCTCGGCGGGACCATGACGTTGGAGGATCTGGCTTCCTACCATGGTGAGTGGGTGGAGCCGGCGCATACGCAGTACCATGGCTTCGACATCTTTGAATTGCCGCCGCCGTCGCAGGCGTGGGCGAGCAACGAAATGCTGAATATTTTGCAGGCCTGCGTGCCGGTGTGGGCGACGGGCGCGACGCTGGCGTCGTTGGGTCCCGCGAATCCTTTGTATTGGCACTTGATGGTGGAGGCGAAAAAGCTCGCCTACGCGGATTTGTATCAGTACAACGCGGATCCGAATTTCGTGAAGGTGCCGCTGGAGAGGCTGTTGTCGGAGCCCTATGCGGCATCGCTGTGTGCCAAGGTGAATCCGCAGCATGCGTCGACGCCGGGCCCCGCGGGAAATTTTCCGCTGCCGGGCGACACCATCGTGCTGTCGACGGCGGACGGCGAGGGCAACATGGTGTCGTGGGTGAACAGTAATTTCTCGGTCTTCGGGTCGGGAATTACGGTGCCGGGCTATGGCTTCGTGCTGCACAACCGCGGCGCTCTGTTCACACTGAATCCTAACAGTCCGAACGTGATCGAGCCGCACAAGCGGCCGTTCAATACACTGGCGGCGGGCTTCGTCATGCAGCACGGGGCACCGTTGATGACAGTGACGCTGATGGGCGGCGACATGCAGGCGCAGGGACATGCGCAATTGCTGGTCGACATTCTGGACTTGGGTGCCAATACTCAGGCGGCGGCGGATATGGCGCGGTTTCGCCATGGGCAGGTATCCAATGTGCTGAGTCTCGAGGCTCCGCTGTATGACTTGGTTGGGTCGCAGCTGGCGGCGATGGGGCACACGGTGAAATCGGTGAACGGGGAAGACGTGGGTGGTGTGCAGTCCATCATGTTCCTGGGCGGAACCTACCGGTCTGGTTCGGATTTTAGAAAGGATGGCGAGGCGGTGGGTTGGTGAGCGGCTTTGCGCTGCTCGCGGTGGATGACCCGCCGCCCTTCATTGAGATCGGGCGGCAGGGGCGTTCCAATTTCTTCATCGTCGTGGATCATGCCGGCCGGCGCATTCCGCGGCGATTGCAAGATCTCGGGCTTCCTGCATCCGAACTTCAACGGCATATAGCTTGGGACATCGGCGCGCTGGGCGTGGCGCGGCAAGTGGCGGCGGCCCTCGATGCGACGTTGGTGGCGCAGAATTACTCTCGGTTGGTGATCGACTGCAACCGCGACCCCAAAGTCGCGACATCGATTCCGCGCAAGAGTGAGGCGATCGAGATTCCAGGCAATATCGATTTGAGCGACGCAGAAATCGCCGCGCGCCGCGCAGAGATCTTCGATCCTTATCACAATCGCATCAGTGAACTGCTCGACGAAAGACTGGCGGCGGCACGACCCACCCTATTGGTGGCACAGCATACGATGACGGACGTGTACCACGGGGTGCGGCGCAAGATGCACGCAGCCGTGCTATACAACCGCGATCGGCGCTGTGCCGGGCTGGTGCTCGATGCACTGCGCCAGGACAAGGACGTGGTGATCGCCGACAACCAGCCGTACTTCGTCAGCGATGAAACCGACTACAGCATTCCGCATCATGGCGAGGCGCGTAGCCTGCCGCATGTGGAAATCGAAATCCGGCAGGATTTGGTGAGCGACGAGGCGGGAAAGACCCAGTGGGCCGGGCGCATCACGCGCGCCCTGCTCGAGGCACAGCGGGCGCTGCTGTAGCGCGGCAGCGACGCGCGCAAGCGCCAATGGCCAGGGAATTGCGCCTTTTCAATTGGCGAAGACCAAAGGTCCGTCACAGCTTCGCAGTTCCGATGGCAGTAACCTTGCCTTCTATGCTGGAGCGTTATGTCCTATCGGAGCAGGCCGTCGCGGAGCGCGAGTTTCTGCCGACACAGGCTTGGTGGAAGTTTGCACCGAGATTCAACGTCGCGGCGCGGCAGTACGTGCCGTCGGTGCGGGTGCACGCTGGGCAGACCGAAGGCTTGATGGTGCGCTGGGGATTCGTTCCGTCGTGGGCCGAGGGGAAGTCGCTCGGTGCACCCGCGTTGTGCACCGATATGCAGAGCATCGAACGCTCAAAGGTCTATCGGATGCCCTGGCTGAGCGGGCAGCGCTGCATTCTGCCGGCGTCGGGATTCTATGCGTGGCAGCTGACGTCCGCGAATTATCGCCAACCCTATTTCTTGAGTCTGCTCAATCGCAGCGTGTTTGGGATGGCGGCGGTGTGGGATCGCTCGGTCGGTGAAGATGACGATGTGATCGAGAGCTGCTCGGTGATTTGTGTGCCCGCCAATGATCTGATGACGGGCATTGCGCAGGGGCTTCCCGGAATGGCGGCGGCCATGCCGGCCATCCTGAAGCGGCGGGATTACCGAACGTGGCTGCACGGCACGCCCGCCGAAGCCAAGGCAGCACTGCAAACCTACGATTCAAAATGGATGTCAGCCCATGCGGTCAGTCCGCGAATCAACTCCACCTCGGCCGACGACATGGGTCTGATTCAGCCCGTCCACTGAAAGGCGGCGATAGGTTAGGATGCGAGCATGTATATGGCACGCAATTTATTCGCGGTTCTCGGGTGCGTCCTGCTCATGGGAGCGGCGGCTGCGCCGGACACGGCAATCATCACTGTCGAAGGGCAGAAGCAAATGCTCGCGAATCCGGGCACGGAACCGGTGGGTGCTCGCAGGCCGGATGTGACCATTGTCGAATACTTCGATTACAACTGCCCCTATTGCAAGAAGCTGGTGCCGGCGCTGCACGCCTTGCTGGCGCAGGATCCGAAGGTGGCAGTGGTATACAAGGACTGGCCGATCTTGGGTCCGATATCGGTGTATGCGGCAGCATCGGCACTGGCTGCGGGATGGCAGGGGAAGTATCTGGCGGCGCACGATGCCTTGTTGATCGGTCCGCGCTTGGCGCAGAACGAGCAGGTGGACGCGATCTTGGAGAAAGCGGGCGTGAACGTGGAGACCCTCAAGAAAGACCGGGTCGCGCATGCCAAGGAGATCGCGGCGCTGCTGGAACGCAACGACGAAGAGGCGCACGCACTCACGCTTGAGGGCACGCCTGGCCTCGTGGTCGGGCGGCAACTCGTACCGGGCATTGCTGATTTGGATGCGTTGAAGCGGCTGGTCGCCAACTCGCGCCGGGAAAGTAAACACTGAGATTTCGCTGCAGCGCGTCGCCCGCGATCCGGCGGCGCCGACGTATTGCTGCGGATGGTGCTCGGTGTCGATCGAATCAAATTGAATATCTGATGGATTCGGTCAGATTTGGAGGGGTCTGCGTATGGGTGATGAGAGGCAAATTCGCGAGCTGGTTGCGACATGGCGTGCAGCCAGCCAAAGGGGGGACGTTGATACCGTCCTCGGCTTGATGACGGATGATGTGGTTTTCCTCCTACCCGGCCGCCCGCCGATGCGCAAGGGCGAGTTCGCGTCGATGTCGCGCGCGTCGGCGGGCAAGCCCGCGCTCAGGATTGAAAGTACCAGCGACATTGAGGAGATTCAGGTGTCGGGCGAGTGGGCCTTCATGTGGACCAAGCTGTCGGTGGTCGTGACGCCGACGGACGGGGGTCAGTCGATGAAACGCGCGGGGCACACGCTCACCGTCCTTCGGCGCGTCAATGGCAAGTGGCTGCTGGCGCGCGACGCCAATTTGTTGAGTGCGGTTTGAGGCTTTAAGCGCACGCGCCTCATGCGACTACCGACGTCGGCCGGGACCGCGCAGCCGTTAGCGGCTGTGATTCTGAAAGGCCTTCATCATAGGGTTTTCAACCTTGGTGAAACCTGCGGGTACTTCCCAGGTGGAATCGGGAATGGGTGTGTGACGCACCTCGGTTACTTCGCTGGTGGTCGTCATTTTGGTGACACCGGCATCGACGAGGCTTGATGTGGCCACCGGAAAACCGTGGATGCTCTTCATCTTCTCGGCGAATTCTTCGCCGGACTTGGCGCTGGGGCCGAAGCCGCTCATCGATTTGCGCATGGACGCGCTGAAGTCCTGGAGAGCGGCCCAACTCTGCACCGGATACTTGAGGTCATTGGTGACGCATTCGGTCATGGTCATCATCGCGCTCATTTTGATGCTCCACTCGTCGCAAGCGAAACCCGCCACTTTGCGAGTCACGCCGGTCTTCTTGACTTCGGTCGAGCCAGCCATGGAATTGCTCATTCCCTGCATCATCGCCATAGCCTGCTTCATTTTCGGATCGTTCATTTTCTCGTTCATCTTCGCCTGAAAGGCCTCAAAGTCCTGCTTGGTCACGTTGTAATAGGTTTTCTTCTTGTCGTCGATGTTGGTCATGACGCCGGTCTTCAGATTGATGATGATTTCCGTCCCCGAACCGTGCGTGGTTCGGATATGGTCGCTGGAGATGTACTGCGTTTCCGTGCCGGTGGGCTTGCCGTTCGTGGTGGCGTTCGAAATGACGGTCAAATCGTCGGCCGCTTGCGCGAGTCCGGTGCTTGCACAGGCCAGGACGCAAAATGTGCTCAGCGAGAAGATGTGTCTCATGATTATTCCTTGTTGTATAACATAAACGCGCAAGCCAGCAGCGCGGCGGCAATGCCTGCGGGTACGCACGCTGCGCACCTGTGGAATCGCCTCCCGCTCATCATTGCCCCTCGGTTCGGATCCGTGCGGTGCTGTAAGACATACCGCCACCTCCATGGAGGGGGGGGTACTGTGTTCAGCTCGCGGGTCTTCCTTCCACCACGCTGACCGAGGATTTCGTCCTCGTGACTTTGCTGAGGCGGAATCCGGATTGCTCGAACAGCCTTTGATACTCCGCGTCGGTGCGTTCCATGCCGCCGGGAAACGCCATCATAATCATGTCGGCGTCCTTGCCGAGCGAGCCTTGGTTGCCGCCGGCGACGGCGAATTCAACGAGCAGAACCCTACCGTGGGCGGGTATCACCTTGCGGCAGTTACTCAGAATCCGGATGGATTGCTCGTCGGTCCAGTCGTGGATGATGTGCCGCATGAGGTAGGCATCGGCACCGGCGGGGACGGATTCGAAAAAATTGCCCTCAATCACTGAGCACCGTTGGTCAAGGCCGAGCGCCTGCATGCCGGAACGTGCACGACCCACGACGTGACCCAAGTCAAAGAGGATGCCGCGCAGCTGCGGGTAGCGTTTCAGGACCGCCGCGAGCAAAGTGCCATTGCCGCCGCCGATGTCGGCCAGGGTCTTTATGTCGCTGAAATCGTAGGCGTCGAGCATCGCATCCGTTTCGTGCCCATGGAATGCGGTCATTCCGGCGTCGAAGATCGGGGCGAGATCCAAGTGGTGACCGATGTAATCGAATAGCGGCTCTCCATAGACCTTCACAACGCCGGACTCTCCCGTCCTGACGGAATGATCGAGCCCATCCCACGCTGCAAAGATACGATGAAACATTTGCGCGGCAGGTCGGAACGTTCCGGCCGAGTCGCTGCGCAACGCGGCCGACAGCGGGGTATGGTCGAATTTACGATCCTCCACTTCCCGAAATAGCCCATGACTGGCGGTGAATCGCAGCAGCCGATACAGGGATCGCTCGTGTGTCCCGGTAAGCCGGGCGAGTGTCTCGACGGGTTGTGGAGTTCCGCTCGAAATATGATCGGCGATTCCGAGCTCGCCGATGGTGCAGATGGCGCGACTCAACGCCGCGCCGCAAACCATCCGGGTGAGTTGTTCTGTTTCAGCCAATGCCATGGATACCCCTGCGCAACCCCGAGTACAACCCGTACCCCACCAGCGGGACTCTAGCAGTCCTTCACGGGGCTGTCAGGAATTGCAAGGGGGCAAGAGGCGTGAAAAGGATGGGTTACAATTCCGCGGGCTGGACCGCGGTGACGCTGAACTGATCACCGCATCGCGCTCGAGTCGCTGCTGGTCAACTGGCTGAATGGTCAGCCTGCGAATCCGTAGCGCGTTTGCTCAGGGGACGACGTGCGAGGGCCCCACGTCCTTCCACTCGTAACGCGGCACCTGTATCCACTGGCCACTTTTGAGTTCGGGTACTTTGTGCACCTTGATCTGGTCGACGGTCATCGCTCCGTCCTTGTCGTTGACCCAGAAGTCGAGGTCGTAAATCTGGTCTTTGGTGCCGACGACGCGAAAGTCGGTGCAGGCGAAGTAATGGCCGTCATCTAACTGACGCACCGGCTGGTGGGTGTCGACGAACTCGAGCTGTAATTCCTTGCCGGTCTTGTCGTCCTTGATTTTGAAAATGCCGCTGTTCTTCAGGCTGCCTTTTACGGCACTTTGCTCGACGGCGGACATCACTTCCCAGCCGCGCTTGGTGGCCAAGTGGCCGGGGTGTTCGGATGCGGGTATCCACCACCAGGGAATGGGCTGGCGCGCCATCGTGGTCCATTTGCCATCCGAGAGCAGCGGCTCCTTATAGATGCGGACTTGCTGCACCTGAAGTTTGCCGTTCTCGGGCATGACCCAGAAATCGATCAGGTATTTTTTCTGCGGATCCTGCGAGTCGTGGAATTTGACGTCGGGGAAAAATCCGTAGCCGTCGATGGTGCGGGTGAAGTCGACATCGTCGTAAGCCAGTTTCAGGTGATCGCCGTTGAGGGCATCGTCGAAGGGGAACAGGCCGTTGTTTGCCTTGAGCTTGGCGTTGATCAGCTCCTTGACCACAGTTTCGGCGTCGGTGCCGGTGAAATCCTGCATGGCCTTCTCGGTGCTTTCGACATTGCTGGCGGCGGCGAAGGAGCGCGCGCGTTGCAGATTCTCGGCGGGATTCTCCAAGAAAGTCTTCTTGGCGCCGTCGCTGCTGAAGCAGTAGGTCTTGCCGTCCTTGTCCGTCCAGGTGGTCGTGCACTTGGTCATGACGTGCTGGCCTTCGGCCAGCCCTTCGGTACACTGTCCGCCGAACTCCGGCGATGCGGATGCGGCCGCAGGGGTATCTGCCGCGCGCGCTTTAAAGGTTGGGGCAAGGGCGAGAGCTGCTGCGACCAGTGCGCAGATCTGCACGTGCCGCGTGCGCCGTGATGCGTGAAACGAACATGGCTTCAAGGTGTTGCTTGTCATAAATCGTCCCCCGACTATGAGTCCTGTATAAGCCGATTGGCCGCGGATGTCGACGCCCGCCGCTGCCGTAGTGTCGATTTAGTGGCGACCCGGGGCCGCGTCGGCCTCAAGCATCGCGCGGCACGCAGGGGCGGCCCGGACGGCATTCCAGGTCGGCGCGATCCCATTTGGCCGCCACGGCGGCTGCTTCGTAGGTGCTTTGCAGGAAGGCGAGCAGTGCGGCGTCCGGGTCCGCGGCGGTGCGGACCGCCTCGTAGGGAAGCAGAAATTCGCCGAGCGTCTCGCTGAAGACGGCTGCCGCAGGCTGCACTTTCGCTTCCCGGAAGCCGGCAACGTTGGGGTAGGTGTAGGAATAAAAAGCCGGGTACTGCGTGACGTTGTCGCCGGGCCAGAAGCCGGCGCTGCTGACCTCGTGAGAATAGGCTTCGCTCATCACCTCGGCTGCGACACCGGGGGCCTTGCCGGTAAAGTTCGGGGCGTGACGGCCTGAAAAGCGGGTGACGGCGAGATCGAAGCTGCCCCAGAAGAAGTGCACCGGGCTGCACTTGCCGATGAACGAGGTGCGAAAAGCTTTGAATACGCGATCGGCTTGAACCAGCGCCTGCCAGAAGCGCCACGCGTATTCCGGATCATAGCTGGCGTGCTGACGATCGTCGGCAAAGGCGGTGGCACCGGCGATTTCGCAGGGCTTGTCGTTGATGACGACGGCGACGTCGAGTTCCTGGAGTGCTGTGGTGACTGCGGCGTAGAAGTCGGCGACGCTTTGCGGCTTCAGAGCGAGCCGCCGCTTACCGCCGTCGCTGACGGTGAGGTCGAGGACGTGATCGATGAAGTCGAAAGCGGCCTCGAAGCAGCGATTACCGTGTGGAATGGGCGAGGTGGTGAGTCCGCGCGAGGTGACGTACAACGTCACGTGCCAGCTGTGATTCAGCCACGGAGTTTGCATCAGACGCACCTTGCCGATGATCTGCGTCCAAAGCTGCAGTGTGTCGCGGGTGTCGCGCCAGGCTGCATAGGGCAATTCCGGCCAGGATGAATTCGTTGAACTAGGCATGGGGTTCGCCCTTCCATTAGGATGCGGCATTGCGGGTAAGCATAAAGGAATTCACAGCATGCGCCGAACGATCTGCCTGGTGACGATTGCGCTGTCGATGTCGCGGGCGGCGGTTGCGGCGCCAGAGAAAGGCAATGAGGCGCTCGCCATGGATCCTGCCGCGGCGCAGCGCTTCGCGGCACTGGCGCTCAAGTGCCTGCATTCGGAATACCCCAATCATGTCGCCAACACTCTCGATAGCGCTGCCGACGCACTGCCGCCGCATGTGCTGTACCCGGCGTTCTATGGTTGCTATGACTGGCATTCGGATGTGCACGGCCATTGGCTGCTGGTGCGCCTGCTGCGTTTATCTCCTAATGCGCCGTTTGCGGCGACGGCGCGGGCGGAACTTGGCAGGAGCTTGACGGCGGCGAACATCGCCGGCGAGGTGGCCTATCTCAAGCGTCCGGATCGCGCGCCCTTCGAAAGGCCTTATGGCTTGGCGTGGCTGTTACAGCTGTCGGCGGAATTGCGCGGCTGGGATGACGCTCAGGGGCGGGAATGGGCGAGCGCGCTCAAGCCGCTGGAAAGCGAAGCCGTGTCGCACCTCAAGACCTGGCTGCCGAAGCTGCACTATCCGATTCGCATCGGCGAACATGATCAAACGGCATTCTCGTTCGGGCTGATCTGGGATTGGGCAGGCGTTGCGGGCGATGCGGAAATGCGCAGACTGCTCGCGGACGCGGCACAGCGGTTCTATGCGAATGACCGCAACTGTCCGCTCAATTACGAACCCTCGGGCCAGGATTTTTTGTCGCCCTGCCTGGCCGAGGCGGACTTCATGCGAAGGGTGCTGGGGCCCGCGGAGTTTGGCCGCTGGCTCACGGGCTTCTTGCCGGGGATTCCCGAGCATGCCGGACCGATGTGGCTGCAGTCGGGGGTGGTCACCGACCGCGCCGACCCAAAGCTTGCACACATCGATGGTCTGAACTTGAGCCGGGCCTGGATGCTTCAGGGCATGGCGCATGGACTGCCGGCGGGTGATCGCCGCATTGGGGCACTGCAGGCCGCGGCCGTCCGCCATAGGGAGGCTGCTCTTCCCGCCGTGACCGGCGAACATTATGAGGGGGGTCATTGGTTGGGTACTTTCGCAGTGTATTTGACGAGTGGCGCGGGGATTTAAGGGCACGGCGCTGCGACCGTGATTGAGGTGAAAGAGATGGCGGGCAAGCGTAAGCGCGGCAATTTACCTAAGAGTTCGAGTGGACGGGCGGATTGTCTACGTGAGTCCCAGGAGGAAGTCGATGGTCTGGCGAAACATTGGCTTTTAGGCGTGCTCTTGATGGCAGCTTCCTGCGCGAATGCGTCGCCCTGCGATAGAGTCGCCAAGACCCTCACACCGGCACGACGTGCGAACTTGTCTACGGCTGTCGCCGGTCAACTTCAGACGGCGTCCGCCAAGGTTCTGCGTGCCTACGGACTTGGGAATTGGTACTTGCTCTACGTCGATGCGCAAGGCGGCGAAGACGCGTTTCTCATCTACCGAGGGGACCCTCTAACCCAGCAATATATTGCCTCGTGGAGTGCCGAGGGTGCGAAATCAGGGCAATCGGAGCTGAGGAATTGGGCCCGAATGAATGCAAGAGGAATTCCGGAGACTCTTGCCAAATGCTTCGCATGGTCTGCTGCTTCCGGCCGACGCTGACGGATGCGGGCTAGGGCTTTGCCGCAGTCCTGGGTACGATGGCCGCGACGTTAGTATCCGGCACCCAGCCGGCGCGGCCGGCGCTGGTTCTGACGAGTACGAATCCATCGTGCTCCACGCCCGCGCTGACAATCGTGCCTTCCGGCAACTCAAAGAGTGCGTCACCGATGGGGACGGGAGAGACGCGGACCGGGGCCGAATGCACAACGACCACTGCCTCGTGCATGATCGGCCATAGCGCAACGCCGCTCGCGATGGTGATTCCCAGAGCAAAGAATCCGATAACGGCACCCGCGATGAGCTTGACGCGATGCCGTGGGTAGCGGCGCTGAGCGAGCGCACCGACACCTGCAGCCAGCAGGCCTAGGACTCCAATCCAGGCCAGGACGGATGGACTGGCATAACCCGTGAGCCGGTCGAAGCGGGAGCGGGATTGCGGCGGCAGTCCGGAACTCTGCCTAACATGGCGCAGGTTAGCGTTGATGTCGGGATCATTCGGCTCTAAGAGTCGGGCGCGCTCATAGTTGAGCACTGCAAATCCCGGCTTGCCGGATTTGGCGTAGGCATTAGCCAAGTTATAGAGGGCCGCAGCGGAGTATCCCGGCTGGAGCGGCCTCTGAGGTTGCACTTGTGGTGACGCATGAGGGGGCGTTTGAGGCGCGAGGAGCGGCGCACGGACTTGCGCCGCCCCGATAGAAGACACAAGGATGGCGCCCGTGGCCAACAGCGCGCTGCACAGCGCTGCACGGATCATGACGGTACCTCGCTCGCCAGTTGCCGACGAACGATTTGCGTCCAACGTTCGAAGTCGGCGGCTTGCAGGTCGCCCCCCGAGTAGTTGGCCTCATCCGCAAGCGCGAATATCTGGTAAATATCCTCGCGTTCGCTGCCTTCCAGCCGCGCGTCGATGTCGTGTATCGTGATTTGTTCCGGTGAGATCTGCCAACGGGCACTTAGAGTTTGCCGCAGGGCCGAGGTCGCGGAATTAATAAACTCTGCCGCGTCGCCGCGGGCGGCGGCGAGGGACATGGTCTCCAGTAGATTGCGGATCAGCGCCAATCTTACGCGCTCGCGTTCGCCCTGCGCGTTGCGCTCCATCCGGCGCGACGCGGCCCATGCGCCGCAGAGCAACAGCCCGAGGGCCGTGGGGATGGCGAGGAATCGGGGCTGAAAGTACAGAGGAATCAATGAATCGACGCGCGCGTCGGCCACGGCATGGTCGGGCCGCAACCCCGTGTGCGCCTCATCGGCGGGCGCTCCGGCTGCAGCGGCTGCAGGAGGCGGTTCATTGCCCGCGCTCGACGCTGCAGGTGAAACCGCCACCGTCAGCGGCGCACTGTGCGCGGTCTCGTAGCGACGCGTGCTGGGATCGAAATAACTGAAATGGAGCGCCGGGATGGTATGTGTACCGGGTTGCGCCGCGATGAGCGGCTGCTCGAAGATCTTTTCGCCGCGGTGGCCGGTGGGATCGGGGGAATTGAAACTCGACTTGGGCTCGTATGTTTTCCATTGACCGTCGCCGCTCAACATGCGGCTGTCGACGCGATCGAAATTGCCGGCGCCGGTCACGTGCATGCGCAGAATGAGCGGGTCGCCCGCGGTGGTCTTGGCGGTAGATATGTCGGTGCTGATCTTGAAGCTGCCCACGGCGCCGCCGAAATCGGCAGGCCTGCCCTGCGCCGGCAGCGGTACCACGGTCATTGCGGCCTCCGGACTGGCGGCGGTGATGTCCTTCTGCACGGTGGTACCGAAGATGTTCTGCAAGAAGGGATCACCGAGCAGGTCGTCCAGCAGGGAGTCCTGGCGCGGCCGGGTACGTATGCGAACGGTGAGCGGGGTTTCAAACGTGAGCGAGAAGGTCCCCGGCTTGACAGCGCCCAAGAGGCTGCGCCAGGTGTACACCGTGAACGGCTTGCCATCGATGGCCTTGGCGGCTCGTTCGGGCTGACGCGAGAGATTATTTAGAGTGAAGTCGCTGCTATTGAGTTTCGGCAAGCCGTTGAGCGAAGCTACGAAGCCATCGCGCATGCCAACTTGAATCTCCACCGGTACGGTTTCACCGACGTACATTTCATGCTTGGGAATCTCCAAGTGCACGAACGCCGAGCCGTCGGGGGTCATGCGAAGGCCTTTGGCATTCGGGCCCGGAATGAAGGGCAACACGTCCGGCGTGGAATTATTGGGCGATGGCGAGCTGCCGCCGGGATTGACTCGCAGCACCAGGGGTGGTGATCTCGGAGTTATGCCGGGAATCGTGAATATGCCGGCAGTTTCCGGAGTGACGCGAATGACAGTGGAGGTCGACTCGATCGTTATCCCGTTGACGCTCTGAATCTGGCGCGACTGGCCGACGACGCGGAATTCCAAGCCGGCAACCATCGGTAGTTGCAGGGATATGGTGCCGCTGCCGGAGGTCAGGATGGTGAGCTTTGCCGAATCGCCGAGGGCGATTTGCGCGGGCTCGATAGTGGCATCGATCGAAGGAGCGGCGGCTTGGCTTGGACCGGCCGCGAAAACACAGGCAGCGATTGCGGATATGGCCCAACGGTGTGGAAAGCGCGCTCGCATCACCAATCCTTCACCGGCTTGTCGGGCGGCGATTCGGATTCCCTGCGCGCGAACGGCAGACCGCGAGCGTGCCGCTCCTCGCCCTTCTGCGAGTCGAGTAACTCGCGCGCTTCTTCGCGGCTCATTTGGCCGGGAGCGCGTTGAGTGTCGTCTGGCTCGCCAGTGTCGCTAGATTGCGGCTCCCCAGTCTGTGGGGCGGCTTTGGGCTGACCGCTACCGGGTTTTTTGGATTGATCGGCGCTCGGCGGCGGCAGTTGGCCGGGCTGCTGCGGCTGGTCGGCCGGTGGCTGTTGACCGGCTGGGTTTTGCTGAGCGGACGGAGGCTGTTGCCCCGGCGGCTGCTGAGAGGGTGGTTGCTGCTGTCCCGGAGGTTGTTGTCCGGGGGGTTGCTGTCCAGGGGGCTGTTGTCCGGGAGGCTGTTGAGACGGCGGCGTGCCGTTCTTTGACTGCTGGGGCGGGTTTTGCTGCTGGTTCTGCTGTTGGTTTTGGCCCTGGCCCTGGCCCTGGCCCTGATTCTGATTCTGGTTTTGGTTCTGCTTTTTCTTCAATTCGTCGATTTTGCGTTTCACGAAGTCGCGGTTGTACTTGCTGTCCGCATCGTCGGCACGCAATTGCAGTGCGGTATCGTAGGCCTTGACCGCTTGCTCCCAGTTCTTAATTGTTTCCTGCGGCGACTTCTCTTCGGTCTTCTGTCCCGTGCGGTACAGCGTATTGCCGAGGTTGTAGTAGGCGTCTTCCTGATCGGCGAGGCGCTTGGCGTCGCCGGAGGGGGAGCGGCTGATCGAATCTTGAAACGCTTGTGCGGCCTGTGGGAATTGCCCGGCGCGGTACGCAGCAGTGCCGGCGTTGTATTGCAGCGCGGGCTTCTTGGGGTCGCGTTTCGCCGCTTCGGAGTATTCCTTGGCGGCGGTGACGAAATCGCCTTTCTTGTAAGCTTCCTCTGCGCTCGTGGTCGAAGCGTGGGATCGGCCGGCCGGCGCAATAATCAGCGCCAGCAGTGCAATCGCGGACAGCGCAGATGATGCGATCGACACTGATGAGGCAGAGCGCGCTGACGAGACAGAGGCCGCTGATGACGCAGACAGTGCGGGAGTGCCGGCGATGATTCGCGACTCGGAAGCTTGCGCGCGGCGCCGCGCCGTGACTCGGCGGCGGTTGCCGATGAGCAGGCTTAGCAGGAGCAGAGTCAGCGACCCTGCCAGCGGCCATTGGTAGCGCTCTATATAAACTTTCTGCTGGCGCGAAGCGAGATCGTGCTTGAGCAGGGGCGCGAGCCCGGCTTGATAAATGGCGTCGAATCCTTGTCCCTGCGCGCCTAAGGGGGCATACAGGCCTCCGGTGGCGGTGGCGATGGCCTTGAGCGCGGTCTCGTCCAAGCGCGATTTGACGAAGTCGCCCGAGTCGTCTTTGACAAAGCCGCTGCCGCGGTCGGAGGACACGGGAATAAGATCACCCTGCGCGGTACCCACGCCGATGGCATAGATTTTCAGCGAGTCCTCGCGCGCGGCCGCCTGCGCGGCAATCAATGCGTCGCCTTCGAGATCCTCGCCGTCGGTGACCAGTATCAGGATCTTGTCGCTGCCGGGGCGGCGCCGCAGCGCTGCCTGGGCCTCACGAATGGCGCTCGCAATATTGGTGCCGCCGCGCGGAATACTGTTGGTGTCGATGGCGCCGAGCGATTCGTGGAATGCGCCATAGTCCAAGGTGATGGGGCAGACCAGGAATGCATCGCCGGCAAAAGCGACCAACCCCACTGCGTCGCCGTCGAGCTTGTTGGTGAAGTCGTCGATGGCGAGTTTGGCGCGGGTGAGCCGATCGGGTTTCACATCCGGGGTCGACATGCTGCGCGAGGTGTCCACCGCAAAGACGATGTCGTTGCCGCGGCGGCTGATCTGCTCCCAGCGAAATCCCACCAATGGTCCGGCAAGCGCGACGAACAGCAGGCCCAATGCGGTCAGCATCAGTCCGCGCTGCGCGCGGCGGCGCGCGATCGATACCGATTGGGTGAGTTGATCGCGCAGGTGCGCGGAGATGAAGCGCGCCAGTGCGGCGTACTGACGCACGTCGTACCGTCGCCACATCCAGACTAGCGCGAGGCAGGCAATGATTCCGGCAACGAGCCACAGGGGATGGCTGAACCTCACGGCAGTCGCCGAAAGCGCGTGTGCCGCAGCAGCAGGCCAAAACCCAAGATGGCCGCCGACGGGATCAGTGCCCAGGAATATAGTTCCTCGACGTGCTCGAATTTCTGCACGGTTTGAGCGGTGGTCTCAAGGCGATTGATTTGCTCGTATATTTTCTCCAGGGAGCCGGTATCGGTGGCGCGATAGAATTTGCCGCCGGTTTGTGCGGCGACGGCCTGCAGGGTCTTCTCATCGACATCCACTTTGTCCATCATGATGCGGGTGTTGCCGGCCTGGTCGTGCATGGGAATGGGCGCCATGCCGCGCACACCGACGCCGATGGTGTACACCTTCACTCCCATGGCCTTGGCGGCTTCCGCGGCGGCGAGCGGCGATATCTTTCCGGTGTTGTTCATGCCGTCAGTGAGCAGAATGACGACCTTGGACTTCGCATTCGTGGTTCGCAGACGATTGACGCTGGCGGCGATGGCCGAACCGATGGCGGTGCCGTCTTCGCCTGCAAGGGCGGTGCTGACGCGCTCCAGATTCTGTTGCAGCCAGTCATGATCGAGAGTGAGGGGACTCACCAAGTAAGGGGCGGCGGCAAACGCAATCAGGCCGATGCGATCGTTGGGCCGTTCCTCGATGAATTTCGAGACCACGGACTTGACCACCTCGATGCGATTCACGCGCTGATTGTCTATCAGGAAATCGAGCGCCTGCATGGAGCCCGACACATCCAGGCCGAGCACGATATCGATGCCGTTCGCGGTCACTTCGGTACGGCTGTGAGCGCGTTGCGGGCGCGCGAGGCCAACTATCATCAGGGCGCCCGCGAGCAGGGGAAGCAGCCACAGCCAACGGCCGATGCGGGCGCGGCTGCTGCGGGCCACCGCGCGCGCAAGACCCACGTCGGAAAATTCGACGGCGGCGACCGGGCCATGGCGCCCACGAAACAACATCACCAGCGGCAGCAGCGCAAGCAGCCATAGCCATTCAGGTTGAAGGAAGCGAATCATGAGCCTCCTTCGCATTTCTGAGCGCGGCCACTTGCGTTGGCACCGCCTCCGGGGGTTTGGACGTTTGAATCACGAAACGGTGGGCGCTCTCGTACAATCTTTCCATGATTTGCCGCGACAAGGTCACGCCGGCAAATTTCGCCTCATCGCAGCGATGCAGGAATTCCTCCAGCAGTTTGCGATGCGCGGCCAACGACGCCCTAGAGGAGGCCAAGAGATCGTGCAGAAACTCTTCGGTGGTGCGCTGAGTCGCCGTCACGTCAAACGCATATTCGATATGGCCGCGCACGATGTCCGATATGGCGATGGAAAATTCGCGCACGGTTGAGGGATGCATGAGCGCGCGAGTGGCCTCGAGCCGCTGCAGCGTGATTTCGAGTGCCGTCAGAGGCCGAGGCAGCTGCCGGCGCCGCTTCCAGCGCCAAGCAGCGTAGCCGAGAACGATGAGCAGCGTGACGCCCGCCAGTAGAGCAGCCAACAACCAAAGCGGAAATACACCTTTCGGTCCTCGAATGTCGCGAATGTCCTCGGCAGGAGCTGCGGCGGAGGGCAGCGAATTCGACGGCGCCGCATTCGCGGTGGGGGCGCCAGCGGCGGGTGCACCAGTGGCGGGCGCGGCAGTACTGGGCGCCGGCGTGTTTGCGGCGAGCACGCCAATGGGTGCGGTCACCGCGATGGCTGCAATCAGGGCAAGCGCATGTCGACCCAAACCCATGATACGACTCAAACTCGTCGGTGCACGCGTGTCTTGAAGAAACGCTGCAGTGCCGGCATGTAGGGCGTGTCGGTTTTGAGTTCCAGGGTGTCGACGCCCTCGGAGCGGAAATCGGTGGTCATGCGCCGCGAGCGCGCGATGGCCAACTCTTTGAAACGTGTACGTACCCTGGGGTTGGCGGTGTCGAGCTCGATGACTTCGCCCGTCTCGGCGTCTTCGAGGGCGAGGACTCCGACATTGGGGAGTTCTCTCTCTCGCGGATCTTCGACTTGCACGGCGATCAGGTCGTGGCGGCGATTGGTCTGGCGCATGGCGCGGCGCAATTCGGCGCGCGTCTTTTCGGGATCCCCGGGCGACTGGAAATCGGAGATCAGGAACACAATGGCGCGCCGGTGCAGTACGTGGCTCGCGACATCGAGCGCCTTGACGCTGTCGGTGCCGCGGCCTTCGGGGGTGTGGTACAGAATATCGCGCACCACACGCAGCACGTGGCGGCGTCCCTTCTTCGGCGGCAGGTAGCGTTCGACCCGATCGGTGTATAACAGCAGCCCAACCTTGTCGCTGTTGCGGATGGCGGAAAAGGCCAGAGCGCTGGCGAGCTCGGCCGCGAGGTCGCGCTTGCTCATGGCGGCGGAGCCGAAATTTCCCGAGGCACTGATGTCCACCAGCAGGAGAATGGTGAGCTCGCGCTCTTCGGTGAATTTCTTGACGAAGGGCCGGCCGGCGCGGGCGGTGACATTCCAGTCGATGGTGCGCACTTCATCGCCGGGGCTGTATTCGCGTACCTCGTCGAAGTCCATGCCGCGACCCTTGAATACGGAGTGATATTCCCCGGCCAGGCTGTCGTTGACCATGCGGCGGGTGCGGATCTCCAGTTGCCGCATGCCGCTCATGATGCTTTTAGTGGACTTGGTGGTCTCGGCCGTCATCGCAATCAGGGCACGGGAAGGGCGTCGAGAATCTTGTGCACCACGTCCTCGGAGGTGACGTTTTCGGCTTCGGCCTCGTAGGTCACCGACACGCGGTGACGCAGCACATCGAGCGCAATGCTCTTGACGTCCTGCGGGGTGACGTAATGGCGGCCATTGAGAAAGGCGATGGCGCGCGCGGCGAGCGTCAAGTTGATGGTGGCGCGCGGCGAGGCGCCGGTTTGAATGAAGCCGTCGAGGTTCAGCGTCTTGGGCGTAGGCGGCCGGGTCGCGAGCACGAGGTCGACGATGTAATTGCGGATCTTGTCGTCGACATAGAGGGTGTTCACGACGTGGCGGGCGCTCAGGATTTGCTGGGCGGACACGACGGGACGGGCGCTCGGCAGGGCCTCGGAAGTCGCCATGGCGTCAAGGATGGCGCGCTCTTCGGCACGATTCGGGTAGTTGACGATCACTTTCATCATGAAGCGATCGATCTGCGCTTCCGGCAGAGGATAGGTCCCTTCCTGTTCCAGCGGGTTCTGCGTGGCCAGCACCAAAAAGGGATTGGGCAGCGGATAAGTCTCATCGCCGATGGTGACCTGGCGCTCTTGCATGGCTTCGAGCAATGCGCTCTGCACCTTCGCCGGCGCACGATTGATTTCGTCCGCCAGAATGAGATTGCTGAAAATCGGCCCGTGCTTGGTGCGAAAGGCCCCATCCTGAGGGCTATAGATCATGGTGCCGACAATGTCGGCCGGCAGCATGTCGGGGGTGAACTGCAGACGCTTGAAACGAACTGACAGGCCACTGGCCAAGGTCTTAAGCGCTAATGTTTTGGCCAAGCCGGGCACGCCTTCCAACAGGACATGCCCGTTGGTGAGGAGGGCGACCAGCAACCGGTCCAAGAGGTGTTTCTGGCCGATGATGACCCGCGCCATTTCTGCCTGCAGGGGGGCGATCCAGGTGGAATTGTCCAGCACGTTTTCGCGCGCGGCGCGCATGGCGGCGTCGGATTCGACCGGCATGGGGCGAGGGTCCTGGAAGGCCGCAGGTTTTTGAATCATGAGCCGAAAATCCTCTTTAACAGATTGGCGCCGCCCGCACTGGGGGGCGAATCCCTTGGAGTTTAAGGCATACCGGAGGTTCCCTCATCGCTCGAGGTTGTGGCATCCCGGCGTCACCCCGCTGGGGTTAAGAGATACCCTTGTTGGGGTTAATCAGGTACTTATGCCCGGTGGAGGCCTTGCTGTAGACGGCGATGGCTTTAAGGTCCAGCGCCTCGGTCAGCGATATTTCGCCTGCGTAGCGGCTGGCGAAGGTGGTTTTAAGCTCTGCCGCGACGCGCTGCTTCAGGCGCTCTGTCGCGGCCGGCCCGATTTTTTGCAGGAAAGGGGTGACAAGCCAGCCGCCCACGCCCCAGGCAAAGCCGAAATTGCGGTTGAGTTCGATGGGGCCCATCCCCAAACCACCATAGACGTATACCTGCTTATGAATTGGCGAGCCGTACCGGCTGTACTGCGTGGCCCTGGTGTTAAGAGCTGCTTCCATGCAGGTGAGAATCTGGCCGGCGAGCTTGCCGCCGCCGATGGCATCGAACGCCAGTGTGGCGCCGGTGGTGGTCAGGGCGCCGATCAGATCCTGCATGAAGGTGGGGCTAGTCGAATCGCAGACGTACGTGGCGCCGATGGACCGTAGCAGATCCGCCTGGGCGCCGCTGCGAACGATGTTCACCAGGGCAATCTGATCCTTGATGCAAATGCGATTGAGCATTTGCCCCAAGTTGGAGGCCGCCGCGGTGTGCACCAAGGCCTTGTGGCCTTCACTGCGCATGGTCTCGACCATCCCTAAAGCAGTGAGCGGATTGACGAAGGAAGATGCGCCGTCGGCGGCGGTCGTGCCGGCCGGCAGAGCCAAACATTGCTCGAGCGGCACGGCGCGGTATTGCGAGTACATGGCGCCGCCGAGCGCGGCGACGGTCTTTCCCTTGAGCGCTCTGGCGGCTTCGGAAGAGCCAGTCTCGACCACCACACCGGCCCCTTCGTTGCCCACCGGCATGGAGATGCCGCAGCGAGCGGTCATGCCTCTCAGCGCGCCGTCCGGCACGCGCGCTGTGATCTTCGGATCGTTCGTCGTACCCTGCTGCGCCGCTTTCTGCATGTCGGCGCCGGCAAACAGCAGACCGAGATCCGACGGATTGATGGGAGCTGCCTCGACGCGTACCAGCACTTCATTGTCTGCAGGAATCGGGATAGGCACCCGCGTCAGCGAGACTTCGAGATCGCCGCTGCTGCTGACGAGCGAGCGAAGTTGCAGTGCAGTGCGTGTGTCGGGGTGGGTCATGTTCGTTCCGATGGGTGTGTTGAAATTGTACGTAAAATGCGTGGGTGGCGAATTGTACTAGAGTCGCGAATTGGAATTAATGTTCCGCGGCGCGCTGCGAGCGGGCCAGATTGCGAACGGACGCGGCTTAAGTACGCTGGAGCGGCATGCAAGGATTCGGTATCCTCTTCGGCACCGCACACGGGGAAGTCGCAATGGATATGAAATCTGGCAATCCGGCTTTGTTGTTTGGCTCTATATCGAGATGAGATTACTTGGGAAGCGCCGATGACGATCAGCGTGATGACGCATCGGACGCAAACCGCATCGCCCGGTGCGGCGAGGACTTTCTAGGCGCCTCGAATGCCGCCGCGTCTCTTCTACGGTTGGTTCGTGGTGGCGGCCGCCTTTACCGTCACCTTCGTCGGTTTCGGCAGCGCGTATACCTTCAGCGCCTTCGTCGGGTCTCTGCAGCGGGAATTCGCGGCGTCGCGCGGCTCAGTGTCGCTGGTGTTCTCGCTGGCGGGCTTCTTGTACTTCGGTCTCGGAATTCTGACGGGGCCGCTGGCTGACCGCATCGGCGCGCGGCGGCTTTGCATTGTCGGCATGGTGATGGTAGGTCTCGGCCTCGGCTGCGCGGGCATGTCGCATACGCTGGAGCAGGTGTACGTGGCCTACGGCCTTGGCATGGGATTGGGGGTGGGATGCTCCTACGTCCCCGCGGTCGCAGTGGTGCAGCGTTGGTTCGTCAAGCGCCGCGGGTTTGCTTCAGGGCTGGCGGTGAGCGGCATCGGCGTGGGTACCTTGGTAATGCCGCCGCTGGCGGCGCACTTGGTGAGTGCGTTGGGCTGGCGCCACGCGTACTGGGCGCTAGGTGTCCTGTCCATGGTGGTGGGCGTGGGGATGGCGCTGTTGATCGAGAACGATCCGCGCGATCGAGGGCTCGCGCCGGACGGCGACGCCTTGCAAGAAGGGGAGGCGCCGCGAGTGCAGTCGGGATTTTCGGTGCGCGCGGCGCTTGGGTCGCGACGCTTCATTGGATTATATGCGGCATGTTTGAGTTGCTCGTTCGGGCTGTTCGTGCCCTTCGTGCATCTGATCCCCTTCGCGATCGATCACGGGGTCGCGCAAACTTCGGCGGTGCTGCTGCTCGGCGCCATCGGCGTGGGCAGCACCGGCGGGCGCTTCATTCTGGGCGGCGTAGCCGACACGCTGGGCCGCGAGGTCACCTTGGTGCTGATGTTCGCGGGGATGGCGCTGGTGCTGCTGTGCTGGATATTTGCCACGGCATTCTGGGGGATGGCTGTGTTCGCGCTGGCGTATGGCGTTGTGTATGGCGGCTTTGTGGCTGTCCTGCCGGCATTGGTGATGGACTATTTTGGCGGCCGCAATGTCAGCGGCATAATCGGTATTCTGTACACCAGCGTGGCACTCGGCACCTTGGTGGGTCCAAGCGCGGCGGGCTTTGCCTTCGACTTAAGCCATAGCTACACGCTGCCGATTCTGATCGGGACATGCGGGAATGCCATCGCCGCTTGCATCATGGTGGCGGTGGCGAAGTCGGCGGCGACGCGATGATGTCGGCAGCGGTCGCGGCGTGAATCCTTACCTGCTCGTTGCCGGCGCGGGACTCGCGGCGGGGCAATGAATGCGCTGGCCGGCGGCGGGTCGTTCGTCTCCTTGCCGGCGCTGCTCTCGGCGGGGCTGCCGTCGGTGCAGGCGAATACTTCCAGCACGGTGGGCTTGTTCCCCGGCTCGGCGGCCAGCGCCTGGGCGTATCGCGATGGCTTGGGGCCGATCGGTCCTGTGGCGCTGCGCCCGCTGTTGCTGGTGACGTTGGTGGGCGGAGCGATGGGTGCGTTTTTGCTGCCGTGGCTGCTG
>JBDUEQ010000073.1:0-63416 GCA_040002315.1 Gammaproteobacteria bacterium
ACAAGATGAAGCCGTATGCCGAGATATTCGCCGCTTGGGCCTACAATCATTGAGTCGACCTGCGCGACGTACGTCATTCAGCAATTCTCGCTTGATTTACATGGCGAGCAGATTGTTGTCAGGTATTGCCCTACCGGCGGAGGCGGTAAACACCCGTTGGAACGTCATCGAATCCCTGCCCCCGCATCGTGCGTCTGATATTGAGGACCACGTCGCAAAAGCGGTTCCAAATAAACCTAACATTGCGGGCGACAAGGCGGCGGCAGGGTACTAGCATCGTTTCATCTCATCTTCTTCCTGCTACGGTGCGGCCTCATGAACTCATTGATCCAGTGTATTTATTCGAGCGTTGCTACTCCCGGTTTCGAGGAGCATCAGATACCTGGTCTCCTCGAACGCGCCCGGGCGGCGAATGCGGCACTCGACGTTACGGGGATGCTTTTGTACATCGAGGGAAGTTTTTTCCAGATACTCGAGGGTGACCCTGATGTCGTAGATGCGGTCTTTCTTAAGATCAAGGCCGACCCTCGGCATTCGAGAGTTACGACAATTGTCCGCGAGCCCATTTTTGAGCGTAGCTTTGGTGAATGGACCATGGGCTTCGCCGTTGTGGGGCGCAAAGAAGCCTGCGAACTCATCGGTGAGAATGACTTTTTTGCCTCCGCCTCTTGCGTCGCAGAAATGACGGCCGGCCGTGCCAAAAAATTGCTGTCAGCCTTTCGCATGGGGCGGTGGCGTACCGAGTACACCGGCAGGCATCCGATTCGAGGTAGGGTCGCGTGAGATTTACGGGCGAAGCGGCATTCAAGTTCAGTTTCGCTTATCAGCCGATTGTCGACATTGAAACGAGGACGGTGTTTGCGTATGAGGCTCTGGTTCGCGGACGCGCCAATGAGTCAGCCGCTACTGTCTTTGCTTCGATAGCGCCGGAGCAACTGCACACATTCGATCGCGACGCGCGTGTACACGCGATTGGGTTGGCGGCTTCCCTGGATCTCCAGGCCTATCTATCACTCAATCTACTGCCGGCCTCATTGGAGAGATTACCGGATGCCATCCAATCGACCATCGAAGCGGCCCGACGTGCAAACGTCTCCATTCAGCGTATTTTTTTGGAAGTCACCGAGGGTGAGATTATTAATGACGCCGCATCCTTTGCGCAGCGAATGAATTCCTATCGCGCACAAGGGTTACGCTTCGCCATCGATGATTTCGGATCCGGCTATTCAGGTCTCAATTTGCTCGCTGAGTTTCAGCCAGACGCGATAAAACTAGATATGCACCTGGTACGTGATATTGATAGCAAAGGACCGCGACAAGCGATCGTCCGAGCAGTCATTCAAGTGTGTGATGATCTGGGCATTGAGGTAATCGCCGAGGGCATCGAAACCGACGCCGAATATCACTGGTTCAAGCGAATAGGGGTGAGATTGTTCCAAGGCTACTTATTCGGTCGTCCCGCTTTCGAGGCCCTTTCGGTGCCCGTGTTCCCGGCGTGAATGGCCCGTTCGCCGGGTTGCTGTCGACGATCGGCGCACCAGATGAAGGCGGTTAAGATGTCCTTGGATACCTAACTCCTGTAGAGTCCCATCCCAATGCCCGACGATGCAGCCTGGAGTGATCCATGACTCGCGATAATTCACTGGCCGCTTGGATTTGGACATCAATTGCGTGGGCCGCCGGCTGTTGCGCGTCTTTGCCTGTGAGTGCAGCGGACACAAAGCTCGTGTGCCTCCTCGAGGACAGCCTCTCGCACGCGCAGCGTGCATTGGAAATCGTTTTCAACGAGCGCGCCCAGTACGTCACGGTCAACGGGAAAACGGCAATCGCGGACATTTCTGACGCTCGAATTACCTTCCGTGTCGAATTGTCAGCCGGCGCGCCGCTGGATTTTGCCGTCGACCGATCATCGGGCGCCATTAACATCGTTTCCCCTAATAGTTCGGCCAAGACGCGGATGGTTTACACCGGAGAGTGCAAAACCGGCGATTCGACGTGAGCGCTTCAAACTAACCCGGCATTCCGCCTAATCGCCAGCTCGATCGCGGACCAATCGATGTCTTCGCCTTGTTGCGCGATGGTCTGGAGCAGGTGGCCGCGCAGCACGCTCAGCAGAGGCATGGGCACGCGCAGTGTTTCCGCTGATTGACCGACCAGACGCATGTCCTTGAGTCCCAACGGCGCGGCGAATCCCGCCGGCTTGTATTTCTCGGCGACGAGAATGGCGCCGTAATTCCGATAGACCGGCGAATCGAATATCGTGCCGGTCAACACCTCCAGCAACTGCGCCTTGGCAACACCGCCTTTTTCCGCGAGTGTCATAGCTTCGCCCAAGGCCTCGACGGCCGAGAGAATCATGAAATTGCCGCAGAGCTTGACCAGGCTGGCGGCGGACGGGGTCTCTCCGAGGTAAAAGACGCGTTGGCTGATCGCAGCGAACAGCGGATTCGCGGTTTCCAGGTCGGCGGGATCTCCGGCAGCGATCACGAACAACTTGGCGGCGGCGGCGGCCTGCGGCCGGCCAAACACGGGTGCACACAGAAAATGCTGCCCCTGCGCGCGGTGCATGGCGGCGATCCGCTCGGCGGTGGCGACGGCGATGGTGCTCATCGAGACATGCAGCGCTCCGGGCCTCAAGCCTGCCGCCAGGCCGTCCTCCCCGGCGAGTACCGAGTCAAGCGCGGCGTCATCAGCCAACATAGTGAAGACGACATCGCTGCGGCTCGCGATCGCCTTGGGGTTCGCGCCCAGTGTTGCGCCCGCGTCCACGAGAGATCGCGCCTTATCGGCAGAACGGTTCCAAACGGCCACGTCATGTTGGGCGCGCACCAGATTGGCGGCGATTGCTGCGCCCATGTTGCCAAGGCCTAAGAATCCTATTCGCATAGCGGCTCTCCTCTGTGATTCACTGCACTTGGATAGCGGTCAGCTCGCGCTGAAATGCCGCCTCGTCGCTCGCCGGACGATCGAACTCGCGGGCATAGCGATGGCCGGCATATACGGCGGCGGCAATGGTGCTGGGTGCCAGGCAGTCGCCGATGGAGGTGATCGAAACGATCCCCGCGGAGGTGAACTGCGGCGATCGTTGGTCCAGCGCTTGCGCCAGTTCGTCGTTAGGCAATCGCGAAGTAATCGTGACAATCGATGCGGCGGCCAGGACCGTGTGCCGGCCGGTATAAATGCATTCGAGCATCACGCGCGAGCCATCGAATTCTACAATATTGCGACTGGTCTGGACCGCGACGCCGAGGTCGAGCAGGCGCTTCTGAATGGCATGCTGTTCCAGCGTGTAGGCGGTCCAGGCCGATACTCGATCGGACGGTGTCACCAGCGTGACGTGGAGGCCCTCCAATCGCAGTTTTTCCGCGAGCACGGCTCCTAGGTAGTAGTGATCGTCGTCGAAGACCACGACGGGATCGCTCGCCGGTGTTCCGTCCATCAAATCTTCCGGGGAGAGCACCACATGTGCTGCATCGAATCCTCGGATGGGCCTGCTATTGGCGCGGCCGACGCCGTCGCGCCGCCAGTGCGCGCCGGTCGCGAGCAGCACGCGAGCGGCGCCGAATTCCAGAATGTCGCCGGCACTGACCGGGCTGCCGCGCAGAATTTCGACGTTCTGCATTTTGTTCAGTTGATTGACGCGGTAGTCGCGCACCCGCGCCCACGCGGCGAGTCCGGGTAGCCGCGATTCGCGAGCGACCCGGCCGCCCAATTCTTCGCCGGCCTCGGCGAGATGCACCGAGTAGCCGCGCGTCCCTAATATGCGGGCACACTCGAGACCGGAGGGCCCGGCGCCGATAACGAGAAAGGAGTCGTCGCCGCTGCGGGGCGGTACCTTCTCCGGATGCCAGCCTTTGCGCCACTCCTCGCCCATGGTGGGATTCTGAGTGCAGCGGATCGGGGTCATGGTGTGATCGCCGGTGACGCAGATGTTGCAGCCGATACATTCGCGGATGTCGTCGACATCGCCATTCTCTATTTTCTTCGGCAGGAAGGGATCGGCAATGGAGGGACGGGCGGCGCCGATGAAGTCGAGAACTCCACGTCGAATCTGCGACACCATGGCATCCGGCGAAGTGAATCGCCCGACGCCGACCACGGGCTTGCTGGTGAGGGTCTTGACGAAGCGGACGAATTCTTCTTGGTAGCCTTCGGCGGCGAATCGCGAAGTCTTCGAGTCATTGGACCAGTCGCTGACGTTGACGTCCCACAGGTCCGGCAGTTCCGCCAGCATCGCGACTACTTCGCGGCCTTCGGATTCGGCGCAGATGCCGTCGGTGCCTCGCTGTTCATCGACGGCAAAGCGTACGGCGACGGCACAATCGGTGCCGACGGCGTCCTTGGTGTCCTCGATGAGCTCTCGCAGCAGGCGCGCGCGGTTGACCAGGCTGCCGCCGTATTCGTCCGTGCGATGGTTATGGCGGCGCTGCAGAAAGTGCATCGCCAGGGACAGGCTGTGGCCGGCGTAAACGTAGATGATGTTGAAGCCCGCAACCCGGGCACGCAATGCCGCTTCCCGGTGCCAGCGGCGATAGCTGCGAATGTCAGTCTTGTTCATGCCGCGCGCCTGCAGCGGCGCATAGCTGGCCGGATTGACGACGGGACTCGGAGCGAACGGCACCTCTCGCGAATAATGATTGGACGCACTCATGCCCGCATGTACCAGCTCGATGGCGGCCAAGGCGCCGTGCTTGTGAATCGCATCCGTCATCAGAGCCAGGGCGGGCACATCGCGGTCATCCCACAACCGACCTTCGATGTAGGGGGAGATATCGGTGGAGGGATGGATTTCGACTTCTTCGGTACTGACGACCGCCCAGCCGCCCTCGGCTTTCACGCCGCGCATGGCGGCATGGGCCTGCGGCCGCACATACCCCATGCCATTGCAGTGGGGCACCTGGAAGAATCGGTTCTTCGCGACCAGGGGGCCGATTTTGACCGACTCAAATAAAATGTCGTAGCGAGAGTCGCGGGTCACAGTGGATCTCCTGTCAATGAACTCATCGAAGTCGCAACCGTTCTCCGTAGCCCGTCAATTCCAAATAGCCGCGGCCGACCGGGCGCTGCTGCTCATAAGCTCGCACCGCTCCCTCCCAGTAAATGGCGCCGGTGGAGAGCCGCGTGTCGTTCTCCTGATCGTCGATGAGGGGCTGAAGCTCGAACTCGCGACTGCCTGCACGCACCCGCCACTGCACGGGATAGATTATTTGCGTTCGCGGCGAGGTCCAGCGGCGTCCGCCCCGAAATTCGACATCACTGGGCCCCAGCACCTGCACCTGCCCGTCGCTGCCGCGCAGCGTGCCGCCGGCCCAGCGGGATTCGCCCCGCACGCCCCGGATGCGAAAGGCCATGAGCGCGGCGCCGTCATCCAAGTTGATGCCGATCCAATCCCAGCCGATGGAGTTGGCGTCCAGGTACTCGCTCGACCACTCATGATCGAACCACGCCTCGCCGCCTACGCGGTCAGTGCTGCCCTTGCGTGAGATCGCACCGGCGACGCGCAGGTGCGGGAGACTGTAGTAGTGACTCGCCGCTGCCGGCGCGGGCCCCTTGCGACTCACCCCGGCATCACCGTTCAGCAAGACGGGCTGAGTCTGCGCAAGCGTGATGTCGAAGGAAAAATCCTCCGCGTCGATCTTCGCCGAATAGGCGGGCGGTTGGCCGGAGGAACGAGCGGCCGTATCGCGGCGCAGCGACCAGCCGTCGATCCTGACATCGGTATCGCCGCTCGCGGCCTCGGCGAGCCCCATTCCGGCGCGGCGAATGCGTTGGTCCTGCCACAGCCGGCCGCGCTTCGGATCGCTGATGGCGCAATGTGCAATCAGCAGCTGATGTGCTGCAAAGGCGCTGGGATTGGTGTCGGCGATGCCGGGCCTGGTACGGAAAAACGTAATTTGGAAGCCCAATGATTCGCCATGCTCGGTTTTCAACCATCCGGTGACGTACCACCATTCGGTGCGAAATTGCGGATGGCTGCCATAGTCGGCGGGAAATGTCAGCGGCTGACCGCCCGTCACTGCGGCGTAGTCAGGCGCGATGGCGCGCGTCGGCTCAGTGGCGGCTGGAGCTGGGGCTGCAGTCGCGGGAGCCGCAGTCGCGGGAGGGACGCTGCTTGCCGTGGTAGCGATGAATACCATGACGGCGATGACGGGCCGCCAAACAGCCAGGTGCGGCGCGTATCTCCTCATGCGATCACCAATCCTCGCGCACGGCTTGCACCGCGTCCTGACTCATGGCGGCGCGCCCACTCCATATCGCAGTGATGGCCGCCGCGGCGATCAATGTGACGCTGAGCACGGCCAGCTGCCATGCAGGAATGGCCAGATCGATGCTCCAGTTGAAGGATTGGCGGTTGACGACATAGACCAGGACCAGACTCAGTGCGACGCCGAGAACGAGGCCATACGCCACGCCGAAGGCGCTGGTGAGTATACCTTCGCTTGCCAACATGCCGACCACCTGCCGGCGCAGCATGCCGATATGGCGCAGCATGCCGAACTCGGCGCGGCGGGCGAGGGCGGTGGAACTGGCGGCGAAGCTCACGCCGGTGAGTCCGATGATGACGGCGATGGCCTCGAGCGCGTAGGTGATGGCGAAAGCGCGATCGAATATCTGCAGCGAACGTTCCCGCAGGGCGGTGCTCGTGAGTATTTCCAGTGAATCTCCGCGTGCGAAGCGGGCGCGTAGCGCCGTTTCCGTCAGCGCGGCATTGGCGCCCGGGGTCAACCAGAGGGAGCCCTCATTGGCGCCGGCATCCCCCGTGACGGCAATGTAAGACTGACGCGATATCACAATGGAACCCGTGGTGCGTGCGTAATCGCGCCAGATGCCGGCGACTGTAAACAGTCGGTTGCGGCCCGCGAGCGGCAGCCCGATCCGATCCCCGGTTTTGTAGCCGTACAAATCAGAGAGTGCTTCGGATATCCACGCCGGCTCCGCGCCCGCTGGCAGCGGTACTTTAGTACTTTGCAGCAGCGGCAATTCAGCCTCGGTTTGCGCGGCCGTTGCGCCGCGCGCGATCAAGGTAATGGGCGCGCGCGCAGGATCGAGCAGCAGCTGCCGCGTACGGCGAAACTCGAGGCGTGATACGCCGGTAACCGTCGCAAGTCCCGCCTGGTCGGCAGAGGACCAATACGCAGTATCATTGCCGTAAGGTTCGCGCAGTTGCATATCGGCGGGCAGAAGTTTCACCAGCCAGTGCTCGAATGAGACGCGAAACGAGTACACCATGATGGCCATGGCCACCATGAGACTGAAACTCACGATGATGGAAGCAAGGCTCAATGTCGACAGCCCGACGTTTTCGCGCAGTTGCGCGACAGCGGCATCGAACACCACGCGATGGGTGCGCGGCGCGAGATTCAGGGCTTTCATGGTCAAGGTCGGCACCAGCAATACGGCGCCGAATAACAGGGCGGCAATCGCGACGTAGCCAAATACCGGCAAGCCGCCCACGGGCGGTATCCGGGACAGCAATGCCCCTGCCGTCAACAGTGCAATGCCGGCGTAGGTGCTGCGCCGAGCAGCCACGGAGTAGTCGCTATTGCCGCCTTTGAGGGAACGGGCCGGCGACTGACGTGCCGCGGCGCGCGCCGGCAACCAGGCGCCGATACTGGCCACGGCGGTACCCATGAAGAAAAACAGCAGCATGGCCAGCGGTGCGGCACGCAGCGAGGCACCCATTGCGCGTAACTGGCCGTTGCCTAAGTCCCCGGTGAGAAATCGCAGAATGGCGGCGGCAATGACCACCGCGAGCATAACGCCGAGCAGGGATCCTGCGATCCCGAGGGCGGCGCCCTCGCCGGTGAGCGCACGCTGCAATTGACCGCGCGTCACTCCCAGCGCGCGAAGCAGGGCCAGCGAACGTCGCCGGCGCAGCACCGCCAGGGATTGAGTAGAGAAGACCAGGAACGCCCCGGTCCAGAGCGCCACCAGCGCCAGCATATTCAAATTCACCCGATAGGCTCGGGTCACCGACACTGCTCGGTCGCGCTCGACTTGGGGCGCGACGGCAAGCACGCCGATGGGCAACTGTTTACCCAAAGCAAGACGAAACGCATCGACGTTGTTGCCGGACCTCAGGCGCAGGTCGATGCGATTCAAACGGCCGAGTTGATTGAAGGTCCACTGCGCTGAGGCGATGTCCATCAGCGCCAAGGGTTGCGGGTAGCTGGCTTCCGACAGGATGCCTATGACGTGCAGCGTCTTCGGCGAGCTGCCGACAATGACCGGCACGGAGTCCCCGCGACCGACATGTAGTTCCTCGGCGGCACTGCTGCTCAAGTAAATGCTGTCGGCTTGAAACAGCGAAAAAATACCGCCACCGATGTCGCCGAGCAGCGCGGGCTGCAATGACGCGGCGCGGAAGGGGTCTATCCCCAGCACCTTGAGCGTGTCGCGCTGCCCCGGCAGAGCCACCTCCAGCTCCAGCACCGGACTCGCGACGGCTACTCTGTTGTCGGCGGCTAATTGCGCGAATAGCGATTCGGGAAATCCTTCCCGCGGACCACGCACCACGACATCTGCTTCACCCACCAGCCGCTTCGTCGCCAAGCCAAATTCATTGAGCGCGGCCGTATTGACCAGAAATACCGCAGCCCCCAACGCGACTCCGAGTGCGATTGCCAGCACAGTGAGCAGCAGCCGGACAGGCGATTCTCGCAGCTGCGCCAGCAGCAGGACGCGCCAAATGGTGAAAGCCCCGCGCTGATCGCCAGGCACGCTCATCCTCCCGGCTTGAGCGGATTCAACCCGCCGGCATCGAGCACCAGAATGCGATCCGCCGTTTCCGCCGCGGTGCGCGAATGAGTAATGAGGATTCCGGCGCCGGCATTCGCTTTGACCTGCGTGCGCAGCAGCTCCAGCGTCTGCGCCGCGCTGCGCGGGTCGAGATTTCCCGTCGGCTCATCGGCCAGCAGCAGCCGCGGCCTATGCACCAGCGCGCGTGCGATGGCAATGCGTTGTACTTCACCGCCGGACAACTCTCGCGCATAGCGCTGCGCGAGCGGGTCAATGCCCACTGCAGCCAACATTTCGAGCGTGCGCCGGCTGCGTTCGGGCTCGCGAACATGGAGAAGGTCCAACGGGAGGGCGACGTTTTGCGACACGCTTAAGTAGGGCAGCACATGGAACGCCTGGAAGACGAATCCCACCGCACGACGACGCAGCAGCGTGATTGCATCGTCGTCCAAGGTGGCAAGATCAACCCCCTCGAGCAGCACCCGGCCGGTATCCGGCTGATCGAGGCCGGCCAGCAAGTTGAGCAGTGTCGACTTGCCGACCCCGGATTCGCCCATCACCGCGAGGTACTCGCCAGGCCTAAGCTCGAGGTTTATGCGTTCGAGGATCGCAGGGCGATCCGGCGCATAGCGCTTGCTCAAATTCTCGAGCCGCACCAGCGCGGCATCGGCCGGCACTGCGACCACGGTCAAGGGCGGCGTCCCGCCTGCCTCAAGCGGCATCGACTCCGATCATGGCTTTGACTTCCAGGAAGTCGCGCAGGCCGAACTCTCCATATTCGCGCCCGTTGCCGGACGCCTTGAAACCGCCGAAAGGAGTCTGCATGTCGCCGGAGGCGCCGTTCAAGGCGACCTGGCCCGCGCGGATGCGATTCCCAACCCGGCGCGCACGAACCGCGTCCTGCGACCAGACATAGGCAGCAAGACCATAAGGTGTGTCGTTGGCGATCTGCACCGCCTCTTCTTCAGTCTGGTAGGGCAGGATACAAAGCACCGGTCCGAAGATCTCCTCACGCGCAATGGTCATGTCGTTGCGCACGTTCGAGAAAATCGTCGGCTTGACGAAGTAACCCTTCGTCAATCCATCCGGCCGGCCGGCGCCGCCCGTAATGAGGTGCGCGCCCTCGGCAATACCCTTCTCGATATATCCCTCGACGCGATCGAACTGCAGTTTGGAGACTACCGGACCGACGGTGGTTTTCTCAGAAGTCGGATCGCCCACGACCACTTTGGTTTCGGCGATGCGTTTGGCGATGGCTTCCACTTCCGCCATTTTACCGGCAGGCACCAACATGCGCGTGGGTGCGTTACAGGACTGTCCCGAATTTTGGAATACATGGAGCACGCTTTGTTTGACTGCGCGTTCAAAATCCGCGTCATCCAACAGCACATTCGGCGACTTGCCGCCCAATTCCTGGTGCACCCGCTTGACCGACGCCGCGGCACTGCGCGCCACCTCGGTGCCCGCCCGAGTCGATCCGGTAAATGACACCATATCGACTTCGCGATGCGAGGACAGCGGCGCGCCCACGTTCGGGCCGTCGCCGTTGATGAGATTGAATACACCGGCGGGCACTCCGGCCTCATGCATGACCTTGGCCCAGAGGATGGCACTGAACGGCGAATACTCGGAAGGCTTGAGCACCATGGTGCAGCCGGCGGCGAGCGCCGGAATCACTTTGGCCGCTACCTGGTTCATCGGCCAATTCCACGGGGTAATCAGAGCACACACCCCCACGGGTTCTTGCACCAGCCGCACGTTGCCGCGCATTTCCTCGAATTTGAAGGTTTTCAGCACCTCGATCATGGCACTGATATGGCCGACGCCGATCCGCGTCTGCGAGCCCTTGGCCAACGTCATGGGCGCGCCCATTTCGGTGGAAATCGCCGCTGCGATTTCATCGTAATACGCCTTGTAGGCGACCAGAATGCGCTCCATCAGGGCCAGACGCTCGTTCGGTGTGGTGCGCGAATAGCTGTCGAAGGCGCGCCGCGCCGCGGCGACCGCCAGATCCACATCCTTGGAACTGCCCATGGAGATGACGCCGGCAGACACCTCGGTAGCGGGGTTGATCACCTGGAACTCCTTCGCTTCGATAGGATCCACCCAGGCGCCGTCGATGTAGAATTGCCGATTGTCGTACAACATTAAATTGCCCCTCAAAAATTCGATGAATCTTAAGCGGATATTCTACAGGGCGGCAGCGGGGGCCGCAGATATTGTGTCGCCAGCCACCGACTATTGGTGCCGCCGGGCGGAACACCTAAGAATTCCCGGAGGATTGCGGCCATGGTTCTCAGTCTGGCCTACATACTATTGCTAGGCTTTGTGCACAGAATCGCAGGCACTTTGCGAGCGATTCGACCCCGCCACACCGGTATTGGAGTGTCTTATGTCAGGAATTGGAAGACGGCTATGCATGCTGGCATTGAGCGGTGCGCTGGGTGTAACGCTGGGGCTCACGCCCGCGGACGCTGCTGCGGCGCCGGAGTGGAATCCTATACGCACTCATGCCGTACAACTGGGGCCTGAAACCAAGCGCCTGGTGGTGGGTTTTCGTGCGACTGCCGGCAATGCCATGGTCAAGTCCATCAGGCTGCGAGCCCGAGCGCAAAGCGTGCAGATCACTCAAGCGGTGACCACGGAAGCGGACGTTGCCGGCCTCGCGCAACGCGCACATTTGTCAATGGCGCGGTCGCGGCAGGTGACCTCGAGCATGCATGTGCTGTACTTGCAAAAGACGCTGTATGGCGCGGAGGTCAATGCGGCGCTCAAAGCTCTGCGCGCGGATCCGGCGGTGGAGTTTGCCGAGGTCGACCAGCGGCGTTACGCGCATGCGATACCGGACGATCCGCTGTATATGCCCAGCGCCGGTGCCAGCGGTCAGTGGTTCATGGGGACGCCCAGCTCGACCGTCCTTACTTTTGGGGGCGTCGCGACCATGGATTTATCGGCCACCGACGCAGTTTCTGCGTGGGCCATCACCCACGGCAGTTCCGCCACGGTCATCGCCGATGTCGATACGGGCATTCGCTTCGACCATCCCGATCTGCTGCGCGCGGGCTTCGGCGGGCGCTTGCTGCCGGGCTATGACTTCGTGGATCAGGACTACAACCCGACCAGCGGAGCTGCGCTCGGGACCTTTCTGATCGCCAACGACGGCGATGGCTGGGACCCTGACCCGTCCGATCCCGGCGACTGGATTAACAGTACCGATCAACAGAACACGACCCTGTTTCCGACCGATAACTGCGCCGTTGAAGATAGCTCCTGGCATGGCACGCGAGTCATGGGAATATTGGGCGCGCTTACCAGCAATGCCGTCGGCGTCGCCGGGATGACATGGGATCCGTACATATTGCCGGTACGAGCGCTCGGCAAATGCGGCGGCTACGATTCGGACATCATCGCCGGTATGCAATGGTCTGCGGGCTTGACCGTCTCGGGGGTTCCGGACAATCCGTTCCCTGCCGATATCATTAATTTGAGCCTGGGCGGCAGCGACGCTTGTCCCAGTGATTACAAGACGGTGATCAACACGTTGAGCACCATGGGCGTGCTGGTGATCGCGTCGGCCGGTAATGAAGGTGCTTCGGTGGACACACCAGGAAATTGCCCCGGCGTGCTGGCGGTGGTGGGATTGCGCAACGTGGGCACGAAGGTGGGATACAGCAGCATGGGGCCTGAAGCAGGTGTCGCGGCGCCCGCCGGTAATTGCGTGGTCAGCACCGGTGGTTGCTATCGATCCCTCGACACCACCGTGAATAATGGATTGACGACCCCCACCTCCAACAGTTACACGAATCAAACGAACTTCAATTTGGGCACCAGCTTCTCAGCGCCCATCGTCTCCGGCATCGCCGCTCTTATGCGCGCGGTCAATGCGAACTTGACGCCGGCGCAACTGATCACACGCATTAAATCCAGTGCAACCGCGTTCCCTCAGCCCGCCGGTCTGCCGGTTTGCCCCGCCAGCGCCACGGACCCGACAACCGGGATGCCCTCGGGCGAATGCGCCTGCCCCAACGACGGCACGCAGTGCGGCGCCGGCATGGTGAATGCGCTGAGTGCCGTGAAGGCAGCCCTGAAACCGATCGCGGTCATCACCAAGTCCGGCGGCAGCGACACGACGTTCGACGCCAGCGGCAGTGTGGCGGCGTGCAGTCTTACGGTGGCGTCCTACACGTGGGCGGTGACCGGCGGCCTTACGATCCAGGCGGGCGGCAACACGGCTCAAGTCACTGTCGCATCCACTGGCAGCGCCGGCACCCTGACTCTCACAGTGACGGACTCTTCCGGCCACACTGACATGGGAACCGTAGCATTCAATTCCGCGGGCGTGGCGACCGTGCATACGCCGGCCGCTGCGGGCACGGCGGCCACCGCCTGTCCGACCCCGATGACGGTAACGCCTGCCCCGCCGACCATCACTGAAGGATTTTCTCCGACCAGCGTCGGCGAGAGCGTTGCCTCGACGCTGACCATCACCCTTAGCAATTCGAATGGCTTTGACTTGATCCAGTCAAACTTTACGACCTCCATGCCTGCCAATTTGAGCATTCAAACGTCACCGGCGCCCAGTACCGACTGCACGGGGACATCCGGAAGCCTGACGACCAGCACGAGCTCGGTAACCCTGGCCGGCGCCGATATTCCACCCAAGGGCAGCTGTTCCATTACCTTGAGCGTCAAGAGTGCCACGTCCGGTGCCTACGTCAGTGCCATCGCCGCCAACGCGCTCTCAACCGCTCCGGCCGGCGGCAACGCGGCTGCTGTTACCACCTCGCTGACCGTGATAGCGCCTGCGGGCAAGAGCGGCGGCGGAGCCCTGGACTGGCTGGACATGATGTTCGTCGCCGGTGTGCTTCTCGTCGGACGACGGCAGGCTGGACGACTGCAGTCGCCGCGGCCGCGGCGGACTCGACGATAGCGGCTGCGGAATGAATGCGCCGAATTCAATGCGAGTAGTGGTGCAATCCGTGAAAACGCATCGGGATGCGCGCGGTTGTCTATTCGAGCCGCTGACTGATGCGGAACTCGCAGCTCAGAAGAACGTGCACGTCGTGCTCACGCAACCCAATGAAGTGCGCGGTAACCATGTACATCGAACCGCGACGGAGACCACCAGCGTGGTGGGTCCGTGCCTGATTCGTCTCAAGGAAGCGGGAGAGATTCGCGATCTTCAAGTGCCGGCAGGGGAGACGTGGCGGCTCACCATACCGCCCGGAGTGGTGCATTCTTTTCGCAATACCGGCGATTCGGTAATGGTGCTGGTGTCCTTCAGCACCAATCTGCATGATCCCGCGGGATCCGATACACAGCGTGAGCAAATTCTCTAGCAGAGCACGCAGCGATCAAACAATTTGGCACGCGTCCGCAAACGGCAGGCGCGGCAGCCGCGCAAATAACTCCCAGCGATTGTAGGAGCGGGCCTCTCGAGACAGGGTATCGAGTACGGCATCATCGAGTGCATCTTTCATTTGTTGCTCTTTGGGGTCACGGATTCGAGCTCGTGACCGCGCTTGAAATCGCGGATGTGCTTCTCCATCCAGGTACGAGCCTGCTCGCTGCGGCGAAGCTTTATCGCCTCCGCGATTTTTCCCTGAGCTTCCAGAATCCGGGCGCGCGCCTGCGGCACGCGATCGATCATGCGAGTCAGCGTCGGAGCGAGCAACCGATTGAGCGGAGCCTGCGACAGCGCCAGGACTTGATTGCCGCTCGCAGCCGCAACGGCGGTGAAGAAGTCCACCACCGCGGAAACGGCGGCAGTGGTATCGGCGACTTCGCGCTTGAAGCGCGCGGCGGCACGGACCAGGTCTTGCAGCTGTTCCGGAGTGCGCCGCGCCGCGGCATACTGCGCGGCGACAGGCTCGATCGCCATCATCGCTTCCCATAGTTCCAGGAAGGTCACATCGTGCAGCGCCAGAGCACGGCTGACGCCGGAGCTTACCTGTCCCGGTTCCGGGCGTGTGACCCGCAGCCGCTTTTCGCCGCGTACGCGCCCCAACAGGCCGTGTATTTCCAATTCGCGAATGGCTTCGCGAATGGTGGAGCGATTGACTCCGAACTGACGCGCCAGATCCGTCTCGGAGGGCAGCGCATCGCCGGTGCGCAGCGAGCGGGCGACGATGCGTTGTTCGATGACATTCGCGATTTGGCGGTAGGCCGGATGATCATCGAGAGGTACGAACAGGTCGGCCATTAGCCTTCTCCGAACAACTCGCGCCCGATCAGCATGCGGCGAATCTCCGATGTGCCGGCGCCGATCTCGTACAACTTGGCATCGCGCAGCAGTCGCCCTGGCGGATAGTCATTGATATAGCCGTTCCCGCCCAATAGCTGGATTGCATCCAGTGCCGACTTGGTTGCGGCCTCGGCGCAGAACAAGATGCAGGCCGCCGCATCTTTGCGCGTCGAATCGGAGCGGTCGCAGGCCGCCGCCACCATGTAGGCGTAGCTGCGGCAGGCATTGAGCGAGGCATACATATCCGCCAGCTTGCCCTGCACCAGCTCGAAAGTGCCGATGGCCTGGCCAAACTGACGCCGTTCGCGCACATACGGCACGGCCACGTCGAGGGCCGCGGCCATGAGCCCGAGCGGGCCGCCCGACAACACGACGCGTTCGTAGTCGAGGCCGCGCATCAGCACGCTGACGCCGCGATTCTCTTCACCCACCAGATTGGCCTCGGGCACCTCGCAGCCGTCGAATACGAGTTCGCTGGTGCTCGAGCCGCGCATGCCGAGCTTGTCGAGTTTCTGCGCAGGCGTGAATCCCTTGAATCCTTTTTCGATGATGAAGGCGCTGATGCCGCGCTGCCGGGCATTGGGGCTGGTCTTGGCATACACCACCAGCACATCGGCTTCCGGGCCGTTGGTAATCCACATCTTGCGCCCGTCCAGTACATAGCGATCACCGTGCTTGATCGCCTTGAGCTGCATCGACACCACATCGGAGCCGGCGCCCGGTTCGGACATGGCGAGTGCGCCCACATGCTCGCCGCTGATGAGTTTTGGCAAGTACTGGCGTTTCTGCGCGTCCGAGGCATTGAGCGCGAGTTGGTTCACGCACAAATTGGAATGCGCACCATAGCTCAGGCCCACCGCGCCCGAAGCACGCGAGATCTCTTCCATCGCGATGGTGTGGGCGAGGTAGCCCAAGCCGGCGCCGCCGTATTCGGGGCTCACCGTCATACCGAGCAGACCCAATTCGCCTAATTCGCGCCACAGGTCGCGGGGAAACTCATTGCTGCGATCGATTTGGTTGGCGCGCGGCGCGATGCGTTCCTGGGCGAAGCGTTGCACCTGGTCGCGCACGGCGTCGATGTCTTCGCCGAGGCCGAAATTGAACTCTCGGTAAGCAGAATTGGCCATTCAGCGGACCCCCATTGTCATCGGACCCCAAATCGTTGGATAATCGGACTGTCGGACAATTTTGCCACTCCCGGTGCAATAAAGCCAATGGCCCAGATCGTCTCGAAAATCGACATACGCTCCCAGGAATTCGCCGACAATCGGGCGGCCATGCAACCGCTGGTCGATGACCTGCGCGCGACGTTGCGGCGCAACGCCGCCGGCGGCAGCGCGGCGGCGCGCGACAAGCACACCAAGGCGGGCAAGCTGCTGGCGCGCGAACGGATCGAGACGCTGCTCGATCCCGGTTCGCCGTTCTTGGAGCTGTCGCCGTTGGCGGCGCAGGGCGTATACGGTGAGGAATTGCCGGGTGCGGGCCTGATTAGCGGCATCGGCCGGGTGTCCGGCCGCGAATGCATGGTGGTGGCGAATGATCCCACGGTGAAAGGCGGCACTTACTATCCGCTCACCGTAAAGAAGCACCTGCGCGCCCAGGAAATAGCCGGCGACAACGAATTGCCCTGCATTTACCTGGTGGAGAGCGGCGGTGCATTTCTGCCGAAACAGGATGAGGTGTTCCCCGACCGCGAACACTTCGGCCGCATATTCTTCAATCAGGCGCAGCTCTCGGCCAAGGGCATTGCGCAGATTGCCGTGGTGCATGGATCGTGCACCGCCGGGGGTGCCTACGTGCCCGCCATGTCAGACCACGCCGTCATCGTGCGCAATCAAGGCCGGGTGTTTTTGGGCGGCCCGCCCCTGGTGCGGGCAGCGACCGGAGAGGAAATCGATGCGGAGTCCCTCGGCGGCGCGGACGTGCATTGCCGGCGCTCCGGCGTAACCGATTACTATGCCGAGAATGATACCCATGCGCTGGCGTTTGCGCGCCGCGCGGTGGCGCGGCTGCGTCCCAGCCCGCGCCGATCCGGCGCCGGCGAGGGTGACGCAGCGGGTGAACCCTTGTACGATCCGCTCGAACTGTATGGGGTCATCCCGCCGACTTCACGCAAACCCTACGATGTGCGCGAACTCATCGCACGCTTGGTCGACCGTTCCTGGTTCGATGAATTCAAGGCTCTCTACGGCACGACCTTGGTATGCGGCTTCGCCGAGATCCACGGCTCGAGCGTCGGCATCTTGGCCAATAACGGCATTCTGTTTTCCGAGAGTGCGCTCAAGGGCACGCATTTCATTGAACTGTGCTGTCGCGAAGGCATCCCGCTGGTGTTCTTGCAGAACATCTCCGGTTTCATGGTGGGACAGGCGGCCGAGGCGGGCGGCATCGCCAAAGACGGCGCCAAGCTGGTCACGGCCGTGGCCTGCGCGGCGGTGCCGAAATTCACGGTGGTGATCGGCGGTAGCTTCGGCGCCGGCAACTACGCCATGTGCGGCCGAGCCTACAGTCCGCGCTTCCTGTTCCAATGGCCGAACGCGCGCACTTCGGTGATGGGCGGTGAGCAGGCAGCCAGCGTGCTGGCGACGATCAAGCGCGAAGCTCTGGAGCGTGGCGGCGGCAGCTTGAGCCTGCCTGAGGAAGAACAACTGAAGGCGCCGATTCGCGAGCAATTCGAGCGCCAGGGACATCCCTATTATTCCTCTGCACGGCTCTGGGACGATGGCGTCATCGACCCGCTCGACACGCGGCGCGTGCTGGGTCTTGCGCTGGCCCTGACCAAAACGCAGACGCCCCGGGCGACACGCTTCGGCGTGTTCCGCATGTGAGGCAGCCGGTGCGGCGACTACTCATTGCCAACCGCGGCGAAATTGTCTGCCGCATCGCGCGCACCGCGCAGCGTCTGGGCATTACCAGCATTGCCGTGTACTCCGAGGCCGACCGTAACGCGCGCCATGTGCGAGTCGCCGACGAGGCGCATTACCTGGGACCCGCGCCCGCGGCGGAAAGCTACCTCAATATTGCAAAAATTATCGCGCTGGCGAAGCAGGTCCGCGCCGACGCCGTGCATCCGGGGTATGGATTTTTGTCGGAGAATGCCGTCTTCGCACAAGCCTGCGTCGACGCAGGCTTGATCTTCGTCGGTCCGCCCGCGTCCGCGATCCGGGCGATGGGCTCCAAAAGCGCTTCGAAGGCGGCCATGGCGGCCGTGGGGGTGCCGGTGGCCCCGGGCTATCACGGCGAGGATCAAAGCCCGCAGCGGCTCATCGCCGAGGCCCAGCGAGTCGGCTTTCCGCTCATCATCAAGGCCAGCGCCGGCGGCGGCGGCAAGGGTATGCAAGTGGTGCACGGCGCTTCCGAGGTCGCGGCGGCGGTCGAATCGGCGCAGCGCCTGGCGCGTACCGCATTCGGCGATGATCGTCTGCTGCTGGAACGCTATTTTCCCCTGGCGCGCCACGTGGAAGTACAGGTGTTCGCCGATTCCCATGGCGGCATCTTGAGCTTGTTCGATCGCGATTGCTCGGTGCAGCGCCGCCATCAGAAAATCATCGAGGAGGCGCCGGCGCCGGGTTTAAGCGACGAGGTGCGCCTGAATATGTCGCAGGCAGCCATCCAGGCGGCGCGCGCGGTGGGCTACATTGGCGCGGGCACGGTTGAGTTTTTAGTCGACGAAGCGCAGCACTTTTACTTCATGGAAATGAACACGCGCCTGCAGGTGGAGCATCCGGTCACGGAACTCATCACCGGGGTTGATCTCGTCGAGTGGCAATTGCGCATCGCGCAAGGCGCGCCGCTACCGAAGCGCCAGCACGAAATCAGTTCGCAGGGCGCTGCCGTGGAGGCGCGTCTGTACGCCGAAGATCCCGCGAATGGGTATCTGCCCAGCGTCGGCCGAATCACGCACCTGCACTGGCCTGAGGCCGCCGCCGGCTTGCGCCTCGACATGGGCGTCGACGCCGGCGACGAGATCTCGACATTTTACGATCCCATGCTCGGCAAGGTGATCGCGTGGGGCGAGTCGCGCGATGAGGCGATCGGTCGACTGCTGCGGGGCCTTGATGAGATCGAGATCGTGGGCGTGGCGACCAACCGCGCATTGCTGTGCAGCGTGCTCGCCGATGAGGAATTCCGCCGCGGCGGCGTTGCCACGAATTTTCTTACCGTGCGGCACGCGCAGTTGTCATTCGGCGAGCCCCAGGCCGATGTCGTCGATGCGGTGTTGGCGGCGTTGTGGTGCGTGACTCGCGATACTTCGAGTAATGCGCTATGGGCCGATACGCGCGGTTGGCGCCTCGCCGCACCGGCGCGCAGCGCCTGGACCTTCGGCAGCCAAACGGTGGTCATCGAATGCGGCGCGGCGCGACACCAATACCAGGCACGCAGCGCGGCGCATGAATTTATGCTGAACGTGGCGGCGCGGGATGCGCAATCGCTAACCGTCGAGCTCGGCGGGGAGTTGCTGCAGCTTCGTGTGGTCGAGGCAGATCAGGAACTGCAATTATTCCGCGGCGGGCGGCACCGGGTGCTGCGCTTGTCGCGCACCGAAGATGCGCTGCAGGTCAGTGCCGGCACGGAGGAAGGTTCGCTGCTCACACCGCTGCCGGGAACGGTGGTGGCCGTGCATGTGGCGGCAGGCGGCGAGGTTGCGCGCGGCGCGCCGCTGGTCACCGTAGAGGCCATGAAAATGGAACACACGCTGACGGCTCCCTATGCTGGGACCGTGACCCGTATAGCCTTCGGCGTGGGTGAGAGGGTGGCGGCCGGAGCCATTTTGATCGAATTGGCGCCGCGTACGTAAGCTCAAGCCACTTGCGAGTCGGGAGAGTCGTTCGCGTCAGTGGATGCCGTTGCGGGCAGGGTGACTTTGAATCGAGTCTCATGCCCGAGCAGCGTGGCGAGTGCAATCTTGCCCCCGGCCTCGTGAACGTAGCGACGTACCAACGACATACCGGTGCCGTGGGGTGTTTCACCGGGCCCGGACGTCAGGGTGGTGTAACCTGACTTGAAAATCAATTTAATGGCCTGACGATCGCGCAGTCGCGCCGCGGCGTCCTCGGTGAGCAGGCCTCTGGACACGGCGGTGGCTCGCACCTTGTCCGGATCGAGCCCGGCGCCGTCGTCTTGAAAGTGCAATTCGAAAGACTGGTCGGGATTCGCTTTGAACTCGAGGTGCAGAGTCCCATGTGCCGGCTTGCCCGCGCGGCTGCGCTCGGCTGGAGTTTCGACGCCGTGCATCACTGCGTTGCGGATCAATTGAATGGCCACATTCTTGATCGCCGCCTGATAGCGCTGCGGAACCAACTGCAGGCCCGCGCATTCGAGCACCACGGTCTTTCTTTGTTCGCTTGCCACCAGTTCGGTCAGCGCCGTGAGCGTGCTGTCGAGGCTGCCGGCCTGCGCCATGCGGTGCGCCTTCGGCGCCGAGGATCGTTGCGCCATCTCAGCGAGAAATTTCGGCGCTTCGATGATCTGCGTACCGTTCTCCGTCATGCGCGTGTCGGGCAGGTCGGTGCCCGCTTCCACGATGGGTCCCGCTTGTGCGGAGAGCGAGCGCAGCAGCGCGAACTGCACATACAGCTGATCGAGCTTGACCGCCAGCGGCAAGAAGTCGCCGCCGCTCAATGCGCCGCCTCGGCTGCGCAATTCCTGCAATGAATCTTCCAACAGCCGGGCCGCGGCCTCGAATCCCGTCAGCTTGAGCGCGGCGGCATCGCGCCGGACGCGGTCGACCTCATCCACCGTTTCCTCGATCTTGCTGCGAAACGCATCGGCCTCTCGTGCCGTCTTCTTCAATACCCCGTTGATGGTCTTCATGGCCGCGTCGGTACGCTGCAGGAAGGCGCCGAAGCGCGCGGCGCCCAACAGCATGACGCTGCGCAAGATCTCGCCCTGGATCTGCATATGCGTGCGCAGATCTTCCAGCTCGCGATGTTGCTGCACGCGTGCGGTGATATCGGTAACGCGCACCAGCCAGCAGCGAGGCTGGCCGGGAAGATCGACGGCGTTGAATTCGAATGAGTAATGTGCCGCTTCTGATGTGCCGTCGGGGTTGACCAGCCGGACTTCGACGTCCTGCAGCGGATTCGGCGGGTCGGCCGCACCTGGGCCGGCGGGATCCAGCAACCGGGTCAGAAAGGCACGCGCAGTCGCCAGAGTCTTCGCGGTGACCAGCGGACCGATCAATTTCTCGAAACTGACGTTCGTAAAATCCTGGCGCCTAAACAGCGTCGTCAGCGACTCCGACACCTGCGGCAGAATCTTGTCCTTGGCGCCGAGCAGGAACAGTCCCTGCAGACTGCCCTTAAGAATGGCATCGGTCAGCCGGTTACCGGCTGCGACGAGTTCTAGTTTCTCGCGCTCATGACGTTTGACGCTAATGAACATCTCAACAGGGTGCCAAACGCCCGCCCGAGCGGGCTTGATCGGTGTCACAGCCTTAAGCAGACGACCTCATTTGCTGCGCAGAGTCACGAGCCAGTGAGACGCGCATCACAGTCAGGCGACGGCGGCCACCATGGGACCCAAATCCGCCAGTAATTCATCCGCCGAAGCGTAGCGGGCGTTTTGCTGCTTTGCCATGAGACGGTCGAGGAGGGGCTGCTGCGCCGCCGTGGGGGCAGGCAAAGTCGGCACAGGGGCGGTCGAGTGCTGCTTCATGATGGCGACGGCGCTGCGGCCGGCATAGGGCCTCTCCCCGGTCAGCATTTCATAGAACATCACGCCGAGACTGTAGAGATCGGTGCGCGCGTCGACGCGCTGGCCTTGGGATTGCTCCGGGCTGATGTAGTACGGCGAGCCCAACACCTGGCCTATCCCGGTGGTTCCGGCATCGTCCAGCGAGCGGCGCGCCAGGCCGAAGTCTATCAGCACCGGAGAATTGTCCTCCCGCAGCATCACGTTCGCGGGCTTGAGATCCCGGTGCAATATGCCGAACACGTGGATGACCCGCAGCGCCTCGGCGATGGCGCGCAGGTAGTACAGGCTCTCATCCACGCTCAAGGGGTTGCGCAGGCGGTCGCGTAGGTCGCCGCAGGGGAAGTACTCCATGGCCAGATACAAATGGCGGGGCAGGGAGCCAAAATCGTAAATCTCGGCGATGGCGCGGTGGGTGATGCTGGAGATGATTTCGTATTCGCGCTGGAAGCGCTCGGCATCGTCGAGCTCGCGCGGCGACTCGCCGCGATTCATGACCTTGAGCACCACGTTGCGCCGCAGGCGCTCGCTGCGCGCCAGGAAAACCTGCGAGAAGTTGCTGGTCGCAATGTCCTTGAGAATGGTGTAGCCGGGCACCTCGATACCGGAATTTTCCATTCCGGCCTGAGTCAATGACTTGCTGGCCTGCAGAGCGGCGTGGCGCTTCGCGGACGCCTCGGTAATCGCAGTCAGCAGCTGGTCGCGGGTGATGCGTGCCAGCGGCAGGTAGTCCTTGGCGCCGCTCTTCAGGGCCCACACGGCGGACATTTCGCTGCCATTATCCGCGAGCACGATGCAGTGCAGGGCCGGTTGAGTGACCAGCATCTGCGCCATGTGGTGCAGCACGGCGCCCGCCTCCAGTTCATCGGCAAAGTCAGCCTGCAGCAGCACGGCGTCCGGCGCCCGCTCGGAGATCAACCGGGTCAATGCGGCGGACTCTTCGGCAGGCACGGTGGTTACCTGGGCGTTGGGCCAGCGGCTTGTGGCATGATGGGTCAGCCACTGCAGGCGCTTGCTATCGCCTCCCACCACCAAAAGGTTTGGACCGGTCGCGTCTAACATAGATGAGGTCTGCTACTTGGGACCGCCAGCCTAACGCGTGAGCGGCGCGCCTGGCTCGTTAGGATTTCACATTTTGGGGCCTTAAATGGAGGTCCCGGAACCAATGGCCCCTCTTTGGGGTCAGAATCGCTAACGAGGAACATCGCCTTAGAGAGGTCTTATTTCCATGGGAAGCGTCAGAACTTGGTCGCTCGCGGCTGTCGCGGGCATTTTTGTCGTGGTTGTTGCACATCAGCGCTCGCATGCCGATGCGGGGGACGTGGCGCCAAGCCCTGTGCGGGCGGCCTTGCCGCAGGCGGTGACTCCGGCACCCGCATCCGGTCGCGTGACGGGACTACCGGATTTTTCGGGCCTGGTGGCAGAAAACGGCGCCGCCGTCGTCAATATCAGTGTGGTGGAAAAAGCCCAGAAGCTGGGCAACCCGGCTGGGCAGAGCGACGCCGATGACCCGCTGTCGCAGTTCTTCCGCCGCTACCAGATGCCGGGGCCCGGAGCGGAGCGCGCGCCGCCCAGCAAGGGGGTCGGATCCGGATTCATCGTCAGCGGCGATGGTTACGTTTTGACCAATGCACATGTGGTGGCCGATGCATCCGAAGTGACAGTCAAGCTCACCGACCGCCGCGAATTCGTCGCCAAAGTGATTGGGGTCGATAAGCGCAGCGACGTGGCGCTGATCAAGATTGCCGCGACCGGCCTGCCCACCGTGCATTTCGGCGATTCAGAGCGCCTGCGGCCCGGTCAGTGGGTGATCGCCATCGGTTCGCCGTTCGGCTTCGAGAACAGTGTGACCGCCGGGGTGGTCAGTGCCACCGCGCGGCCGCTGGATGAAACCTACGTACCCTTCATTCAGACCGATGCGGCGGTCAATCCCGGCAATTCCGGAGGACCCCTATTCAACGTCGACGGCGAGGTGATCGGCATCAATGCTCAGATCTACAGCCGCACCGGCGGATACATGGGTATGTCTTTCGCGATCCCCATCGACCTGGCACTGAATGTGAAGAATCAACTGCTCGCCAAGGGCAAGGTGTCGCGCAGCCGCATCGGTGTGGCGGTGCAGGATATCAATCAGAAGCTGGCAACCTCCTTTGGCTTGAGCACGCCGCACGGCGCTTTGATCAGCAGCGTGGATCCTAAGGGCCCGAGTGAGCCGGCGGGTTTAAAGCCCGGCGATGTCATTACCAGCGTCAATGGCAAGCCGATCGATCATTCCTTCGATTTGCCCACCATCATCGCAGATATCCCGCCAGGCACCACGGCGCGCATCGGCGTTTGGCACGATCACAAGGCGAGCACGGTGGACGTGAAAACCGTTCTCCTGGATGACGAGCCGGCGCAAACGGCCCGCAGCGAAGGCGGCGAGGAAGGCGGCAAGCTGGGTCTGGCGCTGCGGCCGCTCGAGCCCAAGGAGCAGCAGGAGCTGCACACGCGCGGCAAGCTGCTGGTGGAAGACGTGTCGGGTCCCGCACTGGCGGCCGGCCTGCAGCCTGGCGACGTGGTGTTGGGTGTAAACGGCTCCGGGGTGGCCTCGGTTGCGGACCTGAAGCGGGAGGTGGCGCGTGCGGGCCACAATGTCGCTTTACTGATCCAACGCGAGGAGCAACAGCTGTATTTCCCGGTCGACATTGGATAAATCCGTGCGATGACGGGTTTTGTTGTACTTAGGCTGAGGAATCGGGCCTAATCGCGGCGTGCAAACCGCCAGTCCGTTGTTTTCCAACGTGAAAGACAGTCTCGCCGGCGTAAAGCCGGCGACTTTCTTGCCGACCAGCCGTGCCGAAATGGCGGCACTCGGTTGGACGCAGTGCGACATCATTGTCGTGACCGGCGATGCCTATGTGGATCATCCCAGCTTCGGCATGGCCATCATCGGCCGATTGCTCGAGGCTCAAGGGTTCAAGGTGGGCATCATTGCCCAGCCAGACTGGCATGGCACGGCGGATTTCGAAGCCTTGGGCAGCCCGCGCCTGTTCTTCGGCGTGACCGGCGGCAACATGGACTCCATGGTGAACCGCTACACCTCGGATCGCAGGGTGCGCAGTGACGACGCCTATACGCCGGGCGGGCAGGGCGGCAAGCGCCCGGATCGTTGCGTCATCGTGTATTCACAGCGCATTCGCGAAGCCTTCAAAACCATTCCCATTGTGATCGGCGGCATCGAGGCCAGCTTGCGGCGTATCGCGCACTACGACTACTGGTCGGAGCATGTGCGGCGCTCGGTGCTGGTGGATTCGAAGGCGGATCTTCTGGTGTACGGCAATGCGGAGCGTCAAATCGGCGCGATTGCACAGCGCTTGGATGAGGGTGAATGCTTAAGCGATATCACCGATCTGCGTGGTACGGCGTTCATGCGCCGCGGCGTGCCGCCGGGTTGGGTGGAAATCGACTCGAGCGAGCTGGATGCGCCGGGACCGTTGAATCCTCCGGGCGATCCTTACGCCAGCGAAGAGGACCGTCGTGCTGTACTTCAGCCGGCCGCCGCCGCGACCGCCGCACAGGCCGTTGCGGCGCGGCGCCCGGCGGCAACACCGGCGGAGAACGTGGTCAAGTTCTACCGCAAGGTACCGAACTCGCAGCGCGAGCGCAGTGTCATCCGGCTGCCGTCCTTCGAACAGGTGAGCGGGGATGCTGTGCTGTATGCGCACGCCTCGCGCATATTGCATCTGGAAGCCAATCCTGGAAACGCCCGCGCGCTGGTGCAACGGCACGGCACTCAGGACCTGTGGCTGAATCCGCCGCCGATACCGCTGGCCACCGCCGACATGGACGCGCTCTACGAACTGCCGTATGCGCGGCGACCCCACCCTGCCTACGGTGATGCGAAGATTCCCGCGTATCACATGATCCGGTTTTCTATCGCGATTCAGCGCGGTTGCTTCGGCGGATGCACCTTCTGCTCCATCACCGAGCATGAGGGGCGGATCATCCAGAGCCGTTCGGAAGATTCGGTGATCCGCGAAATAGAAACCATTCGCGACAAGGTCGCAGGCTTCACCGGCGTGATTTCCGATCTCGGCGGGCCGACCGCGAACATGTACCGGCTGCATTGCAAGAGCCCCGCCATCGAGTCCGCGTGTCGCCGGCCATCCTGTGTATTTCCCGGCGTGTGCCCCAACCTCAACACCGATCACGCGCCGCTCATCAATTTGTATCGCCGTGCACGCAACCTCAAGGGCATCAAGAAAGTGTTGATCGCTTCAGGCGTGCGCTACGACCTGGCCATCGAATCGCCGGAGTACGTCAAGGAGCTCGCCGCGCACCATACCGGGGGATATCTCAAGATTGCACCCGAGGCAATCGGCGAGGGTCCATTGTCCAAGATGATGAAGCCCGGAGTGGGTGCGTACTACCGCTTCAAAGAGTTGTTCGACAAGTACTCGAAGGAAGCGGGCAAGGAACAATATCTAATTCCATATTTCATCGCCGCGCATCCGGGCACTCGCGATCAGGACATGCTGGAACTGGCGCTGTGGCTGAAGAAGAATGGCTTTCGCGCCGATCAGGTGCAGGCTTTTCTGCCTTCGCCCATGGCTACCGCGACGGCGATGTATCATTCGGGCAAGAACCCGCTGAAGCGCATTACTCGAAGCAGCGAAGAAGTCGTGATTCCGAAGGGCATCAAGATGCGCCGCCTGCATAAGGCATTCCTTAGATATCACGATCCGGACAACTGGCCGGTGATTCGCGAAGCGCTGAAGCGCATGGGTCGCGCAGACTTGATCGGCAACGGCAAGCAGCACTTGGTGCCGGCGTACCAGCCCGTTGCGTCCGCCGCAGGCCGCGCGCGCGTCGGCGCCGCGCGCAGCGAGCCTGGCCGCCCGGCGCCGGCGCGGCCTTTTCGCACGCAGCACACGGGCCTGCCCAAATCGGGCCGGCCCAAATCGGGCCGAACTCAGAGCGGCATGCCCGGCGCAGGCTCAAGCCTCAAGCGGCGCGGCCGGCCGTGAGCGCTTGGGCGGCGAACGGAATTGCTTGCTAGGCTCCATGCGGTGCGATTAAAGTTCCGGGCTGTCTAGCGGTTTCGCGCCGCAATTCATCAACTTATATGCTTTGGGAGCGATTAGAACGCCCGACTCAAGGGGCGCGTGTGAAGCATGGACAATTGGATCGTACATAAATTTGGGGGATCCAGCGTCGCCGACGCCGGGTGTTTCCGTCGGGTTGCCGACATCATTGAGTCGTCGCCCAATCAACGCGAAGCGGTGGTGCTTTCCGCCTGTCGCGGAGTTACCGACGCGTTGCTCGGACTGGTGCAACTCGCGGAGCATCCCGGCGGTGATTTCGCCAGCGCCATCGATGCGATCAAGCATCGTCATATAGAGCTTGCGGCGGCGCTGGTGTCCAAGGAAGCGTGCGCGCGCTACTACTCGCAGCTCGAGCGCGACTGCCGCGACATCGCAGGGATACTGCAAACCGTGCGCCTGATCCGCTCTTCGACGGGTTCGATGCGGGATGTGATTTCTGGTTATGGCGAAATCTGGTCGACGCGGCTGTTCGCGCCATTCCTGCGCGAGCGCGGGCGCATCAAGGGCGATGTGCTGTGGATCGATGCGCGCGAAGTCATCATCATCGAATGGGGCTCGCTCGGGCCGGCGGTACAGTGGTCGGTCAGCGAAGAGAAAATCAAGCACCTGGTGCCGCAAGGCTTTGCCGGCCGCCTGATCGTGACCGGCTTCATCGCGACCTCGGTCAAGGGTAATCAGACAACCCTGGGGCGCAACGGCAGCGATTTTTCCGGATCGATCTTCGGCGCCTTGCTGCACGCAGCGGAGATCATCATCTGGACCGATGTCGACGGCGTGTTGTCTGCGGATCCGCGGCTGGTGCCGAATGCCCAGGTCATCGATCAGCTGTCGTACAACGAGGCCATGGAGCTCGCCTATTTCGGCGCCAAGGTGATCCATCCGCAGACCATGGAGCCGGCGGTCGCACGCGACATTCCCATCTACATCCGCAACACCTTTGCGCCGCAGAAGCGCGGCACGCTGATCTGCGCAAATCCCGTATCGGCGCTCAAGGTCAAGGGCATCACCACCATCGACCCGATCGCGCTGGTGAATCTCGAGGGAGCCGGCATGATCGGCGTCCCCGGAACGGCACATCGCCTGTTCGGCGCACTGCGTGATGCGGGCATCTCGGTGATCCTGATTTCTCAGGCCAGCTCCGAGCATTCCATTTGCTTCGCCATCCCGCAGGCGCAGGCGGTGCGCGCCGAGGAGGCGGTGCGGCGCGCCTTCGATGCTGAATTGCGCGACGGGCAGATTCAACACGTGGAAGTCGCCCTTGGGATGTGCATTCTGGCGGTGGTGGGGGACGGCATGGCGGGCGCGCATGGCGTTGCGGCGAAGGTATTCAATTCCTTGGGCGATGCGGCGGTGAGCGTGCGGGCGATTGCGCAGGGCGCATCCGAGCGCAATATCTCGGTGGTGGTGGACGGTAAGGTGGGCGCCAAGGCGCTGCGCGCCGTGCACGCCGGATTCTATTTATCGCCGAATACGCTGTCGATCGGATTGATCGGACCGGGCACGGTGGGCCGCGTATTGCTGGCCCAGATCCAGACTCAGATCGAACGCCTGCGCGCACTGAATCTGGACTTGCGGGTGCGCGGCATCGCGAGCTCGAAGCGCATGCTGCTGGAGGAAAACGCTGTCGACCTGAATCGCTGGGCCGAACGATTCGAGGCGGCATCAGAGCCTTTGGATCTCGAGAAGTTCGCGGATCACATGCAAGCGGATTACATCCCGCACGCCGTCATTATCGATTGCACGGCGAGCGCCGAGGTCGGCAACAGCTACGCCGCGTGGTTGAAGCGCGGCATTCACGTCGTGACTCCCAACAAGAAGGCCAACAGCGGCTCACTGCCGTACTACCGGGAATTGCAGGCTGCCGGCCGGGCGTCGGGCACGCATTATCTGTATGAGGCCACGGTGGGAGCGGGCCTGCCCATCATTCAAACCCTGCGCGACCTGCGCCAGACGGGCGATGAGATCACGCGCATCGAAGGCATTTTCTCCGGCACGCTGGCCTACCTGTTCAATGTGTTCGACGGCCGCGAATCGTTCTCCTCCATCGTGCACACGGCCAAGTCCAAGGGCTATACCGAACCGGATCCGCGCGACGATTTGTCGGGCATGGATGTGGCGCGCAAGCTCATTATCCTGGCCCGCGAAATGGGACTGACCTTGGAGATGGCGGACGTGCGCGTGGAGGGATTGGTGCCGAAGGCGCTCGAGAAGTGCAGCGTGGATGATTTCATGGCGCGCCTGCCGGAATTCGATGCCAAGATGTCGGCCATGCTGAGCGATGCGCGCAGCAAGAACCAGGTGCTGCGCTACGTCGGGCAGATCGATGCCGGCGGCAAGGCGACGGTCGGATTGGTGCGCCTGGACGTCAAGCACGCCTTTGCGAACATTGCGCTGACCGACAATGTGGTGCGTTTTGCCACGCGCCGATACTGCGATAATCCGCTGATCGTGCAAGGCCCCGGGGCCGGCCCCGAGGTGACCGCAGGCGGTGTGTTCTCGGATCTGTTGCGCTTGTCCGCCTACTTGGGGGCCCATTTGTAATGCTTACCGACGTCACCGCTTTCGCGCCTGCCACGGTTGCCAACGTCGGCATCGGCTTCGATATCTTGGGACACACGGTGGAGGCCGTCGGCGACAAGGTACGCCTGCGCCGGATCGACGAACCGGTGGTGCGCATTCGCTCGATCACCGGCATCGCCGGCGATCTGCCGGTGGAGCCGTCGCGAAACACAGCGGGACGCGCGGTCCAGGCATTGCATGCAGCGCTCGGCCTGGATTTTGGCTTTGAAATGGATATCGAGAAGGGCATCCCTTTAGGTTCCGGCTTGGGCGGCTCGGCGGCGTCCGCAGTCGCAGGAGTGGTGGCGGCGAATGCGCTGCTGCAGTCGCCGCTGCCGCGGTTGCAAATGCTCAAATACGCGATGGAGGGTGAAATCGTCGCCAGCGGCTCGGCGCACATCGACAATATCGCTCCGTGCCTGTTCGGCGGCCTGACCTTGACGGTGGGCATCGATAACCCCCGCGTGAAGCAGATTCCCGTCCCGCCGTCGGTGCGCTGCGTTTTGGCGCATCCCCATATGTATCTCGGCACGCGCGAGGCGCGCGCTATTCTGAATTCCAATGTCACGCGCTCGGACTTCGTCTGGGCCAGCGCGAATCTTGCGGGATTCATCAGCGGCTGCTATTCGAATGATCTGGACATGATTCGCGATTCCTTCAATGACGTGATCATCGAGCCGCAACGGCACTCGCTGATTCCCGGATTCAAGGATGTGCAGCGCGGCGCCATGTCGGCTGGGGCGCTGGGTTGTTCGATTTCCGGGGCCGGACCCACAGTATTTGCATGGGCCGAAATCCAGTACGCCGAGGCGGTTCGCGGCGCCATGGTGGCGGCGTTCGCCGCCCACGGCCTGCAGTCGGATTATTGGATTTCAGGAATAGAGAACTACGGCGCCAGAGTGGTGAAGGCCTGATGGCAGATTTGCAGTTCGTGAGTTCGCGCGGCGGCGCGCCTGCGTTGAGTCTGAGCGAGGCCATTGCCACGGGTCTGGCGCCCGACGGCGGCTTGTACATTCCGACACGGCTGCCGCCGGTCGATGCGGCAGGGGCCGCGGCCGCGCGGACCCTGCCGGCCACTGCGCGCGCGGCGCTTGGCGGTTTTTTTGCCGGCGACCGGCTGCAATCGGCGCTTGGCGACATCGCGGATGCGGCGCTCGATCTGTCGGCGCCGACAACCGCCGTCGAGGGGAGCCAGGATGCGCTGTTTGCGCTCGAGCTCTATCACGGTCCCACCGCGGCGTTCAAGGACTTTGGCGCGCGCTTTCTTGCTGAGAGTTTGCAGCAGCTCGAAGCCCAGGCATCGGCGCCGATGACCATTTTGGTGGCAACGTCGGGAGACACCGGGGGCGCGGTCGCGGCGGCTTTCCACCGCCGCCCATGGGTGCGCGTGGTGATCCTGTACCCCGCCGGGCTCGTGAGTCCGCGGCAGGAGCAGCAGCTCTGCTGTTGGGGCGAGAACGTGTCGTCGCTGCGCATCGCCGGCACCTTCGATGATTGCCAGCGGCTGGTGAAGGAGGCGTTCGGCGATTCGATACTGGCGTCGCGGCACCGATTCAGTTCCGCCAACAGCATCAATATCGGGCGACTGTTGCCGCAAATGGTCTACTACGTGGCGTCGAGCCTCGACATCGAGCGCCGTACCCGCGCGAAGCCATCCTACATCATTCCGGCCGGCAATCTGGGCAATGCCTTCGCCGCGGTCTGGGCTCGTGCGCTGGGCTTTCCCATCGGGCGCATCATTCTGGCGCACAACGTCAATCGCACCGTCCCCGACTTCCTCAAGACGGGCATCTGGCAGCCGCGACCCAGCATCGCAACGCTGGCCTCGGCCATGGATGTCGGGAATCCCAGCAACATGGAACGCATGCGGGCGCTGTATCCGACAATGAGTCAGATACGCGAACAATTGAGCGCAGACAGCGTCGATGACGCTACAATCCGTGCTCGTATCGGAGAGGACTTCATGCGCTATGGACGCGAATGGTGCCCGCACACGGCAACCGCTGCGGAAGTCTATGCCCGCTTGAGCGCGGCGGAGCGCCGCGCTCGGCCGTGGGTGGTGGTCGCCACCGCACACCCCGCAAAATTCAATGCAATCGTCGAGCCCATCATCGGCAAGCACGTGACGGTTCCCGAGAGCCTCGATCGGCTGTTGCGATTGCCGCAGCACACCGTGGATTTGCCTCCGACTCTCGAGGCACTGGCCGCGGCACTTTCATGAGCAGCTTTGGCATAGACCCGCAATGGATCGGCATCGGGGCGCTGGCTCTGCTGTTGGCCGCGGCCGCCTATTGGGGGATTCGCGCGTACCAGCGCCGCGCGCGGCGCCGCGCCTTGCTGGCGCGTCTGGGCAGGGTCGCGTTCGAGGCCGTGCACCAAATTCTGGTTCCCGACGGCATGGGCGGGTTCATTCATATCGACCATCTGCTGCTTACGCCGCGTGGCGTCTTGGTGCTCGATACACGTCGCGTTGCCGGGCTGATCTTCGGCGGCGATCAAATGAGCGATTGGACCGTCATGGGCCGCGGCCGGCGCTACACCTTCGATAACCCGCAACCGGCGCTGTACGACCGTATCGCCGCAGTGAAAGCGCTGACCGGGGACGTGCCGGTGGAGGGACGGCTGTTGTTCTCCAACGTCGGCAAGTTCACCAAGGGCAAGCCGAAATGGGTATTGATGCTGGACGGCATCGAGGTGGAATTTCCAGTCGTGGATCGTGGCATGAAACTAGCCCCGGCATTCGCGTCGTATGGGGAAGCCTGGAGCCGCCTGGTTTCGCAATTGCGGCCCAGCCCCCACTTATTCACCAACCTGTAGTCCTCGCTCGGAAAGCGCGTCGAGCCCGAAGAACTGGATGGCATTACGCGTGGTCGACCCGGCGAGGTCATCGAAGGATTCTCCCCGCAGTTGCGCGATGGTGCGCACAATATGGGGCAGCAAACTCGGTTCGTTGCGACGCGACTTGGGAGCAGGCTTAAGGTCGCGAGGCAGCAAGTAGGGCGCATCCGTTTCCACCATCAGCCTGTCGGACGGGATGTGAGGCAGGGCTTCGCGCAAGCTTTGGCCGCGGCGTTGGTCGTTGACCCAGCCCGTGACGCCGATGTGCAGATCGAGTGCCAGGTAATCCGCGAGTTCGTCCCGGCCGCCGGTGAAGCAGTGCGCGACCCCGCCGACCAGGCCGCGGCGATAGTCCTTCAGAATCGCGACAAAATCTGCATGCGCGTCGCGTTGATGCAGGAATACCGGCTTGGCGGCAGCGGCCGCCATTTCCAGCTGTGCGGCGAAGGCGGCGCGCTGCGTGTGGTGGGGTGAAAAATTGCGGCAATAGTCCAAGCCGCATTCGCCGGCGGCCACCACCTGCGGCAGGGGTAGCAGTGCCGCTAAAGCCTCGCGCGACGCAGCCAGGCTCGCTGCGTGATGCGGGTGGACGCCGGCGGTGCTCCATAAGACGCCCGGATGCGCAGCCGCGAGCGCCGCCGCCTGAGCCGAACTCACCGCATCGGCGCCGGTGACTACTTGGGCGCGCACGCCGGCCTCGGACGCGCGTGTGATGACCGCCTCACGATCACGTGCAAAGCTGTCGTGGGTGAGGTTCGAGCCGATGTCTATTAGTGTTAAGTTCATGCCGCCGCTGCAATTCACGTGATTATAATCGGTCGCCGCACCCATGCGGGGAGTTGCCATAAGATGCTGGTCGCCAGAATTCTGCTGTTATCCGCTCTGCTGTTGTCGACGGCAGCCCAAGCCCAATTGGGCGGCGACTACCAGGCGCAAATTCTCTACGCGTATCAGACTGAGGATACCAACAGCCTGACGAACTTGATCCAAGACTTGAGCGCGCAAGTCAAGGCGGACGCGGGCGATATGTCATTGCGGTACCACCTGGCGCACGCGCAGTACCGCCGCGGATTGCTCGGCGGCACGCGCAATGTGCAGCACGCCGCGGCTGCGTTTTCGGACTGTATCGATGAGCTCAAGCCCGCGCTGTCGCAAGATGGCAAGTTGGTGGAGTTTCTGGTGCTGCAGTCGGCTTGCTACGACGCTCTGGCCCAGCATAGAAAGCTCGAATCGGTGCTGCTGCGCGCACGCTCGGAGGAGCGCCTGAAGACGGCCCTCAACCTGGCGCCGCGCAATCCGCGCGCGGTGTTTCTGTCGAGCGCAGCGGGTTTGAGAGAGGCGAAACCCGGTTCAGCCGAGCGGCAACATGCGTTTGCGCAGCTGCAGCTGGCGGTGCAATTGTTCGATGCCAGCTCGGCGACGAGCCCCGATGCGCCGGGCTGGGGGCACGCCGAAGCGTACTTGGCTCTAGGCCACGAACTGCAGTCGCGCGACGATCGATTGGGCGCCCGCAACTGGATTGAGAAATCCCTGATCGCAGCGCCTGATTACAAGGCGGCGCAGCGGCAATTGGCGCTGCTGGTGCGGCCGTAGCAGCGGGGAGCCGCCGCCGCCCTGCGTCCCTAACCTGGTATCATTCGGCGCGATGAAGCCACAAGGCACGCAGTTATCGCTGTTCGAGACTCGCAGTTCGAGCGAGGCGTTCGCCGTTCGTATCAGTCCGCGTGCGCGACGTCTCACGGCGCGGGTACACGTCGGCGGCCGCGTGGAGATCGTGGTTCCGATCGGCGTCAATGCGCGCACCGTGCGCGATTTCGTGCAGCGCTTCACACCGTGGATCGACCGCAAGGTTGCCGCCATGCAGTGTCATGCGGCGCCGAGCGTCCCGGTGCCTGAGACAATCGAGTTTGCCGCGACCGGCGAGACGTTTGCGGTGGAATGGCGTCGCGGAGCGAGGCGCAGCACCCGGTTCAGCGCCGGAGTGATAACAGTACAGGCACCCGATGAGCGCGGTGCGCGGCTGCAGTTGCGCGGCTGGCTGAAGCGCGCGGCCTATGAGCGGTTGGCGCCCCGGTTGCTGCAATTGGCGGACGAACTGAATTATTCCGTTGCGCGCGTGTCCATTCGTTGCCAGCGAACGCGCTGGGGCAGCTGCTCGACTCGCGGCACGGTGAGCCTGAATTGCTCCTTGGTATTCCTGACGTGGGAAGTCGTGCGTTATTTATTCGTCCATGAACTGGCACACACCAAGCATATGAATCATTCGGCCAGTTTCTGGCGCCTGGTGGAAAAGATCGAGCCTGATTACCGGCGCTTGGACCGTGAGTTGCTGGCGGGCTGGCGCACGGTGCCCGGCTGGGTCTTCAAGACCGAGTAATGGAGGAGACCACGCCTACGGCCAAGCCATTCGTCGATTTGAGCGACGAGCAGGTGCACTGGGACTTGAGCGAGTCCTTGAGCTATTCGCAATACCTCAATCTCGACAAGCTGCTGGATGCGCAGCATCCCTTGTCCTACCAGCACGACGAAATGCTGTTCATAATCATTCACCAGGTTTCCGAGCTGTGGATGAAATTGTGCTTGCACGAACTCGGCGCCACCGTGGATTGTGTGCGCCGCGACGATTTGGGCCCGACGTTCAAGATGCTCTCGCGGGTGTCGACCATCCAGCAGCAATTACTCCAGTCCTGGGATGTGCTGGCGACGATTACGCCGTACGACTATTCAGCCTTCCGCAATACCCTGGGCAAGTCCTCGGGTTTTCAGTCACCGCAGTATCGAATGCTGGAATTTCTCATCGGCAACAAGAACGCCGATACCATCAAAGTATTCCGCGGCGTTCCGGAGGTTTACGAGACCCTGGAGCGGGCGTTGCGCGCCCCGAGTTTGTACGATGAGGTATTGCGCCTGCTCAGCCGGCGCGGTCTCGACGTGCCGCCGGAGGCCATCGATCGAGATTTCACGCAACCCTATCAAGCCAGCAAACAGGTGGCTGCGGCATGGCTCAGCGTTTATCACAACTCCGTCAAGGAATGGGATTTGTACGAGCTGGCGGAACGACTGGTCGACCTAGATTACAAGTTCCAGTTGTGGCGCTTCGCGCACGTCAAAACCGTTGAACGCATCATCGGCAACAAGCGCGGTACCGGCGGCACGGGCGGAGTGTCGTACCTTACCAAAGCACTGGAACTGAAGTTCTTTCCCGAGCTTTGGACCATCAGAACATCCATGTAAGGCTGAAGTGAGCAATCTCCAAGATCAATTACAGAACGTCAATGTCGCCTCCAGTGATTTATTGGCGACGCCCGAAGAGGTCAAGCAGCGTCTGCCGCTGACGTCGCGCGCCGCGGAGACGGTGTACAGGTCTCGCGAAAGCGTGCGCGCGATTCTGGAGCGACGCGATCCGCGCCTGTTCGTGGTGGTGGGGCCTTGCTCCATTCACGACGTGATCGCGGCCCGCGAATATGCGGCCAGGCTCAAAGCCCTGGCCGACCAGGTCGACTCCACGTTGCTGCTCATCATGCGCGTATATTTTGAAAAGCCGCGCACCACCGTGGGTTGGAAGGGATTGATCAACGATCCGGATCTCGATGATTCATTCCACATCGAGAAGGGCATTCTCATCGCTCGCGAGTTGCTGTTGTACCTGTCGGAACTGGGGTTGCCGGCTGGAACCGAGGCTCTCGATCCCATCATGCCGCAGTATCTGTCCGAACTGATCACCTGGACCGCGATCGGTGCGCGCACTACTGAGTCGCAGACACATCGGGAAATGGCGAGCGGTCTATCCACGCCGGTGGGCTTCAAAAACGGCACGGATGGCGCGCTGGCCACGTCGATCAACGCGCTGCAGTCGGTGCGCCACCCGCACCACTTTCTCGGCATTACCCAACAGGGCCAGTCGGCGGTGTTTCGTACCCGCGGCAATGCGCACGCGCACTTGGTATTGCGCGGCGGCGGCGGCCGGGTCAATTACGACGCCGTGAGCATTGCGGTGGCGGAGCGCGAATTGACCGCTGCGGGCCTGCCGGCCGCGGTGGTTGTGGATTGCAGTCACGGCAACTCCAACAAAGATCCCAGCCTGCAGCCTCTGGTGGCCGAGAACTGTATTACGCAAATTGTCGACGGCAACCGCTCCATCGTCGGACTGATGATCGAGAGCCACTTGAAAGCGGGCAGTCAGTCGATACCGGAGGATCTGAGCAAGCTGGAATACGGCATGTCGATCACCGATCCGTGTATCGATTGGGACACTACCGAGTCATTGCTGCTCAAGCTGGATCGGGCTCTGCAAGGCGTGCGGCGCTGATTCGGCGCGCCGCCGCTTGACGCTGTTTCAATAGTCGATAGCCGAGCAACAGTGCCAGGCCGCAGGCGTACAACAACGGCTCGCGGATATCTTTTTTCACCTGCCACCAGAAATGCCAGACGCCGAGAATGGCGATGAGGTAGATCAGGCGGTGCAGTTGAGTCCAGCGCCTGCCGAGTCGCCGCTGCGCCTTCGCGGTGGAAGTGGCCGCGAGCGGAATCAGCAACGTCAATCCCAGCATGCCGATGGTGATGTAGGGCCGTTTCACGATGTCCTGCCACAGGGCGCCCAACTTGCCGCTTTGGTCAAGCAGCAGGTACACCGAAAAATGCAGCAGTACGTAGAAGAATGCGAACAGGCCGAACATGCGCCGAAGGCGCAGCCAGAGCAAGGACCGGGTCAGATTGCGCAGCGGCGTCATGCACAGGGTGATCATCAGGAAATTGAGCGTCCAGCGGCCGCAGGTGTGCAGCATGACCTTTACCGGATCGGCGCCCAGGGAGATGCCCGCGACATGCCATCCCTCGATGGCGTTCAACGCGCCGATCCCGAGGCGCGCGGCAGGGATCAGGCACGCCAGAAAAACCAGCGGCTTTATCACCCAGCGAAGCCACTGCATCAGAAGTTTTTCCGCAGGTCCATCCCGGTGTAGAGGCTCGCTACCTGGGCGGCGTAGCCGTTGAACGGCAGCGTCGGCTGACGCGGGCCGAATGCATTCGCTCCTATGTGCCGTTCAGTCGCTTGACTCCAACGTGGGTGGTCGACCGCGGGATTCACATTGGCATAGAACCCATACTCGTTGACGGCCGAGCCGGCCCAGGTGGTGCGGGGTGCGCGCTCCACGAATTTGATGCTGACGATGGCTTTGATGCCCTTGAACCCGTATTTCCAAGGGACGATCAGCCGCAGCGGCGCGCCGTTCTGGTTGGGCAACTCTTTGCCGTACAGGCCGACCGCCAGCAACGTCAACGGGTGCATGGCTTCATCCATACGCAGCCCCTCCACGTAAGGCCACTCAAGCACGCCGGTGCGCTGCCCGGGCATCTGTTTTGGGTCGAGCAGGGTTTTGAATTCGACGAATTTGGCCTTGGCCGTGGGCTTGAATCGCTTGAGCAGATCTCCCAGCGGAAATCCCACCCAGGGCACGACCATGGACCAGGCTTCGACGCAGCGCAGTCGATACACACGCTCTTCCAGGGGATGCGGTTTGAGAATGTCCTCGAGGGTGAAATTGCCGGTCACTTCGGCCTCGCCGCTTACCGCGACGCTCCAGGGGCGGGTGCGAAACTTCTGGGCATTTTCCGACGGATCGGATTTATCGGTGCCGAATTCGTAATAATTATTGTAGGTGGTGATGTCCGCATAGGAGTTGGGCGAGTCCTTGACGCTGAAGGCGGCATTGCGCACGTAGGTCAGGGCGGCGGTTTGACCGGCCGACTGCCCTAAGGCAGGGCGCGTGAAACCTCCCAGGGTTTGCGCGGCAGCCAGTCCAAGGCCGCCGGCGAGCAGCGCGCGCCGAGACAGGTATTGTTCGGGGAGAGTGATCTCGGAGGGCTTGATCGCGGCCGAATCTGCCCATTTCCTACGCATGACTTAAGTCCCATATGGCTGAGGTTATGTACCAGTAGACCGGCAATATTCGAGAAATGTTTCGATGCCGGGCCATTTAAGTCCAGGTAGCCGTCGGTATTCCCCATCTCGCCGCCGCGCGGCGGGCGGCCGTACTGCCGTTTACCAGCAGGGCGCGATCGGCCTGGCGCATGTGATCCAAGTCCGAGGCGCTGTTGCCATAGGCGATCACCGGAGTGTCGGGATATTGACCGCGCAGCCAGGCGAGACACCGTGATTTCTCGCTACCATGACGATTCGGCGTTTTCAACTTACCCGAAAGCCGCCCGCCCTGCCATTCAATCTCCGTGCACAGAGTGAGTTCAAACCCCAAGGCCCGGCCGATCCGCGGGACGTATAAATCAGGGCTCGCCGACAGCAGTACCAGATGGTCGCCGGCAGTCCGGTGAGCTTCGAGCACGCCGAGAGCGATCGGCCGCAAACGGTGGAGTGGCTGCAAGGAGTCCACGAACGCTTGGGCGCAGGCGTCGACCTCAGCGCGACCGGCGCCGCCCACGACCATGCGAATGACGCGCGATTTGAGCAGGCCGCGATCGTGCGTTCCCGCCAAGTATCCCCACAGCGCAGCCGGCAGGCTCCACACTCTCAGCCAGCGCGATGGATGCTGCCGTAAAAACATCAGTAAGAACGGCAGCAGCGTATCGCGCCAGGTCAGCGTGCCGTCGAGATCGAATAGCGCGACACAGCGGGGTGGGGTGGAATTCAGGTCTGTCATGACTCGTGTAAGTAAACAAATACAATAGGTTATGAACTATATCTCAAATCGAAATTGAAATCGCGTGCCGCGGCACTGGCCACCGGTGCTGTGGCGGGAGTTTGTTATTCTTTGCTCTATCGTCTCGGGCTGTCGGAGGAATATGCCTTGCTGTTCGGAACGCTCACCCTATTGTTTCTGCCGGACACCACCATGATCGCGACGCGCAAGCTGGATTGCCGTCGCGTCGCGGCGGCCCCCCGGAGAAGTACTTGAGCCCGTCGATTGCCGTAGTCGGTGCGGGCGCCATCGGCGCCTGGGTCGCGGACTCCCTGGATCGCGCTGGCTGGGCGGTATCGCTGCTGGCGCGCGGCCCGACACTGGCGGCGCTGGCTGCGGAGGGCCTGCGAGTCGAGCGGGGCGGGGAGACACGCCGCAGCAGGCCACGGGCGGGTGCCGCGGCCGAACTCGGAGTTCATGACTATGTATTTCTGAGCGTGAAGGCGCAGAACCTGCCTGAGCTGGCGCCGTCGCTCGAGCCGCTGATCGGTCCAGCCAGCGTGGTGATCAGCGGAACCAATGGAATTCCCTGGTGGTTTTTCCATGATTTCGGCGGCGCGCTCGCGAATCAGTCGCTGCAATCCGTGGACCCCGGCGGTGCGCAGGAGCGCGCGTTTCCGCGTCAACGCACATTAGGATCGGTGGTGCATGCATCGGCGCGGATGCTTGCACCGGCTCACGTTCAGGTGGTGGCCGCAGATCGTTTGCTGCTCGGGACCCCGGGCGGGGAAATCACCAGCGGGCTGCAAACGCTCACGGAGGGATTGCGCAAGGGCGGGATCAACGCGGAAATGTCGCCACGCATTCGCTACGACGTGTGGGCCAAGCTGTGGGGCAATATGAACATGAATCCCCTGAGCGCGCTGACGCGCTGCGGAACTTCGAAGATACTGGCCGACGCCGACGTGCGAGAATTGTGTGTACGCATGATGGGCGAGATGCAGGAGTGCGGCCGACGATTGGATTTGCACATGCAGATGACGCCTGCAGAGCGCATCGCCGTCACCCAGCGCCTGGGGGATTTCAAGACGTCCATGCTTGCCGATCTCGAGGCAGGCCGAGTTCTCGAGCTTGGCCCACAGCTGGGCGCGGTGGCGGAGATCGCGGAACGCCTCGAGGTCGCCGCACCCTTCGTGCGCTCCATTCTTGGGCTGACTCGATTGCTCAGCGCGTAGGAAGGAACTTTTTGCGGCGCTCCCGGGTAGGGACCGACGAGGTGCAGACCCTCTCCGTGATTGTACCCAAAGCCCGCGCATAAGCATTTACAATGCGCGACTGCAGCAAGGCTTAAGGGCGACACATGAGCGTGGACATAGAGTGGGTTGAGGAATTCAAATGGATGGTGCGCGGCGCCGCGTTCGCCGCGTTGTTCGGTGCTCTGCAGGCGGTAGCCGCAGCACCAACGCCAACGCCAGCCGCCGCACCAGCCAGCCTTGGCCCGCACCAGGGCGCTACTTTGGCCGTCAGCCCCGTGCCAGGGTTCAGTCACGTCAAGACCTTATCCGGCATCGACGAATATAAGCTCGATGCCAACGGTCTTACGGTATTGCTGGTGCCGGACCATTCGGCGCCGGTGCTGACCTTTCAGGTGACCTATGAGGTGGGCTCCCGCAACGAGGTGACAGGCGTCACCGGGGCGACGCACATACTCGAGCATCTGATGTTCAAGGGCAGCGAAGGCTTCAACGATCCGAATGGCAACAGCGTCAAGCAATATCTGGAGAGGGTCGGCGGCCAGTTCAACGCCAGCACCTCGTTCGACCGCACCAATTACTTTGCGACCATCGGCCGCGAGAGCTTGGAGGGCTACATCGCCATCGAAGCCGACCGCATGCGCCATCTTTGGCTGCACGACAGCGACCGGCAGTCGGAAATGACGGTGGTGCGCAATGAATTTGAACGCGGCAAGAACGACCCTAACAATGTCCTATTGGAGGAGGTGACCGCGGCGGCCTACGTGGCATTGCCGTACCACCATCCGACCATCGGCTGGAAGAGCGACATCGAGCATGTGCCCATCGGCAAATTGCGCGAATTTTACGATACGTTTTACTGGCCCAACAATGCAACGGTGACGGTGGCGGGCGACCTCGAGCCCGCGGCTACCTTAAGCTTGATCAAGAAGTACTACGGCGGGTACGCGCATTCGCCGGCAGCCATTCCGGCGATTTACACCGAAGAGCCGGCACAAACCGGCGAACGTCGCGTGGTCATCAAACGCCCGGGTGAACTTGGCACCGTGATTATCGCTCACAAGGTGCCGAACGGCCGCGATGCCGATCAGCCGGCGCTCGATGTGCTCGATGCGATTTTGAGTTCGGGCAAGAACGCGCGCCTCTACCGTGCATTGGTCGATCAGGGACTGGCCTTGAACGCCGGCGCCGGTACCGATTTGCTGCACGACCTGTCGTTGCACACCGTTTACGCCATGTTGGCGCCGGGCGCGACGCACACCCAGGTCGAGAAAGCTTTGCTGGGCGAAATCACCAAGATCAAGAACGACGGCGTGACCGCGGCCGAAGTGGAGCGCGTGAAGCAGCAATACATTGCCGCTGATGCGTACAAGCGCGACGGAACCGCCGCAATCGCGGGAGAGATCAACGAGTGGATCGCCGTGGGCGACTGGACTCTGTATGTGACTTTTCCGCAGAAGGTGCGGCTGGTGACGCCCGCCGACGTGCAGCGCGTCGCCAGGGTGTATCTCAAAGAGGATCAGAGTACGACAGGCTGGTTCATTCCGGTCCCGCCGACGGAGAATAGCCCGTGATACGACATTATTTATTGACGGCATTATTGTTGGCCGGCGCGGCCGCTCAAGCGAACGTCGCTGAGCACAGCCGGCGTGCGCAGATCGCGGGAATCGATCTGATCACCTATCATACCGACGTCAAGGATGTGGTGGTGATTCTCGGCTCGCTGCCCGCGGGCGACGCCATGGCGGAGCCGGGCAATATCGCCATTCCGACCCTGGCCGGCATGATGCTCGACCGCGGCACCAAGACCATGGACAAGTTTGCGATCGCAGAGCAGCTGGACAATGTCGGCGCGGAGATCGCTTTCAGCGTGGGCACGCAGAGCGTGGAGGTCCGCGCCAAGTGTTTGAGAAAGGATCTGCCGTTGATCGTCGGCTTGATCGCGGCGCAACTGCGCACTCCGGCGTTCCGCACGGAAGAGTTCAACAAGGCGAAGGAGCAGTTCTTCGGCGCCCTTCAGGCATCGGCGCAGAACACCGAAGCGCGAGCGCAGGAGGCCTTCGGCCGCGCGATATTTCCTAAAGGCCATCCGAATCGGCCGCATACGGTCACCGATTACGAGGCCGCGGCAAAGTCCGCCACCCTGGATGAGCTCAAGTCCTTTTATGCCAAGTACTACGGTCCGGCGCATATGACCATGGTCGTGGCGGGCGACGTCGATGCGCCTCAGACGCAGGCCGAGATCGGCAAGGCCTTTACCGGCTGGAGCGGTGGCCAGGACTACATTCGCCCCGCGACGCCTGCCGTGCTGACAGCGCCGCTCGAGGTATCCGTACCGCTGGCAGACAAACCCAGCGTCTCGGTGCTCATCGGTGAGCCGACGGGTATGCGATATAAAGATCCCGATGCATTGGCGCTGCGCGTGGGTACCGCCATTCTCGGCAGCGGCTTCACCGGCCGATTGATGGGTATCGTGCGCGATAAGGAGGGCTTGACCTACAACATATCGGCCTTGGTCTCCGACGACAGCATTGCCGATGGCCGCTGGGATATTTCTGCGAGCTTCGCACCCGCGCTATTGGACAAGGGCATCGCCTCGACGCGGCGCGAACTCGGGCGCTGGTGGAGCGATGGCGTCACCGACCAGGAATTGGCGGCGCGCAAACAAGGCCTGGTGGGCACGTACCAGGTGGGACTGTCGACCACCGCCGGCCTCGCGGGCGTCATATTGACCAACATCCAGCGCGGCTACGACGTAGGCCGCTTGGATGAGTATCCGGGCGTCGTCAATTCGCTGACGCGCGAGCAGGTCAATACGGCGATCAAATCACACATCGACCCGGCGAAGATGGTGCTGGTGACGGCGGGGAGCGTGGCTGGGACGGCAAAATAGACTTGTTGCACGATATTCGAGTTATGGGTCTATTTGTGACATAATTCGAACCATATTCAATGGTTTGGAGATTGCCATGGCTAGTACCATAGCGATGGACGCAAGCGGCAGGCTCGTATTGCCGAAGGCCATTCGGGAGCGATTGAACCTTGCGAATGGGGCCAACCTGAAAGCTGAGGTGGTGGCGGGTCGCATCGAACTCACGCCTGTGGAGGGCGTCGGTGAGACGCAACTATCCCGCAAGGGGGGGATCACGGTATTGAAGCGCACCGGCGCGAAAGTTGACGCTGCCGTAGCGGTTGCCGCGGAACGCGGCTCCCAGGCGGAGCGCGGCTTGCGGCGGTGAGTCTTTATCTCGATTCGTCGGTGCTGATTGCGGCACTTGTTGAGGATGAGCCTGCGCACGAGTCCTGTCTGCAATTGCTCCGTGCCAAAGACTTGGCCGTGTGGACACACGCCCTTGCGGAGTGCTTTTCGACATTGACCGGCGGTCGTCTTGGCGTCCGTACATCACCGGCAATCGCCACTCAACTCATCGAATCCTCATTGCTTCCTCGATTGAAGCTGATCGACCTTGCGGGAAAGGAGTTGATGCAGACAATTCGCAGCTCGAACGCCGCCGGTGCGCGTGGCGGTGCCATTTACGATCTCATGCATCTTGCTGCCGCGCGCAAGTCGTCGGCAAAGAAGCTTTTCACCCTCAACGTCCGGCACTTCGAAGCAATAGCTGTCAAGGGTGATCCAAACATTGAATTACCCGTCTAAGCGACTTCAGGTCCTGCCCAGGTAATCCAACTTGCCGATCTCCAGGCCCGACTGCCGGAGAATGTCGTATGCAGTGGTGATGTGGAAGAACACGTTCGGCAGCACGTGATGGAACAGGTAGGGCGTGCCCTGCATGGTCTTGGTCGAGGAGCGGGTCTGCCAGCTGACCGTCCTGTCCTCAGCACCTTCGAACTGCGAGGGCTTGAGTGATTCGAGATACGCCACCGTCGCGCGGGTAGCGGCAATCCATTCGGCAAGGCTGCGTTCCTTCGCGTCGAACACCGGCACCTCGGCGCCGGCGAGGCGCGCCGCGCCGCCCTGGGCTATGTCGTTGGCAATTTGGATCTGCGTCGCCAGCGGCAACATGTCCGGAAACAGACGGATATTGAGGAATATCTTTGGATCGATCTTGCGCGCCTCGGTATGCGCGGCGGCTTTCTCGAGAATGGCCGTCAGATTGTTCAACGCGCGTGTGCAGGTCGGCACTGTCGCCGTATACATGGTGAGTGGCATAAATCAGGCCGCCTTGCTGTTGGAGGCGAGCTGCCGCAATACGTATTGCAGAATCCCGCCGTGTTGGTAATAGTCGAGCTCTTTCGGCGTATCGATGCGCAGGCGCACCTCGAACTCGGTCGGCATGCGGTCGTCGGCTTTGGCGATGACTTTGACCGTCTTCGCCGCGCCGCGATTCAGGCCGACGATTTCAAAAGTCTCCCGGCCGGTGAGACCGAGGCTCTGTGCGTTCTGGCCGTCCTTGTATTGCAGCGGCAACACGCCCATGCCGATCAGATTGGAACGGTGAATGCGCTCGAAGCTTTCGGCGATCACCGCTTTGACCCCGAGCAGCATGGTGCCTTTCGCGGCCCAGTCGCGCGAACTGCCGGTGCCGTATTCCTTGCCGGCGAGGATCAGCAGCGGAGTGCCGGCGGCCTTGTACTTGACTGAGGCGTCGTATATGGACATCTGCTCGCCGCTGGGTATGTGCACCGTGACTCCGCCTTCCGTGCCGGGCAGGAGCAGATTGCGCAAGCGGATATTGGCAAAGGTGCCGCGCATCATTACTTCGTGATTGCCGCGGCGCGCGCCGTAGGAATTAAAATCCACCGGCAGCACGCCCTGCGCCACCAGGTACCTGGCCGCCGGACTGGACTTGGAAATATTACCGGCGGGCGAAATGTGATCGGTGGTGACGGAGTCGCCGAGCACGGCCAACGCGCGCGCGTCCTTGATGTCGGCCACCGGCGCCGGCGTCATGGTGATGCCGTCGAAGTAGGGTGGATTCTTGACGTACGTGGAGTTGCCGTCCCAGGAATAAATCTTGCCTTCCGGTGTCTTGAGCGCAATCCAGTTTGCGTCCCCCAGGAACACATTGGCGTAGCCCTTCTTGAACATCGCCGAATCCACGGAGGCGGTCACGGCGGCCGCCACTTCCGCCGCGCTCGGCCAGACATCCCTCAGATATACCGGCTTGCCGTCCTTGCCGAGGCCCAGTGGTTCGGTGGTGATATCGATATCCATGCTTCCCGCCAGTGCATACGCGACCACCAGCGGCGGGGAGGCGAGAAAATTCATTTTGATTTCCGGATGCACGCGGCCTTCGAAATTGCGATTGCCGGAGAGCACCGAGGCGGCCACCACGTCGGCGGCACGAACGGCCTCCGAGATTTCCGGCCTCAGAGGTCCGGAGTTGCCGATGCAGGTAGTGCAGCCATAGCCCACGGTGAAAAACCCGAGTGCCTCCAAGTCCTTCAGCAGGCCGGCCTTCGTCAAATAGTCCGTGACGACTCGCGAGCCCGGCGCGAGCGAGGTCTTTACCCAGGGCTTGGAGGTCAAACCGCGTGCATAAGCCTTGCGGGCGAGGAGGCCGGCGGCGACCAGCACTGCGGGATTCGAGGTATTGGTGCAACTGGTGATGGCGGCGATCAACACCGCCCCATCCTTCACCGCGAAGCTGTTGCCGTCGACGGTCGCCGTCGCGGTGCCCGTGGCTTGGGGATTTTTCTGTGCGCGTTCCGCGGCCATTTTCTTTACGCTGCTTTCATACACTTGCTTGGCGTTGTGCAGCGGCACTCGATCCTGGGGACGTTTCGGCCCGGCGAGAGAGGGCTCGACCGTCGCCAGATTCAACTCGACGACGTCGGTATAATCGGCAGGCGCGGCGCCATCAATCCGCCACAACCCCTGCGCCCTGGCATACGCTTCGACCAAAGCGATTTGCTCCGGGGGGCGGCCGGTGAGCTCGAGATAGCGTATGGTCTCCTCATCGATGGGAAAGATCGCGCAGGTCGAGCCGAATTCCGGCGACATGTTGGCGATGGTGGCGCGGTCGGCGAGCGGCAAGCCTTTGAGTCCGTCGCCGAAGAACTCGACGAATTTGTCCACCACTCCCTTCTTGCGCAGCATCTCGGTCACGGTGAGCACGAGGTCGGTGGCGGTGGTACCGGCCGGCAGTGTACCCGTGAGCTTAAAGCCGATGACCTGCGGGATCAGCATGGTAACGGGCTGACCCAGCATGGCTGCTTCGGCCTCGATGCCGCCGACTCCCCAGCCCAAGACTCCCAGTCCGTTGACCATGGTGGTATGCGAATCGGTCCCCACCAGGGTGTCGGGATAAGCAAGCTTCTTGCCGGAGGCGTCGTCTGAAAATATCACCCGTGCCAGCCGCTCGATGTTGACTTGATGGACGATACCCGTGTTGGGCGGCACGACTTTGAAGTTGCTGAACGCGGATTGACCCCAACGCAAGAACATATAGCGTTCGCCATTGCGGCCGAACTCGATCTCGTTGTTGTGCTTGAGCGAGTCGGCCGCGCCGTACTCATCCACCTGCACCGAGTGATCGATGACCAGTTCAGCGGGGGCGAGCGGATTGACGCGCTGCGGGTCGCCGCCCAAGCGCACAATGGCCTCGCGCATCGCCGCCAGGTCAACGATGCACGGAACACCGGTGAAATCTTGCATGATGACCCGCGCCGGCGTGAAGGCGATTTCGTGATTCGGCTGAGCCTTGGGGTCCCATTTGAGCAACGCCTCGATGTCACTCTTGGTGACATTGACGCCGTCTTCGAAGCGCAAGAGGTTTTCAAGCAGGATCTTCAGCGAGAACGGCAGGCGGTCGACATCGAGCGCCTTGAGCGCATTGAGACCGAGGATCTCATATTGCTGCGCGCCCACTTTGAGCGTCGTTCTGGCCTTGAAGCTATCGGTCATGACCCCTCCACGGAAAATTGTGGATTATAAGTGATTCCGGGGCCGGCGGGCGGCGTACGCGCATTGAATCGGCGAGCAATGACGCCGCCGCCGAGACAAAGCGCACCACGATAGAACACGGCGTATTGACCGGGAGTCACCGCGCGCGCCGGCTGGCGCAAGCTGACTTGCCAGGTCGAACCGCCCGCATCGTGAGAAGAGCCTGATGCCGCGCCGGTCAGGTGCACGGTGCAGTCGAGATCGCTCTGCCGATGGCGCGTCTTGACTACGCATTCGATCGGCTGAGCTGCACGGTCACCGCCTGACTCGCCGCCCAAGTCAAGCCAGTGCATTTGTTCCACGTCGAATGCGTCGGACAGCAGCAAGGGATGATCTTGATCCTGCACGACGATCAGCGCATTGCGCGCAATGTCCTTGTCGGCAACGTACCAAGGCGCGGCGGCGCTGCCGGCGCGGCCGCCAAGACCGAGACCCGATCGCTGGCCCAATGTGTATAGTGCCAGTCCGCGGTGCTCGCCAACCCCCTGGCCACGGTCGTTCTCGATCGGTCCCGGTTCGGTGCGCAGGTAGCGGCTCAAGAATTCTTGGAACGGCCGCTCGCCGATGAAACAGATGCCGGTGCTGTCCGGCTTGTCATACACAGGCAAGCCGGCGGCATGCGCCAGTTGCCGGACCTGCGTCTTGCGCAATTCGCCGATGGGAAACAGAGTTTGGCGCAGCGCCGATTCTTCTACGCCGTGAAGAAAGTAGCTCTGATCCTTGGCTGTATCCGCGGCCTTCAGCAGGCGCGTTCCTGCGGCCGTGTGTTCCAGCCGCGCATAATGGCCGGTCGCGATCCAAGAGGCGCCCAGACGGTGCATATGGTCCAAGCAGACGCCGAACTTGATTTCGCGATTGCAGAGCACATCCGGGTTCGGCGTTCGCCCTGCGGCGTACTCGCGCAGAAAATGCGCGAACACGCGCTCCCGATATTGGGCGGCAAAACTTGCGCGATGCAGAGGTATCTGCAACACCTCGCAAACCCGGCGCGCGTCCTGAAAATCGCCGGCGGTCGTGCAATAGGCGTCGTCATCGTCCTCCCAGTTGGACATGAACAACGCCTGCACTGCAAATCCCGCCCGTTGCAACTGAAGTGCGGCGACCGCGGAATCGACGCCGCCGGACATGCCGACGATGATGGTATCGGCGAGTTTGGGACCGGCGAGAGAGGCGGTGGGACTTGAGCGCGTAGCGGGCATCCGCGCATTATACCGGCGTGCGCACGGCGGCGTGCGGCGCGCCCGAACGGACTACATGAGCATTTGACGCATTTGCGATTCTTGCATGCTCGTCTGCCAAACCTCGTCGAAAAAATTCAAGTAGCGCCGCACCACGGCCGGATCGTTCATATCCGAGATCCCGTCCCAGCGGTCCGCCTGCAAGCGATACACCAGAGCCTTGTCGTCCGCAATGATGAATGCGCCGGCGCTGGCCGGGTACTCGAGACTCATGGCACGCAAATCGATGCAGCTGGTCAGCCGGCGAGCCAGCGCGAGGAATCGATTGTTGTCGACCATGGCACGCGAGGGATCGGCGAGCAGAACCCGCACTTTGGCATAAGATCGCGCCAATACCAGGCGTTTAATGGCCTCGAGAAACGGTTCTTCGCCGTAGATCAGGGGCTCTAAGTCCTGGGTGAAGATGGACAGCAGGCGCTGCGCCGACTTGGCGACCTTGAGGCTGGCCTCGCGAACCTCGGGCATGGTGGTGAGGATGGTCCGGGTTCCCGAGCCCGCGCAAGTGTCTACGCCCGGCGTGGACGGCCTGTCCGTCGCCGGTTTGCTTCGTTCTTCCGTATTTCCCGCCATAAATGACTGCCTCAATTGGAGGTTTTTCGGCATTTTGCCCCACCTCGCGTCCTTTGAGGGATAGTACCGTCAGGTCCGGAATGGCCCGTGCTAACTGCGTCACGTTTCGGACGGCAAACCCTGCAAATCCCTGGGTCTATTGCCTGCGCCGGCGTTTGGCGAGCATGGGTGCCAGACCCACATAGTCCTTCGGTTCCAGGCGCAGCAGACGCTCCTTTTCCGTCGCCGGTAGATCCAGCGAGGCGATGAAATCGCGCATGGCGGCCTTGTCGATGGGCCGGCCGCGGGTGAAGGACTTCAAACGCTCGTAGGCATCGGGAATGCCTTGGGCGCGCATCACCGTTTGTACGGCCTCGCCCAGCACCTCCCAGGCCCGATCCAGATCTTCGGCCACCCGCGCGCAGTCGAGTTCAAGTTTTCCCAGGCCTTGGGTCAGCGATGCGTAGCTTAAAATCGAGTGTCCGATCGCCACGCCGAAATTGCGCAGCACCGTGGAATCGGTGAGATCGCGCTGCAATCGCGACACGGGCAGCTTGTCGGCGAAATGCCCCAACATGGCGTTCGCCAGCCCGAGATTGCCTTCGGCATTTTCAAAGTCAATGGGATTCACTTTGTGCGGCATGGTCGAGGAGCCGACCTCGCCTTCAACCACATGCTGTTTGAAATAGCCCAGAGAGATATAACTCCACATGTCGCGCGCCAGATCCAGAAGCACGGTGTTGGCGCGCATCAGGGCGTGGCAGTATTCGGCGATCCAATCGTGCGGCTCGATCTGGGTGGTGTAGGCGTTCGATGTCAAACCCAAGGATTCGACGAAGGCCTGGCTGAGTCCGCGCCAATCAACGTGCGGCAGCGCGGCGACATGCGCATTGAAATTACCCACGGCGCCGTTCATCTTGCCCAGGATAGCGATGCGCTCGAGGCCGGCCCGCTGCGCCTGAAGCCGCATTGCCACATTGGCGATTTCCTTGCCCACGGTGGTGGGGGTCGCCGTCTGGCCGTGGGTGCGAGCCAGCATGGGCGCCGCAGCATGCTGGTAGGCGAGTGCGTCCAGCGTCTTGCCCAGGCTATCGAGCATGGGCAGCAGCAAAGTGGTGCGGGCATTCTTCAACATGAGCGCGTAGGCGAGGTTATTGATATCTTCCGACGTGCAGCCAAAATGCAGCCATTCGAGTTGCGCAGCCGTCGCACCCTGCGACTTCAGTTCGGCGCGCAGCCATAGTTCAACCGCCTTCACATCGTGGTTGGTGCGCGATTCGATTTGCTTGATGGCCGACACATCGGCGTCCCCTGGGTTCTTGGACAGCGCCGCGAGCAGATCGAGCGCCGCGCGCGGCAAACCGGCCAGCGCCGGCGCTGCGGGACCGCCGGCCAAGGCCAGAAACCATGCGCACTCCACTCGCACCCGCTCGCGCATCAGACCCGCCTCGCTGAATACTTGGCGAACCGCCGCGAGTTTGCCGGCGTAGCGGCCGTCTAGGGGCGAAAGCGCGTCGAGGGTTGGTGTGGACATCGGAGGATGCGGCCGCTTTGAGTGTAGAATCTTGCAATATTACCGTAAACAGATGGGCCAGCGGAGGAAGGCGCGATGACAGCAGACACTCGCGTCGAGCGCGACAGCATGGGTGCGCTTGACGTGCCGGCGAGCGCCCTTTGGGGCGCCCAAACCCAGCGTGCCATTCAGAACTTTCCGCCAACGGGGTTGCGCATGCCGCGGGCCTTCATTCGCGCCTTGGGGCTCATCAAACGTGCGGCGGCGGCCGCCAACGCGGACTTGGGCGATCTGCCGCGTGACCTGTCGGCGGCCATTCAAGCCGCGGCACTCGAGGTGGCCGGCGGCCGCCACGACGCGAATTTTCCGGTGGACGTGTTTCAGACGGGGTCCGGCACCAGCAGCAATATGAATGCCAATGAGGTGATCGCCACACTGGCTGCACGCGTGCTGTCGCGCCCCGTGCATGCGAATGACGACGTAAATATGAGCCAGAGCAGCAACGATGTGATGCCGACCGCGATTCATGTTGCGGCGGCGTTGCTGCTCGCTGAATATCTATTACCGGCGCTCGAGCGGCTGCGCACGGTATTGGGCGCGCGCGCCGCCGAGTTCTCCGACGTGGTCAAGACCGGCCGCACTCACCTGATGGATGCAATGCCCATAACGCTGGGGCAGGAGCTCAATGGTTGGCGGGCGCAAATCGACAATGCCGCGGCCAGGCTGCGCTCGGTAACGCCGCGCCTGCACAAGCTCGCGCAGGGCGGCACCGCCGTCGGCACCGGCATCAACGCGAGACCGGAGTTCGGTGCTGCATTTGCGCGCGCGCTGGCGGCAGACACCGGAATCGGCTTTAGCGCGAGCGATAATTATTTCGAGGCGCTGTCATGCCAGGACACGGCCGTGGAACTGTCCGGCCAGCTCAAGGTTCTTGGCGTGAGCCTCACCAAGATTGCGAATGATTTGCGCTGGATGAACAGCGGGCCGCTGGCGGGCTTGGGAGAAATATCGCTGCCCGCACTGCAGCCGGGCAGCAGCATCATGCCGGGCAAGGTGAATCCCGTCGTGCCCGAATCGGTCGCCATGATCGCAGCACAGGTGATCGGCAATGATGCGACGATTACCATTGCCGCCGCGTCGGGAAATTTTCAGCTGAACGTCATGCTGCCGGTGATTGCCCACAACTTGCTGCAGAGCATGGAATTGCTGGCGATCGGCAGCCTTAATCTCGCCGACCACGCGCTCGCCGGGTTCACAGTGAATCAGGCGCGCTTGGCCGATTCGCTGTCGCGCAATCCGATACTGGTCACGGCCCTCAATCCCGTGATCGGCTATGAGAAAGGCGCCGCCATTGCCAAGAGGGCCTACGCGGAAGGGCGGCCAGTGCTCGAGGTGGCTGCGGAAATGACCCAGCTGAGCGTCGATGAATTGCGCCGGCTGCTCGATCCGAAGACGCTGACCGAAGGCGGCATCCAAGGTGCCGGTTCCGCCGCGTGACGATGGATTATCTCTACAGTAAAGCGCACATCCGCGAGTCGCTCGATCCGCAACCCTCCACACCGGATCAAGACATGCAGTGGCTTGCCGGTGCGACCGCGGATGTCATGTCCCAGGTGCGCGCGGCATTGCCGGCGCGGCGGGTGCCCGCGGCGGTGCTGGTGCCGCTGGTGGAACGGACGACGGGGCTCACGGTGCTGCTGACGCAGCGCGCTGAAACTCTCAAGGATCACGCTGGACAGATCAGCTTTCCGGGCGGGCGCATCGAACCTGAGGACTCGGACGCTTGGGCGGCGGCATTGCGCGAAGCGTATGAGGAAATCGGCCTGTTGCCGGATTTCGTGGAATATGCCGGTTACCTGCCCGATCATTACGTCATTACGGGCTTTCGGGTGACGCCGGTGGTCGGCTTCGTGAACCCCGAGTACCAGCTACGCATCGCTGCCGCCGAGGTTCACGATGTATTCGAAGTGCCGCTCGACTACATCCTGGATGCCGCCAATCATACCTTCCGACGGCGCAAGCTCGCCGGCCTCGACATTGATGTGCACGATATTCCTTACGGAGATCGCAACATTTGGGGGGCGACCGCGGGCATGCTGATGACTTTGCGGCGCATGCTGCAGGCGCACGGCGGAAAGCCGCAATGACAGGCGAAGCCGCGCCGCCTGATCGAATGCAGGAGCTGCTTGGCATCATGGCGCGCCTGCGAGCGGCCGACGGCTGTCCCTGGGACAAGGAGCAGACATTTGCCTCCATTGCCCCGTATACCATCGAAGAGGCGTACGAGGTGGCGGACGCCGTCGAGCGCGGCGACGTGCAGCATCTCAAGGATGAATTGGGAGATTTATTGTTTCAGGTGGTGTTTCACGCCCAAATTGCCGGCGAAGCGCATCAATTCGATTTTCAGGCCGTGGCGGGGGCCATCTGCGACAAGCTGATCCGCCGCCATCCACATGTGTTCGGCGCAAGCGGTCCGCTGACTCCTGCCCAACAAAGCGCCGCATGGGAGGACATAAAGGCGGCAGAACGTCACGCCGCCTCCCCTAATGCCGCGAGTCACTTGGACGGAGTTCCGCGCGCGCTGCCGGCGCTGGCGCGTGCCCACAAGCTCAGCAAGCGCGCGGCGCGGGTGGGCTTTGATTTCGAACATGCCGGCCAGACCGCCGACAAGGTCGCCGAGGAACTGGCAGAGGTACGCGATGCAGCCGCGCAGAGCGAACTCGCGGGCGCTGCAGGTGCGGCGCACGCAACCGCCCACCTCTTCGAAGAGATCGGCGATCTATTGTTTGCCGCCGCCAACTTGGCGCGCAAGCTCGATGTTGACGCCGAGGCGGCATTGCGTGCGGCCAATGCAAAGTTTGAGCGTCGATTTCGCGGCATGGAAACCTTGGCGTTCGAACGCGGCGAGACATTCAGGGATCTGAACCTCGACGCTCAAGAGAGGCTGTGGCAAGAAGTTAAGCGTGGCGAGTGAACGGCCGGTGCGCAGCGACGCGCTACGCGCCGCGCGCCTGGCGATGTCGCTGGTCTTCAAGCACGACGCCGACTTGCCGATCGCCGCGCGCCGCGAGGACATCCTGGAGGCCCTGCGGCGCGAACAGGTGTTGATCGTCGCCGGCGACACCGGCTCCGGCAAGAGCACCCAGCTGCCGCAGTACTGCCTGGAGCTGGGCCGCGGCGTCGAGGCCCTGATCGCCCACACTCAGCCGCGGCGGATCGCCGCCCGTGCCCTGGCCGCGCGCATCGCGGAGGAGATCGGTCAGCCCGTGGGCCGCAGTGTGGGCTTTCGCGTGCGCTTCGCCGATCAGGTGTCGGATGCGACGCGTCTCGTACTGATGACCGACGGCTTGCTGCTCGCCGAACTCGCGACCGACCCGCAGCTGCGGCGCTACGACACCATCATCGTCGATGAAGCGCACGAACGCTCGCTGAACGTCGATTTGCTGATGGGCGTGCTCAAGCGGTTATTGCCGCGGCGTCCCGACCTCAACGTGATCGTGACGTCGGCGACTCTGGACGTCGAACGCATCGCGCGCTTCTTCGGCGGTGCGGCCATCATCGCCGTGAGCGGGCGCAGCCATCCTATCGAGGTGCGCTATCGCGAATCACCCGAGGACGCCGAGGATCCCGACCTGCCGAGCGCGGTCCTCGAGGCGTGCCAGGAAATTGCCGCGGAACCCGAGGTCATCGGCAGCGGCGACATTCTGGTATTCCTGCCCGGCGAGCGCGAGATCCGCGATGTGGGTGAACTCCTGCAGCGCGAGTTCAAGGCCGGCGTGGATGTATTGGAACTGTACTCGCGCCTCTCTTGGGAGCAGCAGAGCAGGATCTTTCAACGCGGCCCGCGGCGGCGAATCGTGCTGGCAACCAACGTCGCCGAGACCTCGCTTACCGTGCCTGGCATCCGCGCGGTGATCGATTCCGGTCTGGCGCGCATCAGTCGCTACAGCCCGCGCAATCGTCTGCAGCGTCTGCCCATCGAATCCATTTCGCGCGCCAGCGCCGAGCAACGCAAGGGCCGCTGCGGCCGCTTGGGCCCTGGCCTATGCCTGCGTCTGTATACGGAAGCCGACTTCGAGGCCCGGGAGCCCTTCACGGAGCCGGAAATTCTTCGCACCAATCTCGCTGCCTTGTTGCTGCGCCTGGCGGCGGACGGCCTGGGCGAGGCAGAGAATTTCCCGTTTGTCGATCCGCCGGACTCACGGGCGCTCGGTGACGGCTACCGGCTGTTGCAGGAGCTCGAGGCTCTGGATGCCGAGCGGCGCATCACCCGCCGCGGCCGGATCATGGCGCGCCTGCCGCTCGATCCTCGCCTGGCGCGCGCACTGCTCGAAAGCAAGCGCTTTCATGCCGAGGGCGAGCTGCTGGCCATCGTCGCCGGATTGAGCGTACCGGACGTACGTATCGCCGCGCCGGGCGCAGCGCCGGGAAGTTCGGGCGCGCGCAGCCAGGCTGAGGATCCCGCCACCAGAGCCGCCTTCGAGGATCCGAAATCCGAGTTCTCGGCGCTGGTCAAGTTGTGGCGGGCGTACCGCAAGGCGCGCGAGGGACCGCGACGCGAATTGCGCCGCTGGTGCAAGGAGAGGCACTTCTCATTGCTGCGGCTTTGCGAATGGGACGATATTTACGCGCAGGTCGTGGAGCGTGCGGCCGAGGTAGGCATCGTCGCGCAACGGCAGGCCGCGAGCTACACAGGCGTGCATCGCTCGCTGCTGGCCGGCTTTTCCACCATGGTGGGGTCGCGCGGCGAGGAGGGCGTGTATCTCGGCACCCGCTCTGTGCGTTTTCATATTTTCCCCGGATCGCCGCTGGTGCGCCGCCGGCCCCGCTGGGTCATGGCAGCGAACATCGTCGAAACCTCGCGGGTATTCGCGCGGCGCGTCGCGGAAGTCGAACCGCAATGGATCGAGGCTGCGGCATCGCACTTGTTGAAGCGCGAGTACTTGGAGCCCGACTGGGACGAGGAACGCGAGGAGGTCGTGGCGCGCGAGCGCGTGAGTTTCTTGGGACTGATCTTGAGCGCGAATCGCGTGGTGAATTATGGGCCCATTGCGCCGGAGGAGTCCCGCCGCATCTTTGCGCGCGAGGCGCTGGTCTATCAACGGCTGCGGCGCAGGCCGGACTGGCTGCTGGCGAACGACGCGGCGGTGCGCGATGCACAGCGCTTGGAGGAACGCCTGCGCACCCGCATTCTTCTGCATAATCCCGAGGCCTTCGTCGAGTTTTATGAGCGTGCGCTGCCGCGCCAGGTATCGAGCGCCGCGACCCTGGAATACTTCACCCGACATCTATCGCAACCCGAGCTTGCGGAGCTGACTCTGGACGCGCAGCATATATTCGCGAGCGAGCCGGACGCTCAGGCGTTGGCGCAATTTCCCGAGCGCGCCACCGTCGGTTCGCTGTCGGTCCCGGTGGAGTACCGCTTCGCGCCCGGTGAAGCGCGCGACGGCGCGATATTGCAAATACCCCTGCTGGCCTTACCCGTGCTCACCCGCGCCGCTGTGGAGGCTGCCGTGCCGGGGCTGGCCGAACCTCGAATCGAAGCGCTGCTGCGTTCGCTGCCGAAGGACGCACGGCGCGATTTAATTCCCATCGGCGATGCCGCCGCGCAGTTTCTCGCGACTACAATGGCCGGCGCGGCCGCGGGTGCGCTCACGGCAGATGTACCCGGCCTCACCCGCTGGCTTAAGGAGCAGCGCGGCATTCCTGAGTTCTTGCTGCGCTTCGATCTCGCCGCAGTGCCCGTGCACCTGATGCCGCAGCTGGCCGTCGCCGCCGACGGCAGAGAGATTGCGCAGGGCAGGACTTTGGCGGATCTGCGCAGCGCCAGCGCGGCGGCTGCGCGCGCGGAGCTCGAGCGCCGCGCGCGCGCCGATTATGGGCTGGTGGGCGCCTGGCGCCGCTTCGAATTCGATACATTGCCCGAGCAGCTGCCGCTGACCTTGGAGCAGGGAAGCGTCGGGGTATTTCCAACGCTGCTGCGAACCACCCTGGGTCTCGAGGTGCGTTACGAATGGTCGGCGGCAGAAGCGCAGCGCCGTTGGCGGCAGGCCGCACCCATGCTGGCGCGCGCGATGCTTGCCGGCCAGGCGCGCGATCTCGGCAAGATCCTCTCGGGCAATGCGTCGCTGCTGCTGGCGGCCAGTCCGTACCTGACGAGCGGTGCGTTGATCGAGGCGCTGTTGCAACTGGCATTTCGCCGCGCTTGTTTTGACGACGCCGAGGCGCCACGTACGCGAGAGGCCTATGAGAAGGCCGTCGAGCAGGGCCGCGCGCGCCTGCGCGAAAGCCTGGATGAGATCGTTGCGGGTGCTCTGCGCTGGTTGGCCGACGCTCGCGAAGTGCGGCGTGCGCTCGATATCGTGGCCCCAGGGACGGCGAGCGATGCGGTGGACGAGAGCAATGAACATCTGCGGCGCTTGTTGAGCGCCGAGTCGCTCGACTCGACGCCGGACTGGTTGCGCCAATTGCCGCGTTACCTCAAGGCCGAACAGCGCCGCTGGCAACGCAACGGTTCGCGCGGCAGCGAGTCGCCGCATATCTTGCAGGAACTGCGCGGCTGGTCGGCGCGCTGCCTTACTCTGGAGAAGCGGGTGGCTGCCGAGCTGCGTTGGATACCGGCACTCGACGATCTAAAGCACTGGATCGAAGAGTACCGGGTCTCGCTGTATGCGCAGGAGCTCAAGACCTTGGGTCCGATCTCGGCGGTGCGCCTGGAAACGCGGGCCGCCGAGATCGAAGCATGGATCGCACGCTAGCGCGAGTGTTTGTCACACATTGAACTTGATTCCCTGCGCCAGCGGCAGCTGTGAGCTCCAGTTGATGGTATTCGTCTGGCGGCGCATATAGGTTTTCCAGGAATCCGAGCCCGCTTCGCGGCCGCCGCCCGTGTCCTTCTCGCCGCCGAATGCGCCGCCGATCTCGGCGCCCGAGGTGCCCAGGTTGACGTTGGCGATACCGCAATCGCTGCCCTCGGCCGACAGAAAGCGCTCGGCCACCTGCAATCGATCGGTGAATACCGCCGACGATAGTCCATAGGGGACGGAGTTCTGGATGGCCACTGCGTCATCCAGAGAGTCGTAGGCTATCACGTACAAAATAGGCGCAAAGGTTTCGGTGCTCACCACTGCCATGCCCGGGCGGGCGCGGATGATGGCCGGTTCCACGAAATTACCCGATCGCTGCAGCACCTTACCGCCGCACAGCAGCTCTCCGCCTTCGGCCTGCGCCGCGGCGATGGCCGCCGAATAGCGCGACACGGCACCCTTGTCGATCAGGGGCCCCATCAGCGTATCGGACGCCAGTGGATCGCCGATGCGCACCTGACCATAGGCCGCGACCAGCCGCCGCTCGAGTTCGGCCGCGCGTGAGTGGTGCACCAGAACGCGCCGCGTGGTGGTGCAACGCTGTCCAGCGGTGCCGACCGCGCCAAACACGATTCCGGGCACCGCGAGGTCGAGGTTGGCGCTGTCGTCCACGATGATGGCGTTATTGCCCCCGAGCTCGAGCAGGCTCTTGCCCAGCCGTTCTGCAACGCGTACGCCGATTTGCCGTCCTACGTGAGTCGAGCCGGTGAAGGACACCAGAGCGACGCGACGATCGTCGACGAAGCGCATGGCGAGTTCCGTTCCTGCATCTATGAAAATCTGGAATATCGCCGGCAATTTATGCCGCTCCAGTACTCGATTGCAGATGTGCTGCACGGCGAGCGAGCACAGTGCGGTTTTTGGCGAAGGCTTCCAGACGGTGGCATTGCCGCTGATGGCCGCGAGGAAGGCGTTCCACGACCAGACCGCGACCGGGAAGTTGAAGGCGGATATCACACCGACCACGCCGAGCGGATGCCATTGCTCGTACATGCGGTGCTGGGGCCGTTCGGAGTGCATGGTGAGGCCGTACAACATGCGCGATTGTCCGACGGCGAAATCCGCGATGTCGATCATCTCTTGCACTTCGCCGTCGCCCTCGGCCTTGATCTTGCCGTTCTCCAGAGCCACCAAGCTGCCTAGGGCATCTTTGTATTTGCGCAACTCCTCGCCCATCAGCCGCACCGCTTCGCCGCGTTTCGGCGCCGGCACCTGCCGCCAGGCGGCGGCGGCGGCGACCGCTGCGCTCATCACATGTTCGTAGTCGGCAACGGTGGCGGCGCGCACTGCGCCCAGGCGTTGGCCCGTGGCGGGATTGATGGATTCGATCAGGGGCCCGTCGGTTTGCGTGCTCCAGCCCTGGCTGCCTGACCAAGTTCCGGGATTGATGTCGCGAAGGCCCAGCGCCTTGAGGGGATCGGTGTGCATAGTAAATTTCCAGTGTTGCCGGTGCGGCTCGTTTGGGGGCCGCATTTTGACTTGAGAGCGCCGACAACGCTAGCATCCTCGGCATGTCCAAAAGCCCCGCCTTGACGAACTGGCACCCCGCCAGTTGGCGCAGCCGCCCCGCGACCCAGCAGCCCGCCTACTCGGACCCCAAGGCGCTGGAACGGGTGGTGGCTTCCTTGAGCCGGTTGCCGCCCCTGGTGGTGTCCTGGGAGATCGAGGCTCTGCGCGCCAAACTCGCCCAGGCGCAACGCGGCGAGCAATTCTTGCTGCAAGGCGGGGATTGCGCCGAGAGCTTCGAGGATTGCGAATCCGACAATATTGCCAGGCGGCTGAAGATCCTGCTGCAGATGAGCTTGGTGCTGTTGCAGGGCCTGAAGAAACCGATCGTCCGAGTGGGTCGCTTTGCCGGTCAGTATGCAAAGCCGCGCTCCGCTGACACGGAGACGCGCGACGGAATCACGCTGCCGTGCTATCGCGGGGACAATGTCAATCGACCGGGATTTACGGCCGTAGAACGCGAGCCGGATCCTGAGCTGCTGCTGCGCGGCTATGAGCGCGCCGCGCTCACCTTGAACTTCGTGCGCGCATTGATCGACGGCGGCTTCGCCGATCTGCATCATCCGGAATACTGGGACTTGAGCTTTTTGCGCCACGCGGCGCTGCGCGACGCGTATCAAAAAATCGTTGATTCCATCGCCGAGTCGCTGGAGTTTTTCGAGTCCATGAGCGGGCAGAGGGTGCACGCGGCGACTCGCGGCGACTTCTACACCAGCCACGAAGGTCTGCATCTGCTGTCCGAGCAGGCGCAGACTCGCTACATCGAGCGCCAGAAGCATTGGTATAACTTGTCGACGCATATGCCGTGGATAGGCATGCGCACCGCGGACATCGACGGCGCTCACATCGAATATTTTCGCGGCATCTCCAATCCCATCGGCGTTAAAGTCGGCGCGGCCATGAGCGCCGAGTGGCTGCAAGAACTCGTTCAAGTGTTGAACCCGCAGAACGAGCCGGGGCGATTGACCTTCATTCATCGCTTCGGGGTCAAGGACATCGAGCAGCGGCTGCCGGGAATGATCCGCGCCGTGCGCGCCACGGGCTCTCAAGTACTGTGGGTCTGCGACCCCATGCACGGCAATACCGAGACCACGTCGGGTGGCGTCAAGACGCGCCGCTTTGACAACATTCTGGGTGAGGTCGAGGCTGCGTTTCGCATCCACGAAGAGGAGGGCTCGATGCTGGGCGGGGTCCATATTGAACTCACCGGTGAGGATGTCACTGAATGCATCGGCGGGGCGCGCGGCCTGGCGGAAGCCGACTTGGTTCGTGCCTACCGCTCGCAGGTGGATCCGCGCCTAAATGCCGAGCAGGCACTGGAGTTGGCCATGCTGATCGCACGCCGTGCGGGCGGCCGACGGCGGAGCGGCAGATCTTCCTAATAATTGCGTACAAATCAATTAGTTATTAAAGTTATCTATAAATATTCGCGATAGGTAGCCACGTTTTTTTCAAACCCGGCTTGCCTCGAAGCGTGCAGGTGTTATTCTGAGCCGCAAACCTTTCCCGCCCTTGATATTGAGCGTCGCGAGGCTCGCAGAGCTCGGACGGCAGCAAGCATTTAATGACGAATTGCGCGGAATCTTTCGGGTCGCAATTAGTCTGACGGGATCCAAGCCCCAAACTGGGCGAAGGTTGGGTTGCGCTCGGGTTAGTCCAAATGCCGTGCGCGATCGACGGCGGGCTACGCGGACCTTCCGCGTGGCCCGTTTTTTATGTAGGTTGCCCGACGCAGTCCGATGAATAGTTCTTTCGATGCCAGTTGCCGGCGCTGCCCGCGCCTCGCCGCGTTTCTTGACGCTGTGCACCTTGAGGAACCGGACTATTATTGCCGGCCGGTTCCGCCCTTCGGTGACCCCAACGCGCGATTGCTGATTGTCGGTTTGGCCCCTGGCATGCATGGCGCCAATCGCACTGGTCGACCTTTTACCGGCGACCACGCCGGCATATTGCTGTACGCCACTTTGCACAAGTTTGGGCTGGCAACGGGCCCGGTTTCGCGGGCGTTCGATGATGGGCTGGAACTGAGCGGCGCCCGAATAACCAATTCAGTGAAGTGCCTGCCGCCGGCAAACAAACCTTTACCTATAGAAATCAAACTATGCAACGATTTCCTTCGTGCAGAACTTGAAGATAGCCGCAGTGTCCGCGTCGTTCTCGCCCTCGGTGCCATCGCACATGCCGCGGTGCTGCGCGCCAGCGATATGGCGAGCGGCGCGTTCCGTTTCGCCCATGGTGCCGAACATGCGCTAAACCAAGATCGAGTCTTGGTGGATTCCTATCATTGCAGTCGCTACAACACCCAGACGCGGCGGCTCACCACGACCATGTTCGAAGACGTCGTTGGGCGAGCCTGCGCGCTGGCATTCGGTTCGCGTCCGGGATGAGCGCCGACCTCGCGGCGCCGTTTGACGCCAAATCCTTCGTCGACAGCTTGCCGGCGCGCCCCGGCGTTTACCGCATGCTGGATGAGCACGGCGAGATTCTTTACGTCGGCAAGGCGCGCAATCTCAAGAGCCGGGTGGGCTCGTACTTTCAACCCAGCAATGTGCATCCCAAGGTTCAGGCGCTGCTGGCCAAGACTGCCGCGATGCAGGTCACCATCACGAGCTCTGACACTGAAGCGCTGCTGCTCGAATTCAATCTCATCAAGAAGCACCGGCCGCGCTTCAATGTGGTGCTGCGCGACGACAAGAGCTTTCCGTACCTGCATTTCGAGACTCAGCACGAATTTCCCAGACTGGTTTTTTATCGCGGATCGCGCAAGGAACCGGGGCGGTTTTTTGGGCCCTATCCGTCGGCCGGCGCCGTGCGCGAAACCTTGCAGCAATTGCAGAAGCTGTTTCGCCTGCGCAATTGCGACGACAGCTATTTCGCGAACCGCTCCCGCCCTTGCCTGCAGTACCAGATTCAGCGCTGCACGGCGCCGTGCGTGGGGCTCATTTCCGAGGAAAATTACGGACGCGACGTGGGCGCCGCGATCAAGGTGCTGGAGGGTCGCAATGACGAAGTGTCCCAGGACTTGGGCCGCCGCATGGAGGCAGCCGCGCAGCGGCTGCAGTTCGAAGAGGCCGCACAACTCCGCGATCAATTGGCGAAGCTGAAGACGGTTCAGGCGCAACAGGCCGTCACCGCGGACATCGATCATGACGCCGACGTCATCGCGATTGCCGCAGCCAATGGTGAATATTGCGTGGCGTTGATGTTCGTCCGCGCCGGCCGCAGCCTCGGCAGTACGACCTTTTACCCCAAAGCCACCCTTGCCGAGCCCGCCGAGGTGCTGGCCGCATTCGTGACGCAATACTATTTGGAGCGCGAGTCGCCCGCGGAGATCATCGTCGAGCAGGAATTCGACGAAATGTCTCTACTCGAGGCGACTCTCGCGCAGCGCTCCGGGCACAAGGTGCGCATCGCGTCGCAGGTGCGCGGCATTCGTGCGCGCTGGCTGCAGATGATGCACGAGAACGCGGAGCAGGCGCTCACCATGCAGGGTCTTAAGCGCGCCAGCATCGAGTCCAGCCTGGAGGATTTGCGCGAGGCGTTCGATCTTGCGGAGACGCCAAACCGCATCGAGTGCTTCGATATCAGCCATACCGGCGGGACCGATACAGTGGCTTCCTGCGTGGTGTTCGGCGAAGAGGGGCCGATCAAAAGCGAGTACCGCCGCTTCAACATCAGCGGCATCCAGCCAGGGGATGACTACGCTGCCATGTATCAGGCGCTGACCCGGCGCTACAAGCGCGTGCGCGACGGTGAGATAACGGCTCCCGACGTGCTGCTCATCGACGGCGGCAAGGGGCAGCTCGCGGAGGCGGCCAAGGTGCTCGAGGAATTGGGGGTCACGGGAATTACGTTGATCGGCGTCGCAAAAGGCGCCGACCGGCGGCCGGGCCAGGAGCAACTGTTCTTGTTGGGCCGTGACACGCCCACTATACTTGCGCCGGACTCCAAGGGCTTGCACCTGATTCAGCGCGTGCGCGACGAGGCACATCGTTTCGCAATCACGGGACACCGGCGCAAACGGGCCAAGCGTTACAGCCAGTCGATACTTGAAACCATTCCGGGCCTAGGGCCCGTCAAAAGGCGCGAGCTGCTGAAACAGTTCGGCGGCTTGCAGGGGATTTTGCGTGCCGGCATCGAGGATTTCGTGCAAATCCGCGGGCTGGGGCGCGATCTCGCCGAGGTAATTTATGAGCACCTCCACCCGGGGCACTAAGCGACAGTCGCATTGGAATCTGCCCAATGCGTTGACATGGCTGCGCATCTCCATGATCCCGGCGATCGTGGCATTGTTCTATTACCTGCCGGATCCCTGGGGTGGCCCCGCGTCCTGTGCCGCGTTCGCATTGGCGGGAATCACGGATACCCTGGACGGCTACTACGCGCGCAAGCTGGGGCTGACGTCGCGCCTCGGTGCCTTCTTGGATCCGGTTGCCGACAAGCTCATCGTCGCCACCGCCTTGGTGCTCATCGTCAGCAAAGATCCGCGCTGGTTCGTCGCAATCACGGCCATCGTCATCATCGGTCGGGAGGTTGCCGTATCGGCGCTGCGCGAATGGATGGCCGAGATTGGTGCGCGCGGCCGCATAAAGGTGTCGGCTCTCGCGAAGTACAAGACCATCATGCAAATCGTCGGCCTCTCCCTGCTGCTGTACCGGGAGAATCTGTTTTTTATTCCCACATACAAGTTGGGGCTGGTGCTGACCGCCATCGCCGCTGTGCTGACCTTATGGTCGATGATCTTGTACCTGCGCCTGGCGTGGCCGGAACTGCGCGGCAGCGCGGAGCTTTA
>JBDUEQ010000074.1:0-12756 GCA_040002315.1 Gammaproteobacteria bacterium
TTGCTGGCACACCATGTGTTGAGCTATGCGCTGGTGCCCGCCAAGTCATGACGGCGCGCCGCGGCGTCCCGATACTGAACTCAGTCCGTATTCCTAAGCAGTTCGTTCAGCGACGTCTTGGCTCGAGTCTGCGCGTCGACGCGCTTGACGATCACCGCGCAGGCCAATCCGTACTTGCCGCTCTTCGCCGGCAAAGTGCCCGGCACGACCACCGCCCCTGAGGGAACGCGGCCGTAGAGGATTTCATCGCGCTCGCGATCGTAGATGCGGGTGCTTTGGCCTATGAACACCCCCATGGAGATCACGGCGCCGGTCTCGACGATGACGCCCTCGACGATTTCCGAGCGTGCGCCGATGAAACAATCATCCTCGATTATGGTGGGTGCACCCTGCAGCGGCTCGAGGACGCCGCCGATGCCGACGCCGCCCGATAGGTGCACGTTCTTGCCGATCTGCGCGCAGGAACCCACGGTCGCCCAGGTGTCGACCATGGTGCCCGAGTCCACATAGGCGCCGATATTAACGTAGCTCGGCATCAATACGACGTTGGAGGCGACAAAGGCGCCGCGCCGCACCGTCGCCGGAGGAACCACGCGCACGCCGGCGGCTTGGAATCGGGCCGCGTCCCAGCCGTCGAACTTCAGCGGCACCTTGTCGTAAAAATTCATCGCGCCGGCCTTCAGCGCGGAATTCTCGGCAATGCGAAATGACAGCAGAACGGCTTTCTTGAGCCACTGCCTGACCTGCCAACTGCCGTCAATTTTCTCCGCCACGCGCACGGTGCCGGCATCGAGCAGGCCGACAACGGATTCGACGGCCGCGCGCACATCTCCGGACGCGTTTTGCGGGGTGATGTTCGAGCGCGATTCGAATGCAGCCTCGATGGCCGCTTGCAGTTGGTCGTACGGCATCTTAAGTCCGAGTCACGTCGCGCCGATCGAGGGCGAGCACCAACGAATCCTGCAGACGCTGGCAGGCGTCGTCCTGCAGCAGACGGCCTTCGGCATCGGTGACATAGAACACGTCTTCCGCTCGTTCACCCACCGTCATGATCTTGGCGCCATTGATCGCAACGCGTTCGGTGCGGAACACCTTGCCGACTTCCGAGAGCAATCCCGGGCGGTCCGCGGCGATTAACTCGAGAATGGTACGGCCGTTGCGGCTGTCGACGCTGAAGTTGACTTGAGTCGGCGTGGAGAACATACGGACCTGACGCGGTGCGCGGCGCGTCACTGTCGCCTGCGAATCCTCGGGCTGCTGCAAGTTGCGCCACAGTCCCTGCTCGATCTCGCGAATGCGGGCGGCATCGGCAATCACGGCGCCGTTATCCTCGAGCACCACGTAGGTCTCCAGACTGAAGCCGTTGGCGCTGGTGATCAGCCGCGCGTCAACGACGTTCAGGCCCATCTGATCGAGCACTGCCGTGGTTCTCGCAAAGCTGCGCAGCAGCCGCGGCGCGTAGGTGAGAACGGCTGTGCCGCCGCGGTCCGTGAGCTGGCGAATGGCGACCAGCGGCGTGTCGTCGTTCGGATGGCGCGGCGCCAGCAGCGTGGTCTGCCAGGCGATCTCTTCGGGTGAGTAGCGCAGGAAGTAGGCCTCTGTCCATTGCGACCAGACACGTGAGATTTCCTCAGGCGCGACGTCGGGCATTTTTTCCCGTGCTTGTTCCTGCGTTTCGCGAATCAACTCTTCCTGATCGACCGGCGTCTCCAGGCCGCGGCGTAAAGCGCGCTTGGTGCGTTCGTAGAATTCCTCGAACAGCCGCGCCTTCCACGCGTTCCAGAGCTTGGGATTGGTGCCGCGCACGTCCGCGACGGTCAGCACGTACAAATAATCCAAATGCGCCTGATCTCCGACGTGGCGCGCGAAATCGTGAATGATGTCGGGATCGCTGATGTCTTTCTTCTGCGAAGTGATCGACAAGATCAAGTGATTCTTTACCAGCCAGGCGACCAAGCGCGCCTCGTAGCGGCCAAGCCCCTGCTCCAAACAGAACGCCTCGGCGTCAACCGCTCCCAGCTCGGAATGATCGCCGCCGCGGCCCTTGGCGATGTCGTGAAACAATGCCGCCATATAGGCGATCTCCTGGCGCGGCAACGATTGCATGATGCGGCTCAAGGCCGGAAACTCTGCGTTGAATTTCGGCATGGCCAGGCGCCGCAGATTACTCACCACGAACAAGGTATGCGCGTCCACGGTATAGGCATGGAACAGGTCGTATTGCATGCGTCCGACGATGCGCCCGAAGGACGGGATGTAGCGGCCGAGCACGCCGTATAGGTTCATGCGGCGCAGCTCATGAGTGACCCCGACGGGTGCGCAGAGAATTTCCATGAACAGGCGATGATGACGCGGGTTCTGCCGGAATTCCTCGTCGATGAGCCAGACATGTGTGCCGACCAGGCGGATGGTCTCCGCGCGTACGCCGCGCAGTTCGGGATGCTGCTGCAACAGCACGAACATCTCCAGCAGCGCCGAGGGGTAACGGGCGAACACTTCCGGATGCGTCACTTCCAGGTAATCGTTGCGGATCTGGAAGCGTGGATTGATCGGCAGCGGTGCTGCGCTTTGCGTGAGGATGGCTTCGCGGAACAGCTGCAGCAGCATTTCATTCAGCAAGCTGACGTCCATGACCGTGCGATAGTATTTCTGCATCAGCTGCTCGACCGCGAGCGTGAAGCTCGCATCTTCGTAACCGAACATCTTCGCGAGCTTGATCTGATAGTCGAATAGCAGCCGATCTTCACGCCGTGCGGTCAGTACGTGCAGCCCGAAGCGCACCTTCCAGAGAAATGACTGGCCCGCCTTGAGCTTGCGTAATTCCCCGCCGGTGAGAAACTCGTGAGCCACCAATTCATCGAGCGTATCCGTGCCGAAGTGGCGTTTCGCCACCCAGCCGATGGTCTGAATGTCGCGCAGGCCCCCAGGGCTCGATTTGACGTTCGGTTCCAGGTTGTAAGCGGTATCGAAGTAGCGGTGGTGGCGCTCCACCTGTTCCTTGATCTTTGCCTCGAAGAAATCCAGCGAGGACCACAGCCGATCGGGCGCCAGCGCGCGGCGCATGCCCGCAAACAGCGATTCGGGGCCGGCCAGCAAGCGCGCTTCGAATAGAGTGGTGGCGACGCTGATATCGGCGAGGCTCTCGCGTTGGCAATCGTCAATGGAGCGCACGCTATGGCCGACCTCCAGGCCGATGTCCCAGAGAAAGGTTAGAAAGCGCTCGATGTCCGGCTGCCAGTCAGCCGAATCGCTTTTCGGCAGCAGCACCATGATGTCGATATCGGAACTCGGGTGCAGCTCGCCGCGCCCATACCCGCCCACGGCCACCAGCGCCAGATCGTCCGTAAATTTGCCGGCGTGGCGCGCCCAGGCCGCGCGCAGCGTGATATCTACCAAGCGGGCGCGGTCACGTACCAGATCCTCAACGGCTTCGTCGGCTTCGAAACGCTCCTTCAAGAGCTCCGTGCCGTGATCCAGGACCTGGCGAAAAACAACGGGAGAGAATTGGCCGTCCTGCAGCTCCGCGGCCGCGGCCACGAGATAAGGCCAATCCTCGACTTGGTCGAGAAACTTGCCGTGTGCGTTCAAGTGGCCGGCATACCGGTGCCCGGCATACCGGTGGCCGGCATACCGGTGGCGGCCAAAGCCGAGCCTGCCGCGGCCGCGGGCAGGCCCGCAGCGGCACTTAGGGTGAGCACCTCGAAGCCCGAATCCGTCACCAAAATGGTGTGTTCCCACTGCGCCGACAGCGACTGATCCTTGGTTACCACCGTCCAACCGTCGGGCAGCAGTCTCACGTCGCGCCGCCCGGCATTGATCATGGGTTCGATGGTAAAGGTCATTCCCGCCGTCAATTCCAGGCCGGTGCCGGGTTTACCGTAGTGCAGCACCTGGGGGTCCTCATGATAGATACGTCCGATACCGTGGCCGCAGTATTCGCGAACCACGGAGAAGTTGTTGGCTTCGGCATAGGTCTGTATGGCATGCCCGATATCGCCTAGCCGGGCGCCCGGCTGGACGGTGCGGATGCCGCGCCACATGGCTTCGTGGCAGGCGGCGGTCAGACGGCGTGCCAGGACGGGAGCAGTGCCGACGAAGTACATGCGGCTGGTGTCGCCGTGAAACTCATCGCGAATCACGGTCACGTCGATATTGATGATGTCGCCGGCCTTGAGCCGCTTGTCACCGGGGATACCGTGGCAAACCACATGGTTCACCGACGTGCAGATGGTCTTTGGGAAGCCGCGATAGTTGAGGTTGGCCGGAATCGATCTAAGCTCATCCACGATGAAGTCATGGCAGCGCTTGTCGAGTTCATCGGTGGTCGCACCGGGCAGAACGTAGGCTTCGATCATATCCAGCACGCTGGCGGCAAGGCGGCCCGCGGCGCGCATTTTGTCCTGTTCAGCGGGTGTTTTGATGGTCACGGTCATAGGCGGCAGGCTTTGTTTCCAATGGATGTTCATGGTATAAAGCGCGGCTATTTTTAACAACCCCGCACGCGTGTCGTCACAATCGGCCGGGTGCCCGGCGATTCCTTAAGAACTGAAGGCATTTGGCTTCATTTTCAAGGTTTTGGCGGGTTGCCGATTGGGATACGCGGAGGCTCAACCCGACCAGGAGTGTTTTATGACCAGCGTGTCTATGCGACAGATGCTGGAAGCGGGCGTCCATTTTGGACACCAGACCCGCTTCTGGAACCCCAAGATGGCTCCCTACATCTTCGGGGAACGTAACAAGATCCACATCATCAATCTGGAAAAGACCCAGCCCCTGTATGCACAGGCGGCGGCATTCATCAAGAGTGTGGCCGCGGAGGGCGGCAAGGTGCTGTTCGTCGGCACCAAGCGCTCGGCTCGCGATGCGGTACAAAAGGAAGCGAGCCGCGCCAGCATGCCTTATGTGAATCAGCGTTGGCTGGGCGGCATGTTGACCAATTTCAAAACCATTCGGCAATCCATCAAGCGGCTCAACGAATTGGATGACATGGCGCAAAGCGGTGCCCTGGATCGACGCGGCAAGAAAGAAGCGCAGATGCTGCGCCGCGAAATGGACAAGCTGCTGCGCAGCTTGGGCGGTATCCGCGACATGACGGCATTGCCTGATGCGCTGTTTGTCATTGACGTAGGCCATGAACAAATCGCGATCCATGAGGCCCAGAAATTGGGAATTCCGGTGGTGGCGGTGGTCGACACCAATTGCTCGCCCGACGGCATCGATTATGTGATTCCCGGCAACGACGATGCCATGCGCGCCATCCTGCTGTACGCCGGCGGCGTGGCCGACTCGGTGCTGGAAGGCAAGGCTTCCCTGCCGGAAGTTCCGGTCGGCGAAGACGAATTCGTGGAGTTGGACGAAGAAGGCAACCCGAAGAAACGCGCGGCCGGAGCGCGCCGCCCACCCACCGCGGCACGTGGTGGTCAGAAGAAGCCGCCGCCGCGGCGCAAGATACCGGTCACGGTCGTGCCGAGCGTAGGCGCCGTGGCGACCCCGGTCGATGAGGTCGAAGTCGACGACGTCGATGCGCCGGACACAGCGCCCGCGGAGACACGTCCGGCCAGCGCCCCTCGGCGGCGGCCGGTCGGCCGCAGCGCGCCGAGGCGCGGGGCATAAAGAGGCGGCGCTGCGACCGGTCTACGGCTGCAGCGCCCTCGTTAGGGGTCAATTTTTGAGGAAGACCGCCGTCCGCGGCGGTTCATAAACAATGAATATTACGGCAGATTCAGTCAAGCAACTCCGCGAGCGCACCGGTGCGGGGATGATGGAGTGCAAAAAGGCTCTGGTCGAGACCCAAGGCGATTTGGACGCGGCCGCGGAACTCATGCGCAAGAGCGGGCTCGCCAAGGCCGACAAGAAAGCGGCACGCGTTGCGGCAGAAGGCACCGTGGTGACCGAGCGCGCCGGCAACAGTGCCGTGCTGGTGGAAGTGAATTGCGAGACGGACTTCGTGGCCCGCAGCGACGAATTCTTGGGCTTTGCGCGCGACGTGGCTCGCAAAGCGCTGCAGACGGCGTCGATCGACGTGACCGCATTGCTCGGGGCCGCCGGCGGCGCGGTGAGCGGAGGCGCCTCCACTCTGGAGGATCAGCGCCGCGCGTTGATTGCGAAGATCGGCGAAAATATCGCGGTGCGACGCTTCGTTCGCGTCAACTCCCCGGGACCGCTCGGCACCTACGTGCATGGCGGCCGCATCGCCAGCCTGGTGGCGCTCAAAGGCGGTGATGAAGCGTTGGCGAAGGACCTGGCCATGCATGTGGCCGCCGCCAATCCTGCCTACATTGATGTGAATGGTGTGCCGGCGGCGGTGCTCGACAAGGAACGCGAGATTCTTGGCGAGCAGACCAAGGGCGAGAAAAAACCGCCCGAGATCATCGCCAAGATGGTCGAGGGCCGGCTGCGCAAGTATCTGGCGGAAATTACCCTGGTGGGGCAGCCCTTCGTCAAGGACGAGGACACCACTGTCGAGAAACTGCTAAAGAAGGCGGACGCCACGGTAGTGCAATTCGTGCGCTACGCGGTGGGCGATGGAATCGAAAAGAAACAGGACGATTTCGTCGGCGAGGTGATGGCGCAAGTCAAAGCGCAGGAGAAGCCCAAGGGAGACGACGGTCCCAGTAAGCACTAGCTCTTAACTGCTTGTAATCAAAGACCCCGCGCCGGCGGGGTCTTTTATAGTAGGGTACGGATCCAAGATCATGACCAATACAAATGCCACGGCGCGCTACCGCAGAATCTTGGTCAAATTGTCCGGCGAGGCACTGCTAGGCGACGAGGATTACGGTATTGATCCGCTGATCCTCAAACGCATCGCCGGCGAGATCCGCGACTTGACCCAGTTGGGGGTGCAGGTGGCCGTGGTCTTGGGGGGCGGCAATATCTTCCGCGGCGCAGGCCTGGCGCGAGCCGGCATGGATCGGGTCACCGCCGATCACATGGGCATGCTCGCGACCGTGATCAATGCGCTCGCGATGCAGGACGCTTTGGAGAGCTTCGGCACGTATGCGCGGGTTATGTCGGCGCTGCGCATCAACGAAGTATGCGAGGATTACATCCGGCGGCGCGCGGTGCGGCACCTCGAGAAGGGCCGCGTGGTGATCTTCGGCGCCGGCACCGGCAATCCGTTCTTCACCACCGATACGGCGGCCAGTCTGCGCGCCATCGAGATCAATGCCGAGATCCTGTTGAAGGCGACCAAGGTCAACGGCATCTACGACTCCGATCCCGTCAAGAATCCGGACGCAAAGCGCTATACGCGCCTGACCTTCGACAAGGTGCTGAACGACCGGCTGAATGTGATGGATGCCACGGCCATCGTCATGTGCCGGGAAAACAATTTGCCGCTGCAGGTTTTCAACCTGTTCAACGCCGGAGACTTGATGCGTATCGTACTGGGCGAGGATGTCGGCACCGTCGTCACCGCTTAAGGCCAATAGGGGGAGCCATGCTCGATGACTTGAAGAAGGATGGGGCGCTGCGCATGCAGAAATGCGTGTCGGCATTCAGAGATCAGCTCAAGAAGTTGCGGACCGGGCGCGCGCACACCAGCTTGATCGAACACATCAAAGTGGACTACTACGGCACGGAAATGCCGTTGAACCAGGTCGCCAATATCGCCACCGAGGACGCGCGCACCTTGACGGTGAGTCCGTGGGAGAAGGCCATGGTCCCCATCATTGAAAAGGCCATATACAAGTCCGATCTAGGACTGACGCCCAACAGCGCCGGACAACTCATCCGCATCAACATGCCGGCTCTGACCGAAGAGCGGCGCCGCGACATCATCAAGGTCGTGAAGTCCGAAGCGGAAAATGCCCGAGTGGCCGTGCGCGGCGTGCGCCGCGAAGTCATGACTGAATTGAAGGAAATGCTCAAGGAAAAGCTCATTGCACAAGACGATGACCGGCGTGCCCAAGACGACGTGCAGAAGCTCACAGACAAGCACGTTGCGGAGATCGATCACGCCATGGCAGAGAAGGAAAAGGAGCTGATGCAGGTCTGATCCGGCAGGACCCGCACGCTCGTAGAATCAATGGCCGACTCGCCGCAGCATGTCGCGATCATCATGGACGGCAACGGCCGATGGGCCCGGTCGCGCGGCCTGCCGCGCCCTGCCGGGCATCGCGCCAGCATCAAAGTGGTGCGCAGGGTGGTGGAAGAGTGTGCCAAGCGCAAAGTGCGCTATCTGACCTTGTTTGCCTTCAGCAGCGAGAATTGGAGCCGGCCCCCCGACGAAGTCGGCATGCTCATGAACTTGTTTCTCGATGCGCTTGATCGCGAAGTGGCGGACTTGCACCGCAATCAGGTGTGCTTGAGCTTCATCGGCGATCGCGGACTGCTGGGCACGGAACTCGCACTGCGCATGCAAAACGCCGAACGGCTGACCGAGGGCAACCTTGGGCTGCGGCTGATCGTCGCCATGGCGTATGGCGGCCGCTGGGACATTGCACAGGCCTGCCGCTCGCTCGCCGTTGACGTGGCCGCCGGCAAGCTGGCCGCGGCGGGCATCGACGAGGCGCTGGTGGCCGAGCGTTTGAGTTTGGCGGGAATTCCGGATCCCGACCTTTTGATTCGAACCGGCGGCGAGCGGCGCATCAGCAATTTTCTGCTGTGGAATCTCGCGTATACCGAGCTGTATTTTTGCGATGAGCTATGGCCGGAATTTTCGCTTGTGCATCTGGATGCCGCCTTCGAATTCTTTACTCAGCGCGAACGTCGATTCGGCAAGACTTCGGGACAAATCACGGCGAAAGCCGATGCTTAGGACAAGAATCCTCACCGCAGTCGTGTTGGCCAGCATTTTGCTTGCAGGGCTTTTCCTATTGCCTGCACGATGGGCCGTAATCGGCTTCGGCGTGGTATTCACCATCGGCGCCTGGGAGTGGGGCAGCTTCGGCGCCCTGCGCGGATTCAAACCCAGAGCCGCCTACGCGGCGGGTGTGGCCGTGCTGCTGCTGCTCACGTGGCGCTGGACAGTCGACCGGCAACACCTGCTGCTCTTGCTCTATGCGGCTTGCCTCTGGTGGCTGATCGCGGTGCTGTGGCTGTCATTGGCGCCCACCCGGCATCATCCAGCTCTGGCGCTTGTCTGCGGGTTGCCGGTGTTGGTGCCGGCATTCGTGAGCCTTGCGAGGCTTGCTGTCAGCAGCGACGGTTTGGCACGAGGCCCTCAGCTGGTGCTGTGGTTGGTGCTGTTGGTGATTGCCGCCGACATCGGTGCGTACTTTGCGGGACGCAATTGGGGGAAGCGAAAACTGGCGCCGCGCGTGAGCCCAGGCAAGACCTGCGAGGGCGCGCTGGGCGGTCTGGTGATGGTGCTGCTGGTGGCCTGGCTCGGCGCCGAGCATTTTGCGCTGTCGCTCCCGCCTACCCTGGCTTTCGGGCTTGCGGTCGGGATTTTTTCCATCGTCGGCGATCTAACGGAGAGCATGTTCAAGCGCGCGGTTGGTTTGAAGGACAGCGGTGCGCTGTTGCCCGGACATGGCGGGCTGCTGGATCGAATCGACAGCGTGACAGCGGCAGCTCCGCTGTATGCGCTCGGATTATTTGGCTCCGGCGTGATCCTATGAGTGCGCCGCGCGGACTGGCAATCCTGGGTTCCACGGGCAGCATCGGCCGCAGCACTTTGCAAGTCGTTGCCTTGCATCCGGAACGTTTTCGGGTCGCGGTGCTGGGCGCGCACAGCAGCTGGCAGGCCGTCGTTGAACAGGCCCGGCAATTCAACGCAGAAACCGTGGTGCTGATTGATCCGCAAGCGGCGGCACAGGCGCGCGTGGCGCTGCGCGATTGCGGCTCAGCCGCTCGAGTGGAGTGCGGCGCCGAGGCGATGGCGGCTTCGGTGGCGGCCGCCAATGTCGACGTTGTGATGGCCGCCATCGTGGGAGCGGCCGGTTTGTCGACGACGCTCGCGGCCGTGCGAGCCTCGAAGCGCGTTCTCCTCGCCAACAAGGAAGCGCTGGTCATGGCCGGCGCGCTGCTCATGGAAGAAGTACGGCGTGCACGCACCGAGATCATTCCCATCGACAGCGAACATAATGCGATTTTTCAATGTATGCCGGCGGCCTATCTGCCCGGGCAGGTGGCGCGCGGGGTAATTCGCGTGATTCTGACCGCCTCCGGCGGACCGTTTCGGTGCACGGATGTCGACCGATTGCACTCGGTCACACCTGACGAAGCCTGCGCTCATCCGAAGTGGAAGATGGGCCGCAAAATCTCGGTAGATTCGGCCACTCTTATGAACAAGGGACTGGAAGTCATAGAGGCCACCTTGCTGTTCGGCCTGCCGGAATCGCAAGTCGACGTCATCGTTCATCCGCAGAGCGTCGTGCATTCGCTGGTGGAATATGCGGACGGGTCAATGCTGGCGCAGCTGGGCGCTCCCGACATGCGCACGCCCATCGCCCAAGCGCTGGCGTGGCCGGAGCGGTTTGCTTCCGGTGTACAATCGCTCGACTTGGCGGCGATCGGGCAGCTCGGATTCGAGCCACCGGATCACGAGCGATTTCCCAGCCTGGGATTGGCCCGGGCGGCTGCGCGGGCGGGCGGCACCGCGCCGGCAGTGCTAAATGCGGCCAACGAGGTCGCGGTACAGGCGTTTCTTGACGGGCGCTTGAACTTTACGGCAATTGCCGCGGTCATTGACAAGGTGCTGCAGCGCCTCGCTTCGTCCCCCGTCAAGGCTCTGGGTGATGTTTTGGATGCCGACGCCGCGGCGCGGCGCCTGGCTGCTGCCTTGATCGAGCCTCGCTCTGGAGCCTTTGCATGAAGATGTTGATCATAGTCGCAGCCTTCTTGGTCGCGATCGGGATCTTGGTGGCGGTCCATGAATTCGGCCACTACTGGGTTGCCAAGAAGCTGGGTTTCAAGGTTCTGCGCTTCAGCATCGGCTTCGGCAAGCCGCTGATCATGCGGGTGGGTAAAGACGCCGACCGCACCGAGTACTGCATCGCTGCCATCCCTTTGGGGGGCTACGTCAAGTTGCTGGATGAGCGCGAGGGCGAGGTGAGCGCGGCGGAGCTGCACCGCTCCTTCACGCGCCGACCCGCGCTGCACCGGATCGCCGTACTGCTGGCGGGACCCGCCATGAATCTGCTGTTCGCGGCGTTGCTGTATGCAATTTTGGCGATGGTCGGAACGGAAGTCGTCAAACCGGTGATCGGACAGGTGCGGCTCGACAGCCCGGCCGCCGCGGCCGGACTGCAGCGCGGCGATACGATCGTGCGCGTGGGTGATCGCAGCGTCGAAGATACCGAGGAGCTGCAGATCGCGCTGATTCGCCAATTCACCGACGATGGCGTGCTTCACCTGCGCGTGCGCCGCGACGGCGGGGAGCGCTCGCTGACAGTGCGGGTCGACCAGGATCGGCGTGCCATGACCGAGCCGGGCCGGCTCTTGCCCGGGCTTGGCTTCGATTTGGCCACCTGGACCTCCGACACCTTGATACATGATGCTCCCGCCGACAGCGCGGGCGCGCGCGCCGGACTGCGCACGGGGGACAGGGTGTTGGCCGTGGACGGGCAGCCCGTCGTCAACAGCAGCGAATTCGTCGCCATGGTGAACGGCGCGCCGGGCCGGGATATTTCCATCGAAGTCGAGCGCGCAGGCCAACGATTGCGTATCGTGGCGCCGGTGCCGAGCGTGGTGGAGCAGGGCAGGACCATCGGCCGGCTGGGTATTGCCCTGCAAGAAGGGCAGCGGGTCTGGCCGCCTGGGCTGGTGGAGACGCATCGCTTAGGTCCGATCGACGCCTGCATCAGCGGTGTGTCGAAGACCTGGGAAATGTCCTTCCTCACGGTGCAGATGCTGTGGCGAATCGTGACCGGTCAAGTGTCCGCGAAGAACATCAGCGGTCCGATCAGTATCGCGGAATTTGCGGGTATCAGCGCCTCCTTGGGGCTGACGGCGTTCCTGGCGTTTCTGGCCGTCATCAGCGTGAGCTTGGGCGTGCTCAATTTGATGCCGGTACCGTTGCTGGACGGCGGACAAGTCGTTTATCAATTGGTGGAAGCGGTCAAGGGAACGCCGCTGTCCGAGCGTGCCCAGCTTCTGGGGCAGCAGGTCGGAATCGCGCTCTTGGTCGTGTTGATGAGCCTGGCATTTTATAACGATATATCAAGACATTTGAATTAACGGGAAATCATGATCAATCGAATTTGCAATCGGTCGTTGCCGCGTGCGGCTTGATTTGCGTTTGGCTTGCCTGGTGGCGCTTGCCGTCCAGCCCTTGGGTTCGGCAGTACACGCGCAAACGGCGACGGAAACGTTCACCGTCGGCGACATTCGTATCGAAGGACTGCAGCGCATTTCCGAAGGCACGGTATTCAATTACCTGCCTGTGAACATCGGCGATCACCTCGACGGGCAGCGCATCGGAGAGGCGATGCGGGCGTTGTACGCGACGGGATTCTTCCGCGATGTGGAGCTGCGCCGCGACGGCAATACACTGCTGGTGGTGGTGGTGGAACGTCCGTCCATCGCCAAGTTCGAGCTCAAGGGCAACAAGGACATCAAGACCGAGGATTTGCAGAAGAGCTTGCGCAATGTGGGCCTCGCGCAGGGCAAGACCTTCGATCGATCGGTGCTCGATGAGGTCAAGCAGTACCTCACCGATCAATATTTCAGCCGCGGCAAGTACGCCGTGCGCATCGATACCAAGGTCACGGAGTTGCCGGGCAACAAGGTCGACATCGTCGTAGACATCAAGGAAGGCAAGCGCGCCAAGATCGAACAGATCAACTTGGTCGGCAACACCAAGTTCAA
>JBDUEQ010000075.1:0-5032 GCA_040002315.1 Gammaproteobacteria bacterium
AAGTCCTGCCGGGCGCCATCGAGGTACTCACGGCTCTTCGGCAGCGCTCCATTCCATTTTTAGTGCTGACCAACGGCACTGCGTTTCGGCCGGCGGATCAGGCACAACGCTTGCGGGGCATCGGCTTGCCCGTCGAGGATGAGCAGATGTTCACGCCGAGCAGCGTGGCTGCCTATCTCATGCATCGCGCAGGAATAGGGCGCGCACTTATTCTCGGTTCGCGTGGAGTGGGTGATGCGCTGGCGGACAGCGGGATTGAGGTTGCTTACCCGGGTGAGGCGCAGGCGCAGGAGGCCGAAGCCGTCTACGTGGGCTGGCATCCTGAATGCACCATGAAGGACATCGAAGCGGCGTGCATTGCGATCTGGGCAGGCGCGAAATTGTACGTGGCGTCCGATGTGCCATTCTTCGCAACGAAGCAGGGACGCTCGATGGGATACTCTTACGCCATCGTGGGCGCCATTCGCCGCCTGACCAAGGCGCCCGTGCTGCTCACCGGCAAGCCCTCACTGCATGCTTTGCGCTTCGTGGCGAAGAAACTCAATCTGCCCATCCGCGACATTGCCGTGGTGGGCGACGATCCGCTCGTTGAAATCATCATGGCGCGCCGCGGCGGTGCCACCGCCTTGGGCGTGGTCACCGGAATGACGAACAGTGAGGGCTGGGCGCGGCAACCTGAGTCGCAGCGGCCGCATCGTGTGCTGCGGCAAATTAGCGACCTCCTCACCTGCGGTGTGCTGGCCGCCGCGTAGCCGCTGCCGCGGAACGCGGCATGCCGCCGCACGCTCCGACTCAAGCCCGTCGCGTGCGCCAGCCCTCGTGATAGGACTCGCGCACGTCGCGGGCATACGGCACGGGTGAAACTTTCACGCGAACATCGAGTTGCTTGTGACGCTCGACAGTACTTTTCTTGCTGCCGCCGCCTTCCTCACCCCAGACCAGGGTGAGAACGTCGCCCACGTTGATATCGGGATCCACCACTCCAAGCGATAGACCGGAGCGCTCGTTGTAGCTGTAACCGCCGAACATGGAGTAACCCACCGTACGGCCGGACATGGTTACTTTGTCGTACGAGGATGAAGCGTAATTGGCGATCGGGATATCGAAGAACTTGTAGTGATCGGCACCCGCTACGAACAATGAGGTGTAGGTTTTCGCCAAGTCCTCGCCGTTCCACTCGAAGGTCACCTTTTTGCGTTGCGGCTGCTTGGCCATTTTTTCAATCGCTTCGCGCCCGGCAAAGTCGTGATCGAACTTGACGAACGGCCCGTAACCTAGCGCGTACGGCGTGAGGTAGTAGTCTTCGATATTGCTCGAGACAAAGCTGCCGCCGATGGAGCCTGAACCCTCGTAACCGCCCGCCGGCAACCATTCACGGTATTTTTTCATTGCGCTGCCCGTATAGACGGCAGGCAGCGGCGAGGGAATCCATCCTGATTCGAGCGTGTTGCTGCCGTAGGCACGTGAGCCCACGGGAACGATGCCGAATTCTTCGCCCGCCTCGAGAATGGCATCGCGAATTTCGTCGCCTTCGGCGTAAGGACCCCAGATCTCGAGTCCCGGTGCGCCGGCCATGCCGTGACGCAGCGCGCGGACCTTGCGCCCCTTGATGTTGATGACGTCAAAGTTGAAGAACTTAATTTCGGGCAGGGGACCGCCATTCAGCTTGGTCAGAACCTTGGCCGCATTCGGACCTTGGATCTGAAAGCGATAGTGCCGCCGCGTCACGGCTTTGCCGCGCGGGTGAGAGGGCGACCGGTCGTCGCGAATCACATCGACTTTGAATCCGCCCGTCTCTGCCTGAAACTGGATCCAATTGACGGACGGCGCGCGGCCGACAAACAGCAATTCGCCCTTGTCCAGATAGAAAAGAATCCCGTCCCCGATCACGTAGCCGTCGTAACTGCAGGGCACCATTTGTTTGGCCTTGCCCGGCGCGAAATTGGTAAAACTGTTGATGGTGCAGAACGACATCAGGCGTTCGGCGTCCGGCCCCTTGACGGTCAACTCGGCCATGTGATGCGACTGATCGAACAGGACCGCTCCATGGCGCCACGCATACTGTTCGTCGCGCCAATTGGAAAACTCGCTGGGAACCACCGGATAAACGTACGCGCCTATCTTGGAGTTGCGCAGCATTTCGACAGGATTCTTAACGGATTGCAGCAGGTCTTCTAAACTCTTGGAACTCATATTTCCTCTAACAATCATGGCGCAGTGCGCAATACCGACAGTGGTCGGAAGCGGCTGTATATTAACCGCGGCCGATGACCCGAACGGGCCGTAGAGTGAACAAAGATTGGCCCAGGCGTGCACAGCGTTTGCCGGGCGGGTCCGGCCCGTGGCGTCCTCGGCGCCCTACGTGCCGCTGGCCTCGACTTTGGCGTGTGTTTCCCGTCCACCCACCGAATACAGAACGGCAGCGTTACGCGTCTTTTGGAAATCATCCAATGTCTGGCCGCGCATGGCTGCGTACACATGTAGGTTCGATACACCCTGCACGGCCGCCAGCTTTTCCAGTACGAAAAAGATTGCGCCGTAGCGCATCATCGCGCGCCAGTCCAGGCGGCGGATCATGTCGCGCTCCGCTTCGCTCAAGGCCGCTGCTTCGAAAGCGCTCTCCGGATCGGCCGTAAACGCGGCGCGGTGGGCGGGCTCGATCAAGCCGTGCAGGAATTTATTCAACCTATAATGTCCGACGCTGCGATCGAGGTCGAACAGGTAAGTGCCATCCAGCGTTTCTATGCCTTTCGCCTGCGCAGCCGCGTGCGCTCTCACTGCCGCCGCGCCATCGGCGGATAGCGGCTCGGCGAGGTTGTCGAAGATCATGGTCGCGATCGCGGTCATTGACGGCAAATAGTAGCTTTGGTGAACTTTGTGCACCTTCGCAGACAGCGCCCCGCGCATGGTCAGCCACATGATGATCTCTGAGCTTTCCATGCCGCCCAAGCGCGCATGATCTGCATGGGTCATGCGCGTCAGCGCGATCGGATCCTGTTCCAGCAGTTCCATGAAGCGCTGATCCCAGGGCGGATTGTTGAACCCGCAGCGTTCTCCTTGCACCTGGTGCGACAAGCCTCCGGTGGCGACGATGACGACCGCCAGGTCCTGCGGAAAGCTCTCGATGGCGGTGCGCAGCGACTGGCCCAGTTTGTAGCAGCGCGCCGCGCTCGGCACCGGGAACTGCAATACCCCCATGGCCAGAGGAATGATGGGCAGCGGCCAGTCGGGCTTGTGCGGCAGCAGCATCGACAACGGCGAGAAGCAGCCGTGATCGAGAGGCTTGCCTTGGAAGAATGACATATCGAACTCGTCAGCCATCAAGACCTGGCCGATGTGACGCGCGAGGGCGCCATGCCCTTTGATGGGCGGCAGGTTGCGTGGGCCGCCGCCTTCATCGGCGACGGCGTACTCCTCGCCGATACCCAAACAGAACGCGGAGTAATGATCGAAGAAGAACGACGTGACGTGATCGTTATAGATGACGAACAGAACATCCGGCTTTTTTTGCGCAAGCCACGCCTTGATCGGTTCATACGCCTCGAAGATCGGCTTCCAGACAGGGTCATCCTGTTTCTTGCCGTCGAAAGCAAATCCGATGGTCGGGGTGTGAGATGTAGCGATCGCGCCGAGGATTCGGGCCATGATGATTCCTCTCAGGCAATTAGCTTTAGTCTATACGAGACTGGCGCACGGGATCCCACATTGACATTCCGGGATCCCAGATGCAGGCTCGAGCGATGGGGAACGCACAGCTCAGCCAGGCCGTAGTGCATATCCGCGAAATGATACTGCGCGCGGAAATTGCGCCTGGGCAACGGGTCGCCGAGGCGCCGCTCGCGGAAATGCTGGGCATGTCGCGCACGCCGGTGCGCCAGGCTTTACCGTTGCTGGCCCAGGAAGGGTTGCTGATAGACCATGAGACGCGTGGCTTCGTCGTGCGCGCGTTCACTCCTTCCGATATCACCGACGCCATTGACTTAAGAGGGCTGCTCGAGGGGTTCGCCGTGCGGCGCGCGGCGGAGCACGGTGTGCCGAAAAGCACGCTGCGCGAGATGCGCCATTGCCTGGAGGATGGCGACGTCATTCTGCGCAAACGCAGCATCGAGGAAGGCGACGAGGGCCGGTACGCGGAAATGAACTCGCGTTTTCATTCGCTGATCGTGCAGGCCGCGCAAAGCCCGATCCTCAGCGCGGCCATAGAGAAAAATGGCCGCATCCCCTTTGCCGGCGCACAGGCGTTGGCGTTCGACAAGACCAACCTCGATCGCATGTACGACATGCTGTACTACGCCCATCGTCAGCATCATGACATCATCGAAGCCTTGGAAAACGGCCAAAGCGCGCGTGCCGAAGCATTGCTGCGGGAACATGCGAATGCGGCGAAGCAGAGCATCAATCTTGCGGAAGCTCATGTTTTGGCGCGCCTGCCGCGAGCACCGGTCGCCGTGTCCGTGTGACTCCGGAAGCAGTCAATGGCATTTCGCGCGGTTGCGAAGCGCTGGTCTATCGCGCCGCGAAGTACACGGACCAAAGATCTTGGGAAGAGTTGGCAGTGCTGTTTGCCGAGCAGGGCAAACTGGTGCGGCCGAGCGATCCTGCCAATCCCATCGTGGGTCGCGCCGGAATTCTCGCCTCACTGCTGTCGCGGCCGCCCGGCACGACGCGGCATCTATTGAGCAATGTGCTGGTCGATGTTCACTCTGCGGAGTCGGCGCACATTTCCAGTGTGGTGACGCTGTTTAGCGGGCCCGAGAGGTTGCCGCCGCGGCCTGCGAAGGCGGAGAAAGTATTGATTGGAAATCTCGAAGACGACGTGCTGCTGACGCCCGCGGGATGGCTTTTCCTGTGCCGCGGCGGATCGCTGGCTCTCGAGTGGGACGGCCGGGCCGCCGGTACATTGTCGGTCTAGGTTTCTATCACTGTCAGGCCATCGGAGGCCGACGCGATTCGGGTATCCTTGGCCAACGCTGCGCCGCGCCGGAGTCAATGGCGGGCGCATGATTTTGGAGCATCACTATGAACGCAGCGC
>JBDUEQ010000076.1:0-4973 GCA_040002315.1 Gammaproteobacteria bacterium
TTGGAAATCGATTGGCAGGGGGCGCGCCAAGTGCGCGCCCGCTTGCCGGAAGCGCGCAGTATTTTCATTCTCCCGCCGTCGCGCAGCGCCCTGGAGCAGCGGCTCAAAGCCCGCAGCACCGATTCCGACGAGGTCATTGAGCGCCGCCTGAGCGACGCGGCGCAGGATTTGGGTCACTGGGGCGAATTTGACTACGTGGTCATCAACGACCGCTTCGAGCAGGCTCTCGAGGACTTGCGAGCCATCGTCGAGGACCGCGGCAACCCCCTGATCGCGACCAGGCCCGAAGTCGCTCAATTTGCCGCCGGATTGTTGCGACCCACCTAAAATTGCCGCAAATCGGCCTGCAGTGCTGTTGCCGAGTCGCCTGATCCGCGCTGATTCTGCTATTCTTGCAATCCCTCTCACGGAACCCTAGTGTATGGCGCGTATCACCGTCGAAGACTGCCTGCAGAACGAACCCAATCTGTTCAACTTGGTGTTGTTGGCCGCGAAGCGCGCCCGGCGCCTGGCCAACGGCGCGGAAGCGACCGTGGAATGGGAGAACGACAAACCGACCGTGGTAGCGCTGCGCGAGATTGCCGCCGGAAATATTACGCTCGAAATGTTGGAAGAGCCCGAAGAGCCGGTGCAGCAGCCGGTGAGCGAGCTCGACATGCCGTCGGATTTCCGTGCCCCGCAACTCGGCCTAGGGGACTAGCAACAGCGGTCTCCCTCAAGAGCGGCGATGGACTATGCGTCTTCCATACTCGGTTTCCTACCCGGTGGAAGACGCTCCACCGGGATCAGCCAGCTCTTAGATAAGCTCGAAGCCTATTTATCGCCCCCTCAAGTCGAGCGGGTGCGCGAAGCCTACGAATTCGGCGCGGAAAAACACCGCGGCCAGAAGCGCGTCTCAGGCGAACCCTACATCACCCATCCCGTGGCCGTGGCCGACATCTTGGCCGATCTGCGCTTGGACGCCGACACTTTGGTCGCAGCCATTCTGCACGACGTCATCGAAGACACGCCGACCGCCAAGGCGGAAATTGCCTCGATCTTCGGCCAGGTGGTGGCCGAGCTGGTCGACGGGGTCAGCAAGCTCGATCAGATTCAATTCAAGAATCGCCAGGAAGCGCAGGCAGAGAGCTTCCGCAAAATGCTGCTGGCCATGGTGCGCGACATCCGCGTCATCATGGTCAAGCTCGCGGACCGCATGCACAACATGCGCACCTTGGGAGTGATGCCGCCGGTCAAACGCCGCCGCAGCGCCCGTGAAACCCTGGACATCTACGCGCCAATCGCCGAGCGTCTGGGTCTGTATGCGGTGAAGCTCGAGCTCGAGGACCTGGGCTTTCGCGCCCTATATCCGTACCGCTACAAGGTGCTCGAGCGTGAGTTGAAGCGAGCGCGCGGCAATCAAAAGGAATTCATCGGCAAGATCGCAGAGACCTTCAAGGCCACGTTGAAGAAATCGGAAATCATCGGTGAAGTGGCGGGCCGCGAGAAGCATCTGTACAGCATCTACAAGAAGATGCAGAACAAAAAAATCTCCTTGAATGAAATGGTGGACGTGTACGGCTTTCGCATCATCGTCGACAGCGCCGACACCTGCTACCGCGTCTTGGGACTGGTGCACAGCACCTACAAGCCCATGCCGGGGCGCTTCAAGGATTACATCGCCATACCCCGGGTCAACGGCTACCAGTCATTGCACACCACGCTGTTTGGCCCCAATGGTGTGCCCATCGAGGTTCAAATCCGCTCCGAGCAAATGCACCGGGTTGCGGAGTCCGGAATTGCTGCGCATTGGAAGTACAAATCCGGCGGCGACACCTTCGGCGGCATCGAACACGATCGCGCGCGCGAATGGCTGGCAAGCCTGGTGCAAATTCAAGAGGGCGGCAGCTCCGAGGAATTCCTCGAGAGCGTCAAAGTCGATCTATTCCCCGACAAAGTGTATGTATTCACGCCAAAGGGGAAAATTCTGCGCCTGCCGACCGGCGCCACCGCAGTGGATTTCGCCTACGCCATCCACACCGACGTCGGCAATCGCTGCGTGGCCGCCAAGGTCGATCGGCGTCTGGTGCCGCTACGCACACCGCTGCGCAACGGCCAGACGGTGGAAATCATCACGGCCAAGGGCGCCACCCCGAACCCTTCCTGGTCGACCTTCCTGGTGACGGCAAAGGCGCGCGCCGCAATCAGAACCTACCTCAAGAATCTAAAACGCGGCGAGGCTCTGGAGCTCGGCCGGCGCCTGCTCGGCCTTGCGCTCGAGGAATTCTCGATCAACTTGAAGAAGATTCCGGCGGCCGATATCGACGCAGTGGTCAAGGAACTGAACTTGAAAGATGCGGATGAGCTGTACGAGAAAATCGGCTTGGGCGAGCGCCTGGCTCCGCTGGTCGCCCGCCGCCTGCAACCTGCGCGTGACGGCAGCGGCGAGCATGCAGGAGCGCACGCCGGCCCGCTCATGATTGCCGGCACCGAAGGATTGCTGGTGACTTATGCGCGCTGCTGCTTTCCCATCCCGAACGATCCCATCATGGCTTACTTGAGTGCCGGTCGCGGTGTAATGATTCACCGGCAGAATTGCGGTAATCTTGCTGAATACCGCAAGCAACCGGAAAAGTGGTTGTCGGTGGCGTGGGAAGCGACGGAAGGGCGCTTGTTCAGCTGCGAGATCCAGCTGGAAATCAATAACCGGGTGGGCGTGCTCGCGGCCGTAGCTTCCAGTATTGCGGGAACCGAAACCAATATCGATCAGGTGTCGTTGGAAGAACGCGACGTTGGCAGCTCTTCTCTCAAATTCCAGCTTCAGGTGCGTGATCGCAAGCATCTGGCGCGAGTCATCAAAACCATCCGGCGCATGCCCGACGTGCAGCGCGTATTTCGCACCCTGGCGTAAAGTTCATGAGCAAACAAATCATCTCAACTCCGCATGCGCCCGCCGCCATCGGTATTTATTCGCAGGCCGTACGCGTCGGCAGCACCATTTGGGTATCGGGGCAGATCCCCTTGGATCCTAAAACCAAAGAGATGGTCTCGGGTGACATCGAGGCGCAGATACGCCAGGTGTTCGAAAACCTCAAGGCCATTGTCACCGCCGCCGGCGCCGGCTTCGACGACGTGGTCAAAGCGACGGTTTTCTTGGTCGACCTCTCCCACTTCGCACTCATCAACAAAGTGATGGCCGAGTACTTTCGCGAGCCGTATCCCGCGCGGGCCGCCGTCGGCGTGGCCTCACTGCCGCGTGGCGCGCAGGTCGAAGTGGAGTGCATTGTCGCTCTCTAGTTCGAACGCGCCCTTGACTGCGCCAAAGCCGGTCACGGTGCTGCGAGGCGTCGGCGATGCGCTTGCATTGCGGCTGCGCGCACTGGGCGTGGAGACCACCCAGGATCTCTTGTTCCTGTTGCCCTCTCGCTACGAGGATCGCACCCGTGTGGTGCCCTTGGGGGAACTTCGCGCCGGACAGCGGGCCGCCGTGGAAGGCGAAGTGCTGCTCACCGAAGTGCTATTTCGCGGCCGCCGGCAAATGTTGTGCAAAATCGGCGACGGCTCCGGCTTTCTGACTCTGCGGTTTTTTTATTTCACGGCCCAGCAGCAGAATGGCCTGGCGCGCGGCGCGCGCATTCGCTGCTTCGGTGAAGCGCGCCGCGGCCCGCAGGGCCTGGAGATCGTGCATCCTGAATACCGGCGCATCGATCCGCAGGCCCGCGCCGCCTTCGAGGACCAGCTCACCCCCATCTATCCCTTGACCGAAGGGGTAACCCAGGGGCGGCTGCGCATGGTGGTCGGCATGGCGCTCGATCAATGGGGCTCGGGCGACATCGAAGACTGGCTGCCCCCGACAATCTTGGCCGATTCGCGGCTGCCTTCCTTACGCGACGCGTTGCTGTACGTGCATCGGCCTCCGGCCGATGCTCCCGTGGAATTGTTGATGAGCGGTCGACACCCGGCGCAGCGCCGCCTGGCGTTCGAGGAACTGCTGGCGCACCAACTGTCGCTCAAGCTATTGCGCCGGCGCATCCAGAGCGATCCGGGCTGGCCGCTCAAGGGCAACGGCGCTCTGAAGGCCGGCTTGCTGGCCGCTCTGCCGTTTCGCCTCACCAAGGCACAGCAGCGCGCGCTCTCCGAGATCGAGCGCGATCTGCACCTAAGCAAGCCCATGCTGCGTCTGGTGCAAGGGGACGTGGGATGCGGCAAAACCTTGGTGGCGGCCTTGGCCGCGACTCAGGCCGTGCAGATGGGGCGCCAGGTAGCACTGATGGCGCCCACCGAACTGTTGGCTGATCAGCATGCACAGAATTTCAAGCGTTGGTTCGAGCCGCTGAATGTAACCGTGGCCCTGTTGACCGGGCGGCAGACCGGCAAGGCACGCACCACCTCCCTGCAAGGCATTCGCGAGGGACATGCCTCCATCGTCGTCGGCACTCATGCGTTGTTTCAGGAGAGCGTGGAATTCTCCTCGCTCGCCTTGGTTATCGTCGATGAGCAGCATCGCTTCGGCGTGCATCAGCGCCTCTCCTTGCGCGAGAAGGGCGCCGCGCAGGGACATCAGCCGCATCAATTGATCATGACCGCGACACCGATTCCGCGCACTCTGGCCATGACCGCGTATGCCGACCTCGATGTCTCCGTGATCGACGAGCTGCCGCCCGGACGCACCCCCGTCAAGACCGTGGTGCTGGTCGATGCACGCCGCGACGAAGTCGTGCAGCGCATTCGCACTGCCTGCCTGCAAGGACGGCAGGCCTACTGGGTGTGCCCGCTCATTGATGAATCCGAGGAAATGCCCTATCAAGCCGCGGAGGAAACGGCCGCGGCGTTGGCCGTCGCCTTGCCCGAACTCGTCGTCGGTCTGGTGCATGGACGCATGCCGCCGCGAGCGAAAGAGGCCGCCATGCGCCGCTTCAAGGAGGGCAAGATCCAGCTGCTGGTGGCGACCACGGTGATCGAAGTCGGCGTCGACGTGCCGAACGCCACCCTCA
>JBDUEQ010000077.1:0-24483 GCA_040002315.1 Gammaproteobacteria bacterium
ACATCTCCACTGCCACCCGTCCATGCTCGCGGCCCATGCCGGATTGCTTGTAGCCGCCGAACGGCATATTCGGATCCACCAGGTTGTGGCAGTTGACCCACACCGTGCCCGCCTTGATGCGTGGAATGAGTCGATGGGCCGCGGACAGATTGTTGGTCCAAATGCTCGCACCCAAGCCATAGGGTGTGTCGTTGGCTGCCTTCACCACGGCATCCAGATCATCGAAACGTTGCGCGACCAGCACGGGCCCGAAGATCTCTTCGCGGACCACGCGCATGTCCTCGCGCACGTTCACCAACACCGTGGGTTTGACGAAATAGCCGGGATGCGACGGCGCTTCGCCGCCGACCGCGACTGAGGCGCCTTGTTTGCGTCCGGACTCGATGTAGGCGAGCACTCGATCCTGCTGTTCCTTCGACACCAAGGGCCCCATGTCCGTGGTCTTGTCCAGGCCCGGTCCTAGGCGAATGGCCGCGGCCGCGGCACTCACGCCTTCCACTACTTTGTCGAATATCGAGCTATGCACATACAGCCGCGAACCGGCGCAGCACACCTGGCCCGCGTTGAAGAAAATCGCGCCGGCCGAGCCGCCGGCCACGGCCGCCGGATCCGCATCCGGCAGAACGATCATCGGCGACTTGCCGCCGAGTTCCAGCGATACGCGCTTGATGGTGTCGGTCGCGCTCTTGTTGATGATCTTGCCAACGTCGGTGGAACCCGTGAAGGCGATCTTGTCGATGCCGGGATGTGCGACCAGGGCAGCGCCGGTGGTTTCCCCGTTGCCGGTCAGGATGTTCACCACCCCTGGCGGGAAGCCCGCCTCGCGGATCAGTTCACCCAGACGCAGCGCCGACAGCGGCGTCTGCTCCGCCGGCTTGAGTATGCAGGTGCAGCCGGCTGCCAGTGCCGGACCCAGCTTCCACGCGGCCATGGCCAAGGGGAAATTCCACGGCACGATCTGCGCCACGACCCCCACCGGCTCGCGCGCCACATAGGTATGAAATTTGGCGCCGGGAGGGCCGCCTATCGAAGTCTGCATGGTGGTGCCTTCGATCTTGGTGGCCCAGCCCGCCATGTAGCGAAAATAATTGGTCGCACCGGGCACATCGACGATGCTCGCCATGAAGCGCGTCTTGCCATTGTCAAGACTCTCGATCTCGGCGAACTCCGCCGCGTTCTGCTCGATGAGCCCCGCGAGCTTCCACAGCAACGCCTCGCGGCCCGAGGGCGCCAGGCTCGCCCAGGGCCCGGTCTCGAGTGCGGCACGTGCGGCGGCAACCGCGCGATCTACATCTTCGGGACCCGCGTCCGCGACCTGGCCGATTTCGCGGCCGGTGGCGGGATCGAACACTTTGATGGTTTTCCCCGAACGCGCCTCTACCCATTCGCCGTTGATGAACAAGCGCGGCTTGATGGCGAGGAACTTGCTGACGGCCGCGGAGGGGCTGGGCTGCGCCGCGATGCTGCTCGTGCTGTCGTTGACATTGGCGTTCACGGGTAATTCTCCACTGGAGTTGGTAGCGGATGCTGATGCTATCAGGCACCAGCAGTATGCAGTCAGGCTCGACCGATAACGAGCTTCGATTCGATCAGGAGAGAACCTCCCAATTGGCCGGCACTTAGCGCTGGACAAGCCGCCTCATTTCATATTCTATCCAACGCATAAAAAAATCATGTGCAGCGCTGTTTAGGAGAGTGAGTTCATGGCCGTGGCAGTTCCTGGTGTGATTCTACCAGCGTCGGACGCGGTTCCGACCGCCCAGCCGTGGCCCACGCGCCCGGCCGCGTACTACGCGCTCACCGTCATCATCCTCGCCACCATGTTGAATTTTTTCGATGCCGGCGTATTCGCCATGATGGCGCAACGAATCAAGATCGATTTCCATCTGACCGACGAGCAATTGGGGTTTCTGATCGGGCCTGCCAACATCATTTTTTATGTGTTGATCGGCATTCCGATGGCGCGCTTGGTGGACATCTATTCTCGCAAGATCGTGCTGGCCTGTGGAATCGCGGCGATCGGCGGCATCACCGCACTCGGCGGCCTCGCCCAGAATTTCACCCAATTGTTTTACAGCCGCATGCTGGTGGGTGCGGGAGGTTCGGCTCACGCACCAGGCGCCTATTCCATGCTCGCCGATCTGTTCCCTCCCGAACGCGTGCCCCGGGCCATCGGCTTTTTGCAGCTTGGTTTCATCGGCGGCAGCGCACTGGGCATTTTTCTCGGCGGCCACCTCATCCACTGGGCCGTCAGCTGGCCTACGAGTCAATGGATGGGTCTCACCATCCATGGCTGGCAATGGATTCTGGTCATGGTCGGAGCGCCGGGCCTGGTGATTTCCATGCTCCTATTATTGGCGAAGGAACCTTCCCGGCGCGGTTCAACCGGCCAAGGAAAGGCGTTGCCGGTCAAGGCCGTGCTGCATGAAATCTGGGCGCGAAAAGCCATTTACCTGCCGCTTTTTATCGGACTCGCGTTCAGCGCCACTCAGGCAATCGGCATGCAGGCGTGGCGCGCACCTTTCTTGATCAGAACTTATGGCTGGGATGAGGCCCGCATCGGCAATTGGCTGGGATTCACGTTCCTCGCTGCCTCGCTCATTGGCGCCGTGCTCGGCACGGTGTTGGTCGAACACCTGAGCAAGCGCTACAAGGACGCGCATGTGCGCGCGGCGACCATTTTGTTTGCCGCCGCGGCACCCTTTGAGATCATCGCACCGTTGATGCCGTCGGGCGAGCTGTCGCTGCTTTGCCTCGGCGTGGCATTGATGTGCGGACTGGCATCGGCCGTGCCGCAAAACTCCGCCATTCAGCGAATTACTCCGAATCAGATGCGCGGCCAGATCACCGCCATCTACTTGTTCATGTTCATCGTCTTCGGCGCGCTCGGCAGTCAGTTGATCGGTTCGGTCACACAGCGGGTGTTCGGGTCCGACGCGGACTTGTGGAAGACCGTCGTGTTGACGTCGTCGATACTGATGCCGGCCGCCGCATTCGCCATCTCTCGCGGAATCAAGCCCTACGGCCAAGAAGTCGAACGTCTGGAGGCTTTGGAACGCGCAAGCGCCTGATGCGCGGCTAGTGAATCAGTCCACCGGCACGCGCCGAGATCACCGCCTGCAGCCGGCGGTGTACGTTGAGCTTGCCGAATATCTGCTTCCAGTACCACTTGACGGTGTGCTCCGACAGCACCAGACGGCGCGCTATCTCTCGATTCGGAACATCGCCTGCGGCAAGCTCCAGGATGTCGACTTCACGATGCGTCAGCTCCATGCGCACCTGACCGGCCGGTACTTGATATTCCGGCTCGACCCAGGTTTTCTCAGCGGTAAAGCCGCGCAATAGCTCCCTCGCGTACTGTCGCGATGCCTCGTCGACAGGGTGCCCCACGACCACCGCCTGCAGCAGATGGCGAATCTCCGCCCCTGCATCGATGAATGACCGCGCCAGTCGATTAGGGGCAGCGATCCGAATCGCCTCGCATAGATGATGCCGCGCGGCGCTCATGTCATCGCGCAGGCAGTATAGAGCCGCGAGCTCTACCCCTAAGCGCAGGCCGGAACGCAGACATTGCCGTTCCATGACGAAGCGGTACCAGTTCTTCAGCAGCCGAATCGCGCCGTCGATATCGCCGCTTGCGCGGGCCGCGTACGCCCATGAAATCGCAAGACACTCGGTAATGGTTGTGACGCCGCTGTGCGGCTGAACCATGGCGCTACTACCCAGGAGGCCCGCCTGCCGGGCGAGGTCGATGACGGCGGCCGGATTTCCCGCAGCCAGCAGCTGACGCATGCGTTCGCACAACACCTGGGCCTGCAGGCGGCCAAAGCCGGTCGTCCGGGCGCAGGCGTCTGCGTCGTCCAGAGTACGCTGCGCAATCTCGTATTGACCGTCGCTCGCCTCCAGGCGCGCCTTGGTCAGAAAGGCCGCGATAAGCTTGTCGACGTATCCCAGTCCGTGCGAGATTTCCAAATAGTCGTCGATCAAGGCCCGTGCCTCGGCGACATGGTTCTGTTCGTAGTGAACTTCGGCCAGCAGCAATGCCGGCATGGATGCCAGCGGCGAGAGTTTCCCGTGCAGCAGGACTGCCGCTTGAAGCGCCCGCTCGTACATTTCGCGGGCCCGCGCCGCGTTGCCGGATTGGAAAAACGACAGGCCGCTGATGCAATCCTGAAAGATCTCGCCAAACGTCCATTGCGCGCACACGTACTGCTCGTGCAGCGCAGCCGCCGCAGCCTCTATGCCGGCACAATCGTACTGTTCGCGGCGGGCCGCGAGCAGCGCGCCGGCAGTGGATATCTCCATGTGGGTATCCGCGTTATGCCTCGCCGCCAACCACTCCTCGCTGGCCTTGCGCGTGCCCACCATATCGTCGCTGACGAATAGCACCATCATTTCCCGGTGCGCGATCTTGGCGGCAATGTAGTCAGGATCGACGTGCTCCGGCACGGGCCTGCGCCCGCTGCGCCATTCGTGAAGTACACGCTTCATGCGATTGAGGCCCACTCTGGATCGGGTGAAATTCCAGTCGGCCTCCCATGCGTAAATCCGCTCCAGCTCGAGATTGGGGAATTGTTCCAATACGCCCTTCGGAATCCGCTGCGCCAGGCGCTCGAGCGCCCCAGCCTGGCCCTTGTCGAAGAGTCCCAGACCGTCGAGCAGGTGCGCAGCACGCTCGTGTGCCTGAGCACGCAATGCGAGTTCTATTGCCTCCAGAGCGCAGCCGGACTCCTCGAACCAGAGTGAGGCGCGCTCCTGCAAATACCGCACGCGGTTGGGATCGCGATCGCAGAGACGCTGCTCCAGGAACTCGGCAAATAGATGGTGATAGCGATACCAGCGACGCTCATCATCGAGCGAGAAGATAAAGAGGTTCAGCGTTTCCAGGACATCCAATCGTTGGCGCGCGTCGCTTTGTCCGGTGACGAAGTTGCACAACTCCACACTCAAGCGCGGCAGGATGGAGGTCGCGAGGAGAAAATCCTGTGTCCCCGAGTCGAGATTCGACAGGACTGCATCGCGCAGAAAGTCCGCCACATTGCGGTTGGCGCCCGTAAAGCCCTGGATCGACTCGGCCCGGTTTCCCACCGCGCGAAGCCCCAAGGAGGCCAGCTGCAATCCTGCGACCCAGCCTTCCGTGCGCTCATTGAGAAGCCGCGACAGGGAGGGTTCCAGCGTGTCGCCCGCCGCCAGGCAGAGGAACTCATGCCCCTCGGAGTCGCTGAACTTAAGCGCCTGTGTGTCGATCTCCAGCAACTCGTTCAGCAAACGCAATCGATTGAGCGGCAAAGACGCCAGCGCCGTGCGGCTGGCCAGCAGCCATGAGATCCCGGATCGAGGAGCAAGCAGCAGTTGCGACAGCAATTGCGCGCTCAAGAGGTCATCGAGCAGATGAAAATCATCGAGGCAGATCATGAGCCGGCATTGATCGGAGTCCAGTGCACTGGTCAAAAGATCCGCGCAGGTGCCCGGCGCCAGGCGCGAGCCGAAGCGTGCGATATGCTTGAACTCCCGGCCCAGCTCGACCCCACTGGCCTCGATCGCCGCCAATAGGTGCATTAAAAAGCGCTGATAATCGTTGTCGGACGCGTCCAGACTCAACCAGGCTGTCGGCTGCTCAGAGCGTATTCGTTCGTAGCACTGGTACAGGATGCTGGTCTTGCCAAAGCCGGCGGCGGCCTGAATCGTGGCGAGACGATAGCGTCGCGTGTCGCAAAGTCGTCCGAGCAGTTCCGGTCGGGGTACCAGACCACCCCTGCGCACCGGGGGCCTGAGCTTGGTCTTTATGACCGGAGGTTTAGTGATCTGTGTGCGCATCCGGCGTCCAATTAAGTCGCTCGCAGCATGCTGCCTGAAGCCCTCCCTTGCAATACCCGAGGCGCCGTCTCCAACAGGAAGCATCCCAGGCCGCCCGTCGCCAGACTGAGAGAGCACATAATCCAGAGTGTGGCCTTAAGTCCCTGCGCGTCTGCAACCCAGCCGGCGATCGTGGGACTGAACACTCCGCCGACGATCTCGCCCAATCCCATGGTCAGGCCGAGCACCGTGCCCAATTCTCGGTTCGGCACCGTCTCCGACGGAATGGTCGCCATCGCCAGCGGAAAAATGCCGCTGACCGCGGCGCCCAGTACGAACATCGCGAATAGCGGCCACAGCGCGTGCTCCACGAACAGCATGCTGAGCGGCAGCAACGCCGCGGCCAATCCCATCGAAATGACGATGGGCTTGCGGCCCCAGCGATCGGAGGCGCCGGGTACGGCGAATGCATAAATCATGGACGCCAGCCCCCACATCGCCATGAGCCAGCCCATGACCGACGGCTCCATCCCTCGGACCTTGACCAGGTACAGCGGTGTGAAGGTTGCGAACACGACCACGAACGCCACCAGCAAAATGGACAGGCCGACGCACACCAGGACGTTGCGCTGTCCCAATGATGCCGCGAGGCCAGTCGAAGCGGCCTCGCGCGGCGCGATCGGGTCTAGAGCAGGTTCCCGGATCAGCCATTGCAGCAAGCATGCCGCTACCAAGCCCGGCAGGGCGGCAAGAAAGAATGCTTTGCGCCAGCCGAATGCCATCGCAAAATTGATCGCCACCAGCGGACCCAAAAAATTGCCGAGTAGATTGGATCCGAAGCATTGTGCAACGCCCATGGCCAGGCCGCGATGCTCGGGCGCGACTTCGCTCGCCACCAGGGCCTGAGTGATGGGCATGACGCCGCCTTCGGCCAATCCCATCAGCAGCCGCGTCGCACACAGCATGGCGAAAGAGGTCACCCAGCCAGCGAGTACCGAGGCCACAGAGAAAATCACCGCGGCCGCCACCAAGATAATCTTGCGCCGCTGTAACAGATCGGACAGACGGCCTACCAAGAGTCCGGCGAGCGCCCAACTCAAGGCCAGCGCCGACGCCAGCATGCCCACCTGTCGGTTCGACAGGTGCAGCTCAGGCTGAATGAGCGGCATCAGAAAATTGAGCGCATTGCGGTCGAAGTACACAACGCCGAAGTTAAAGCTCAGCAGTGACACCAGCAGCCAGGGATAAACCCGCTTATTCATCGTCCTGCCCGCAGGCTCTCAAACGCAATACAGCGAAGTGTCGAGCAGACGAGACTGCGCTCGTATGCGCTCCTCGCTCACCGTCTCCACAGGCAGCGCTGCCAGCAGGGCGGCGGCGCGCGCTTCGAGCACCGGGCGTATTTCCGGGTGCGTGAGGATGTAGAGGTCGTTGCGTCGAACCCCCTTCAAAACCAGCGTACCGATTTCCGCGCCCGTCGGGGCTGTCTTATAGATGGCGGTATCCTCCCGCGCCGTGCCGGGCGGCACTACGGGCACCGACCCGGTGGCAGCCCACTGCGCCGGCCGCACCTTCTGTGTGCTCTCGAACAGCTCCGACTGGACGGGCCCCGGACACAGCACCGACACACCGATTCCACGTGCCCGCAGATCCGCGCGCAATGATTCCGCAAATCCGACCAGTGCATACTTCGAGGTGGCATAGACGCCTGCGCCCGGCCCGGCAAACAAACCGGCAACCGAGGCCGTGATGACAATATGTCCGCCACGTCCCGAATCGATCATGGACGCAGCGAAGGTGTGCACCGCGTTGATCGCGCCACCTAAGTTCACTCCCAGCGCAAAATCCCAATCCGCATAAGTCGCCTCATGCGTCGAGCCGATAAAATTCACGCCGGCATTGCTGCATAGCAGATCGACTCCGCCCCACTCGCGTCGGACCCGAGCGGCGCACGCCGTCCAGGCGTCGCGATCGGTCACGTCGAGAACCAAAGGCAGCAGCCTGTTTGCACCCACGCCAAGCGTCGCGGCGGCCGACTCGAGCGCCGCCTTGCGAACATCGGTAATCGCTACTTTCATTCCCGCGCCAAGACACGCGTGGGCGATGCCAAACCCGATGCCGCTGGCGGCGCCGGTAATGAAAGCGACCTTATCGTCGAGATGATCCATCGACTGCTCCCAGCGGTTCATCGTCAAGTCTCACCACCACACCCCGCAGGCTTGAATTGGGCTCGCGATAGCGTCGCATGACCAGAGGGTCATGGCCCGGCACGATGAGTTGCGGCCCGCTGGCGAGTTCCTTCAGCCGTTCCCAGCCGGCGGTCATTTGCATCACGTCCGCGACAATGGGGAAGGGACGGCCGGAAGTCATATTGGCGAGGTAGTGTGCCGCATCCGAGGCCAACACCACCCAACCTACCCGGGTCCAGACGCGCACGACCTGTAGGCCGTGTGTGTGCCCGCCCACCAGATGCACACTGATGCCGGGCACGATATCCGCATCGCCGTCGTGAAATTGCACCTGTGCGCCATACACCAACCGCACCATCGACAGCACGGCCTCCATGTCATAGGCCTGCGCAAAGAAGGGGTGAGCCATGCAACGCCCGGTGGCAAACGCCATCTCGCGCTCTTGTAGATGAAAGCACGCACGAGGAAATAGCGGCAGATTGCCGGCATGATCATAATGCAGATGCGTGATGATGACGTGCTTGACTTGCGCGCACTCGATGCCGAGCTGCCGCAACCCATCGCCGGGCTCAAGCAACAACTGACGTCCGCGGCGTTGCGCGGCGTCGGCATCGAAACCCGTATCGATGACGACGCTATGCAATTCGTTGCGAGCGACCCAAACGAAATAGTCCATGGGCACCGCAGCATCATGCGGATCTGCGCCGATGAACACGTCCGATTGCTTGCGGACCGCGGTGGCATAGCGAATGGCATACAACTCGAAGGGGAGCGGCTTACTCATCCGGCCTCGAGGTATCTCACGATGTCGGTGTTGTCTGCAGCGAATCCCAGCCGGCGCTCTGCACCATTCCAAAGTTCAGAGCATTCACTCAGCAGCGAGGCCGGCGTGCCCAGCGCTTTCGCCAGCTGCAACGCGATACGTAGATCCTTCGCCATCAGCCCGAGCGCAAATCCGGAATTGAAGGTGCGCGGCAGCACGAAGGCCGGATACTTTTGCTCCGTGGCGGTGTTGCGGCCGGTTGAATGATTGAGGATCTCGAGTAATACCTTGGGATCGATGCCGAAACTCTCGCCTGCCATCATGGCTTCCGCCGTGGCGGCCAGGGCCACTGCCGACAGGTAATTATTGAGCGCCTTCACCGCATGTCCCGACCCTGATGCGCCGGCACAAAATACCTGCCCAAGCGCCGCCAACGCGGGTCTACATCGGTCGATCACCGCGGGCTCGCCGCCCGCCATGATGGCCAATTTTCCCTCCACCGCCCGCTTGACGCCGCCCGAGACCGGCGCATCGACCAGGGAAATGGAGGACCGTTGCAGTATCTGACTGAGTTCGCGCGTGCCCAACGGTTCGGCCGAGGTCATATCGAGCACCACCGACCCTGGCGCGAGGGCCGCCGCGATACCGCCCTCCCCCAGCAGCACCTGCCGCACCGCTTTGCCGTCGGGCAACATGGTGATGACCAGGCGGCACCCTACGCCGATTTCGGCAAGCGTTCCCGACTCGCATTGCGCGGCGCTGCAAAAGCGCTGCAACGCGGCCGTATTCGTATCGGCCACCATCAATGCATAGCCCGCGGCGGCGAGATGCCGCGCCATCGGAGCACCCATGTTGCCGAGGCCCACAAATCCGATGCGTTGCGGCGGTACGAACGGGTCTTGCATGGATGATTCCTCTGAATTCACTGCACTTTGCGATTAGCGGCCGCGACGCCACGGCAGGCTAAGAAGGAACAGCGCCGTGCGCCAGTTCAAAAGCTTCAGCGCGCTGCGCACCTCCTCCGGCCGAACGCGCGCAGTCATCGGCATGGTGCCGAAGATCTTGCCGCGCAACACGAGTTCCCGGCCGTCGCGCTCGATGGCCGAAATCGTGATCATTTCCTTGTTGTCCGCGCCGAAGATCTTCAAAGCCGCGCCCTCACAATACCGCCGACACTGCGATGTCCGAGAGGCGCTGAAACCGCTCGATGTTGGCCAGGCTTTCCATGACGCCCGCAGTCAAGCACACGAAGGTCAGGTCGCGAGTGGGATCGACCCAGTACAACGCGCTACCCGCGCCATAGTTTCCAAAAGTCGCCGGCGAAGTCAAAGTGCCGAATAGATGGTGACACATGGCAGTACCCCGCAGTGAAAACCCGAGGCCCAGGTAGGCGGGCGCCGGCGGCCAGCCGCGCTGATGAAACAGCGTGCCGTAGAGTTCATTCGGCTTCTCGCCGGTCCAATTCCGGGTGGCTATTTCCATGGTCGCCGGCGAGAGAATTCGCGCGCCGCCGAGTTCCCCGCGCCGGCGCAGCATCTCGGCGAAACGGAACATATCGGGAACGCTCGCGGCGACCCCGACCCAGGGCATTTCCGCCTGTTCTTCTTGAAACGCGCCGTTGGGACCTAAGTTGCTATGCCCGGGATGCGTGATCGGGAAGTTATTGCGCAGGTCCGGCACGACGTGACGCGCTCGCAGATCCGCGCGCAGGCCGACGGAGGAACTCGCCATCTTCAAGGGGGCAAATAAATCCTCTTGCACGATGTCGCGGTAGGAACGCCGCTTCGGGTCGGTGCGCCGCAGCGCCTCGCCGAGCAAAGCGTGATTCGCCATCGGCGAATAGGCGGCCCTGAGGCCCGGCGGCTCGGCCGGACGAATGCCGGTGCATATGGCCGCAATGATCTCATCGAGCCGATCGATGTACATGTCCGGTTTGATGGCGAACACAATCGGCAGCCCTGATGTGTGCGTGAGCAGGTGATGAATGCGGATCTCTTCGCGCGATGCACCGGAGAATTCCGGCACCAGCTCGCTGATGGGGGTCGTCAGCGCGAAACGGCCGAGTTCGATGGCACGCAGCACCAGCACGGCGGTGATGACCTTGGTCACCGAGAAAATACTGAATACTGAATCGAGGTTGAGCGGCGTGGCGCCGGCGGCGTCCGCATGACCGATGGCCTCGCGAAGCCCAAATTTCCCGCCACGCGCGACCGCAATGACGGCGCCGTAATAGCGGCCCGCCGCCACATCGTCGGCGATGACCCGCTTCAGATGATCCAGTCGCTCCTGGTTGAACGGTTCCGCTTGACTCATTTGGACACCAACCCCACTACGTAATGACTGTCGAAATATTCGCGCAGCGCGTGAACCTTGCCGTCCTTGACCTCCACCGCCCAGGCGTACAGATTCTGGTACGGACGACCGTCGGCGAGGTGCCCGCCGCTGTGCGTTTCGAGCATGACGAAAGCACCCCTCGAGGCAATCGAGTCGACGAAGATCTTCGGATCGCCGGGCTTGAACAGCGCGCGGACCGGCATGAGGAAATCATCCACGATGCCGCTCTTGCCTCGATGAACGCCCGCCCCGGGCACGTCGCGCACCTGCGGCGTCCAGGTCGCCTCCTCGTGCAGCATGCCGCGCACTCCCTCCAGATCGCCCGCACTCAAGCTGGCCAGAAATTGCAGCACCACCCGTTCACTATCGGTCTTCGCTTCAACGCTCATCGGTAATCCTCTTGAAATGCGCGATCATATACTTCAGTGAGCCGCCATGAATCGAACCGGCAATGTCTCCGGGCCGTGACCGATGGTCGTCATCCAGGGCTCTGGTTCCCCCGCCGCTTCGAAGCTTTGGATGTGATTCGCCACCGCGCCCAGCAGCGCCTCGGCCTGCAGCCCGGCGAGAATCCTGCCCACGCAGGCATGCACCCCGAAGCCCCAGCCGAGGTGGTTGCGATTGTCGCGCCGCACATCGAAGTCGTCGGGCCTTTCCCACCTGCGTGGATCGCGGTTTGCGGCCGCGAACATCAGGCCGCAGCGCTCGCCGGCAGGGATCACCACGCCTTCGATGTCGACATCACGCATGGCAATGCGTCCCGCCATGCGCGAGGGAGAATCCCAACGCAGGCTCTCTTCGAACGCTTTCCGCAACAGCGAACGGTCGGCCCGCACCAGTTGATACTGGTCGGGGAATAAGGCAAAGGCGCGAATCGCGTTGGCCAGGGTAATGACGGTGGTATCGGCCGCCGCCGAGAGCAAAATCCCCACCAGGAGTTTCGCATCGTCCTGGGTGATCTCGCCGCGATCCGCCGCCAGAAACATCTGCATCCCCAGACTTCCGGGTGCCAGGTACTCCCGGCTGCAGCAGCGCTCCGCCCACTCGATGACTTCTGCCGTGTCCTGCATCGCCGCGCGAAACAATTCGTTGGCTGGACCCATGGTCGCCCAAACCATATTGCCGAAGGCATACATGTGCTCGCGGCCTTGCAGTGGAATCCCCAATAGATCCGGCAGAACTTTGTACACGAAGGGCCGCGTAATCTCCGCGGCTGCGTCGATGACGGTGCCGCTCCTTTCCTTCAAGGCAATCACCAAGGCCTCGGCATCGGCACGGAATGTCTCGCCCATCTTGGACAGCGCTTGCGGCGAGAGTGCAGCAGCGACCACCGCGCGCACAGCCGAGTGCTTCGGCGGATCGTCGGTCAGCAGCAGTTCCGGGCGCACGGAGTTCGGATCGTGCCAGGGGCGGGAGGTCGACGAGAACGTCTTCCAGTCGCGCAAGCCCGCCGCCACATGCTCGTACCGGCCCAACAGCGTAATGTTCTCGCGCGACAGTTTCACCGCGGGCGCGAGTTCACGCAGCCCATCATCCACCGCGCGTGCATTGCGCACCGCGGCGGCACTGAATAAATCTTCGTCGGTGATGCAAATCTCGCGCGCCACTACTCCACCTTCAGCTGCCAGCCGCTGCCATCGCGGACGATCCAACCCGAGGTGGGATCGCAGAAGTGGCTGCCGATGATCAATGCCTTCGTGTTGCCGAATCGCTCTGCGAACGCCTGGCGGGTGAGCGCGCCCTGCTCCTTGTCCATGTCGAAGTTGCCATGGCGCAGGGGGTCGATGAGCTGTATCGGGTGATGCATGAGATCGCCCGTGATGACGGCTTCCTCACCGCGCGAACGGATGAGCACACTGACATGGCCGGGTGTATGCCCCGGGGTCGGGAACAGCGACACCTCATCCGTCAATTGGTAGTCGGGCGTAATGTAGTCCACCAAGCCGGCCGCAACGATGGGATCGATCGAATCGCGCAAGTGCTCTATATCATGGTAACCGCCGGTGCTCCTAAGGTGAGCCCAGTGATCGAACTCCTGTTTGCCGAATAGGTAGCGCGCCTGCGGAAACGTAGGCACCCACTGTCCGTTCACCAGATGCGTGTTCCAGCCCACATGATCGAAATGCAGGTGCGTGCACAACACGGCGTTGATGCTCTCCGCAGGGAAGCCCGCCACTGCAAGATCCTCGAGGAAGGTGGTCTTGATATTGCAAAACACATCGTATTCACGTTTGCGGTCGGCGCCGATGCAGGTGTCTATCATCACGTTCTTGCCGCAGGAGCGCAGCACGAATGCCTGGAAGGAAATCTTCATCAGTCCTTCAGGCGTCGCGAAGTGCGGCTGCAGCCAGCTTTGCTGTTTCACGAACTCGGCGGTCTCATCCTTGAGCAGCATGCCAATATTGTCCTCGAAGGCGTTCACTTCGACGAGGCGGGCGATCTCGACGTCGCCGATCCGCCAGTGCTTGATGTGTTCCGCAGTCATGCAATCAATCTCCTTCAGTTTCCAGCTCGACGGACCGGGGAGGCGCAATGCCGCGGATCATGTCCGCGGCCTTCTCCGCGATCATCACCACCGCTGCATTGGTGTTGCCGCCGACCACGCTCGGGAAAACCGACGCGTCGGCCACCCGCAGCCCTTCTATGCCGTGAACGCGCAGCTTCTCGTCCACCACCGACGTTGCGTCGGGGCCGTTGCCGGCCGCGCCGTTGCCGGCCGCGCCGTTGCCGGCCGCGCCTGTCCAGGCCGGGCCCATACGGCACGAACCGCAGGGATGATGCACCGTGCCCGAGGCGCGGCGGATATAGTCAATGAGCGCCGCGTCGTCGTGCAGGCCCGGACCCGGCTGCACTTCGACCGCGCGATACGGAGCGAACGAAGCCGCCCGCGTCACTTGCCGGCCAATCTTGAAGCCGCGCAACGTCGCGGCCACATCGTCGGGATGACTTAGCAGTTGCGGATCCACGAGTGGCGGCGTACGAGGATTGTTGTCAGCGAGTCGTACATATCCGCGGCTCTTGGGATACAGATTCACGATGCTGATGGCAAAGCCATGTCCCAGGGGGAAAGGAAATGTGTTGGTATTGCGCCGCGCCGCCTGGAACACGATTTGTATATCCGGGCGTGGACGGTCCGGCGTCGTGCGGATGAAGCCCGTGGACTCGAATACATTGCTCGCCAGGGGCCCGGTCCGAAAGAGCGCGTATTGGAATAGGTTCAGAATTCCGCGCGGCGCCGCTCGCCAGGAGATGCCATAGGATTGCGTGTTCTTCATTTCCATGAGCACTGCCACCGCCAGATGATCATGGTAATTGGCGCCGACCCCGGGCAGGTGATGTTTGACTTCGATACCGGCTGCGCGCAAATGTTCTTGGTCGCCCACACCTGACAGCATCAGAAGCTGCGGCGACTGGATCGCACCCGCGGTGAGGATGACCTCGCGGCGCGCAGTGAGCTGTCTCTTGCCGCCTGCGGCTTCTACCGTCACGCCCACCGCACGACGGTTCTCGATGACTACCCCCGTCGTCAGCGTGTCGACCAGTATTTTCAGATTGTCGCGGCGGCTCGCTTCTCGAAGATAGGCCGTGGCGGTGGTGACGCGGCGTCCGTTCAGAATGGTTCCCTGCCGCAGCCCGTAACCTTCGGAGGTGGCGCCGTTGAAGTCGTGGGTACGCTTGAATCCCAATCCCTGCATGGCATCGAGAAACGCCGGCGTCATGGGATTCGGCCGCTTGATGTAGCTGACGTTCACCGGCCCGCCGTGGCCGTGATACGGGGAATTCGGATAAGCGTCGTTGTTCTCGGAGCGCAGGAAGTACGGCAGCACCTCCCGATAGCTCCAGCCCGGATTTCCCGCCGCCGCCCAGTCGTCGAAGTCCGTGGGATGCCCGCGGAAATACACCATGCCATTGATGGAGCCGGAGCCTCCGATCACATGTCCACGCGGAATAGGAATAGAGCGGCCCGACAGGTTCTGCTGCGGCACGGTCATGAACCGCCAATTGAGGCTCGGCCTGCCGATGGCCGCGCCGACTGCGGCGGGAATATGAATAAACGGATGACTGTCCTTGGGACCCGCCTCTACCAAGGCCACCCGCGTGTTGCGGTGTTCCGAGAGTCGGCCGGCAAGCACGCATCCCGCTGTACCCGCGCCCACAACCACGTAATCGAACACGTCCCCCGGCTCGTTCATGTGCGCCCAACCTACCGGCGCCGCATCGGGCCGCCACCCCCCTTTGGGGTGGAAGCCACGAGATCCACCCCAAAGAGAGGCTGGCCGTTTGGCCTACGGCCTTAAGATACCGTCCAGGGGACCTAAGCCATTGATGATTAAGCTCAACGAAACCTTCAGCGCCGGCGACAGGCAGGTGCCGCTCAACGGCAGCTGCGATCCGAAGTTCCAGGCCGTGCTCGATGCCTTCGTACAGAACTACCGCAGCGAGGACGAGGTCGGTTCCGCGGTCAGTGCGGTGCGGGACGGTCGCACCGTGGTCGATCTTTGGGGAGGCTGGAAGGACGGCGCAAGACAACGGGAATGGCAGCACGACACCATCGTCTGCATGATGTCGGTTTCCAAAGGAGTCACCGGCCTGGCATTCAGCCTGTTGGTCGATCGCGGGCTCGTCGATATCAACGCACCGGTGGCGAAGTACTGGCCCGAATTCGCGGCCAACGGCAAGGCATCACTGCCGGTTCGCTTCATTCTCGATCATCGAGCGGGGCTGCCCATCATCGTCGATCCGCTCTGGCCGGGCGCCATTTACGATCATCAGGCCACCTGCAAGGCACTCGCCGCGCAGGCGCCACTGTGGGAGCCGGGCACAGTCGCTGCGTACCACGTGCACACTCAAGGCTACTTGCTGGGCGAAATCGTGCGCCGTGTGACCGGCAAGAGCATCGGTATCTTTGTCCGCGACGAGTTGGCGGTTCCATTGGGCGCGGATTTCATGATTGGTGGACTCTCCGAGCACGATCAGGCGCGCTGTGCCGAAGTCATGCCCAATATGCAGGCCCGCTTGTTTGCGGCCAAGGAAGTGGAAACCGATACTCTGCGCAGCAAGGCCTTCGTGCAAAATCCCGCCGAGCCCTGGCCGGTGACCCTCAATTCGACAATCTGGCGCGAGAGCGAAATTGCCAGCGGTAATGGTCACGGCAATGCGCGTGCTGTGGCGCGCATCTATGCCGCCTTCGCATGCGGCGGCGAGCTTGACGGAATACGACTCACCCGCGGTGCCTCGATCGAAGCCATGATCACCGAGCAGCACAATATGACGGAACTGATGCAGGACCGGCCCTACCATCAGGCGCTCGGCATACTGTTGAATACGCCCGCGGCCGTGTACATGGGTCCGAATCCGCGAGCCTTCGGCCATCACGGCATCGGCGGCTCGGTCGGATTTGCCGACCCCGACGCCAAGATCGCCTTTTCCTATGCCGCGAACCGGATGCATGCGGTGGGCACCAACGGTCCACGGGCTGCGCGGCTCATCGACGCGCTGTACGGCTCCCTTTAGCGATTTGTACGGACCCTTCTGGATCAAGGAGTAGATTCTGTGTTACCGGTAGCTGAGCTTTCCGAGCAAGCGGTTCTAATTACGGGGGCTGGTCGTGGTCTGGGCCGCGCAATCGCGGTGCGACTCGCCCAGCATGGCGCCGCGGTGGCCCTCGTGGACATCGACGAGGCGAGTTGCGCAGTGGCGGCGGATCAGATTCGCGCCGCCGGCGGGCGGGCTACTGCCTACACGGCGGATGTGTCGAATAGAGCGTCGCTGTTCGATGCAGCCGGCAGATTCGCGCGAGATCACGCAGGCCTCGATGCCGTCATCAACAATGCCATGTTGCTGCGCTATGAACCCATCACTGCGATCACGGACGAGGTTGCCGACCAGATGCTCGGAATCGGCATCAAGGGAGCGATCTGGGGCGCACAGGCCCTGCTCGCGCACATGAAAGTGGATCGTTCCACCGCTATCATCAATATGTCATCCCCGGTCGCCGAGCGGGGCTATCCGAACACGGTGATGTACAGCGCCATCAAGGGCGCGCTCACCACATTGACCAAGACCTTGTCCGCGGAACTCGGACCCCGTGGAGTGCGGGTTAACGCCCTAGCGCCCGGGTCGGTCCCCACTCCAGGCGCCATGGGCTTGAACGACAAGGCCGAGTACGAGCGTCGCGCGCGAACCATTCCGTTGCGCAGGTTGGGACACGAGGACGATGTGGCGGCCGCAACGGTGTTCTTGCTGAGTCCCGCCGCGGCGTTTATCAATGGAGAGATTCTACATATCGATGGGGGCATAGCGGCTGCTGGATAAAGGTAAATTGTGGGTTTCAAGCCTCGCGTTGTTTATTCTGCCATCGGGCATCAAGCCTAGTTCATTCGGGGAATCTTCTCGAACTCTATTTTCAAGTCCTCGCACAGGCGCTGCGCGGTCGCTCGGCCGGCGCCGAACACACCGCCGCCCGGATGCTGAAACGGCCCCACCAGGTATAAGCCGGCCGTCCCCGGCACAGTGAACTGCGCCAACTCCGGCGTCGGGCGATGCGCCCCGCTCTGGTAGGTGGGCATGGCGATGCCGTGTAAATCGCCGCGCATGAAGCTCGGCGATGTCCTTTCCATATCGAGCGGACTGTCGCAGTGAAAAGCCAGCACATTGCCGGCGAGGTTCGGCAGGAAGCGGGACATGTGGCGGAGCATGCGCTCTGCGTACTCATTCTTCGAATCGTCCCAGGAGCGACCGTCCGGGCGCACATAGGGAACATAGTCCCAGGCGTGCATCGTCGCAGCCCCCGCGGGAACGCGCGTGCTGTCGAATTCCGACAGCGAACCGAGTCCGATCAAAGGGTGGCTTGCGAACTGGCCGTAGCGCAGATCGTCGAAGGAACGCCGCATGAACTCGTAGCGTGACGGCAGCAATTCGAGCATCACCGACTGCAACGGCTCGCCGTTCATGGTGCGCAGCGGCTCCTTGAGCGCGGCGTGCACGGTGATGCAGGCATTGGTCGAGATCTCGGTCGCCGCGGCATCCGCTGCGATCACGGGATCGATGCCTTGAACCAGTTGCCCGAGAAGATGCGGATGGATGGATGCAATCACAGCCTGCTTCGCTGCAAATTCACGCCCATCCTTGGCCCGCACACCCACGGCCCGCCCGCCGCGTGTCTGCACCAGATCGACCTCCACATCCGCGATCACTTTGCCGCCGTGAGCCTCGATGCACTCGATCAGCGCGCGACTCAGACTGCCGCTTCCTCCTATGGGCACACCAAACCCATAGACTTCGAGAAATCCTAAGAACACATAAACGCCGAGCGCCGTCCCCTTCTCATCAGGCGCGGTCAGACTCTCGCCGGCCAAGCGGGCGAAATGCAACCTGACCCGGTCGTCCTCGAAGGTCCGGCACAGCAATTCGTGGGTGCTCATCTGACTGATCCGCCACAACTCACGCCCTTCGCGCGATTGGTCCAACATGGCCGTCGACGCTCCCATGGGCATGGGAGCCGAGTACAACGTCGAGGCAATCATGGGCAGCCACGCTGCGGCCTGCTCCGACAGTCGCCGATACGCATCCGCATCGTGGCGCGAGAACTTGGCGATTTCCGCCCAGGTCCGCTCGCGGTCCCGATACAACGAGAGCGTTTGTCCATCCTCGAACAGCGATGACACGGGAGGATCCGGGAAAACATAGCGCAGACCGTACCTGGCCTTGAGCTTCAGTTCGTCATTCATCAGCAGCGGGTTGGCCTGAATGAAAATGTGCGCCATCGAATGCTGATCCTGCTTGAATCCGGGCAGCGTCAGCTCGCGGGTCACTACACCGCCGCCGAACCAGCTATTGCGCTCCAGGACCACCACCTTTCTCCCGGCAACGGCCAGGTAGGCCGCGGCAACCAAGCCGTTATGGCCGGACCCGACGGTAACGACGTCGAAAGATTCAGTCATGGGTCATCCTTTGTAATGTGGCGCCGCGCTCCAGCAGCAAAGTGTAAATTTAATGCGCCGCCTCATCTCCACCCCAAAGGGGGGTTAAGACCGGCAGCGCGTGTGGTCTGCTTTTCATAACTCCAAGGAGAATTTCCGTGTCTGATAATTCGTATGAAGAAGGCCTGAAGGTTCGCAAGGCCGTGCTGGGCGAAGAGTACGTGAACCACGCGCTGGCGAACCAGAATAGTTTCAATGGACCGCTGCAGGAGCTGGTCACGGAGTATTGCTGGGGCAAAGTATGGGGGCGTCCCGGGTTGGGCCGCCGCGAGCGCAGCATGTTGAACCTGGCGATGATCAGCATCCTCAACCGGCCGCATGAGTTAAAGGCTCACATTCGAGGCGCACTGACCAATGGCCTTACGCCCGATGAGATCCGCGAAGTGTTTCTACAGGTCATGATCTATGCCGGAGTGCCTGCCGCCGTGGACAGCTTCCGGATCGCCAACGAGACTTTTGCCGAGAATGGTGTGACGATACCTAAGTAAAGTCCGAAGCCTACGAGGCTGCGCTGCGTCGATAAGCGGTCGGTGCCACCCCGAAGCACTTGCGAAAGCGTCGCGCAAAATGGCTGGGCTCGCTGAAGCCGCAGTTCCAGGCGATCTCGGCAATGCCCACGCCGTCGTACCTTCGATCTCGAAGCAGCCGTTGTGCGCGCTGCAATCGAAAACTATACAGTTCCTGGCTGAAAGTCGTTCCCGTGGCCGCGAACAGTACATGGATGTAGCGTCGCGACAAGCCGAGCGAGGCCGCGACGACCGATGGGTCAAGGTCCTGCTCATGACAGCGATCGCGCAGGGTTTCCGATGCACGCTTCAGCAGGCTGCGCTTGTGCGTTGTGAGCAATGGGACCGCCGGCGACGTGGCAAGGGCCAGAAGCACCGCTATCTGCTCCGCGACTTCCGAGTGCGGCAGGCTGATATCGCCGATCGCAGCGGGCGTCAAATTGCCGAGAGCCGAGGTGAGAGTTGCACCCCAGCCGGGCTCGCGTCCTAAAATTTGTCCGGCGGCCTCTTCGGGCGCCGGCAGCCAGCCCCGCAACCAATCCTTGCGGATTTCCAGAACCAAGGCATCGACGCCTTGCGGAAAATCGAATTTGAAACTGGCAAGGCAATCCACCAACACGCAATCGCCCGCTTCGAGCTTCAGGTTGTTGCCGCAATGTTCTACGAATTGAATGCCGCGCCGAACCTGGATCAGGTGAAAGATGGCGTCCTGCGCGCGCCGGCTGCCCTGCCGGCTTCGCCACACGCGTTGCTGGCTCACGGAAATAAAGTTGGCCTGCAGCGGCCCAAGCGAGCGCTTGGCGATGTGTCCATAGAAATTCGACGGCTGTGCGCTGTCGATCTGCAAGTCGAGAAGATTCTCGCAGATCACATCTTTCCAATACGACAGCGCCTTGCCGGGCTGCGTCTGCTCCGTAGACCAAGTCTGTTCTAGTTGTGTCATGTTCCCCACCCGTCTGGTTCGTGCCCGCGAACATCACGAGTTTGCCATATGGGATCCCATTTAGGCGATCCAGGATCCTACCGAGGGAAATCAGCGACTTGAGAGGTTAGGGGCCGGCCTCCATCGCGGTTCGTCACACCGCCTGGCGAGTCCTCCAACTATCGGCATACGCATCCCGCGCCACTTCCGAGTACGGAACCGGGCTGACCGTCGCGCGGATCTCGGTTTGAACGTGGCGTTCAACGGTCGGTTTGGCCGACCCGCCGTTCGCCTCACCCCACAACAGGCTGACCTTGGTTCCGGACTTCGCGTACTTCGGGTCCATGACCGCCAGCGTCAGCATGCGCCCTTCATTAGCACTGTAGCCGATCCATGTAGAAACCCCCGCCGTCTGACCATCGACGAGAACCTGGTCGAACGGATGCATCGAATACACCGCGGACGGAAAGTCGATGTACTTGGCGCGCTCGCCTTTTTGAAACATCGAACTCAACACACGCAACACGTCCTCGTTGTCGAGGGCCAACGTGACTTTCTTGCGATGTTCGCCGGCCGCCATCTTTTCGAGAGCCGCACGGCCGATGAAGTCATGATCGAATTTGACGAAGGCGCCGTAGCCTAAATCCCAGGGCGTCAAATAATAGTCTTCGATGTTGTCGGACTCGAAGCTGCCACCCAAGGATGCAGTTCCCTCGTAGCCGTTCGCGGGCAGCCATTCTCGGTACGGCTTCATTTTCGCGCCGGTGTAGACCGCCGGCAACGGCGAGGGGATCCAGCCAGATTCGATGGTGTTGGAGGAATAGGCGCGGCCGCCCACCAGCCTAAGTCCGAATTGTTCCCCCGCCTTGATAATGGCCTGTCTCACGGGCTCGCCATCATCCCACGGCCCAAACAGCTCGAGCCCCGGCTGCCCTGCCATGCCGTGACGCAGGGCACGCACAGTTTTGCCCGCAATGCTCACCGTCGTCATGTTAAAAAATTTAAGTTCAGGAGCGGGTTTTTCGGTCACGCTCTCAACCACGCGCATGGCATTCGGGCCCTGCAGCTGGAAGCGATACGATTTGCGGCGGCTGGGATCCGCACGCCGCGCGGTTCTTTCATCCAGCTCCACATTGACGTTGTACCCGCCGCTCTCCGCGTGGTATCGCACCCAATTCAAAACCGGAGCCCGACCCACCAGATTGAACTGATCCTTGCCCAGGTAGAAAAGAATGACATCGCCGATCACGTAGCCGTCATGGCTGCAGGGAACGAATTGCTTTGCCCTGTCGACGGCAAAATTCTGAAAGCTGTTGACTCCTAGATAGGATAGCAATTTGATCGCGTCGGGCCCTTCCAAGCTCAAGTCCGCCATGTGGTACGACTGGTTGAAGAGCACACAGGTCTCCTGCCACGCACGCTGCTCGTCGCGCCAGTTGGTGTATTCCGCGGGCACTCCGGGATAGGCGTTGGGACCGGTCTGCTGATTGCGCAAAAGATCGGCAGGACTCTTCACGCTTTGCAACAATTCTTCCAGGCTTTTGACGCTCATGATTCCTCGGACGATTGATTTCGCCGGAGTGTACCGCACACGGGTCGCCACCCCTCGCTACCCAAAGCACAAAAGTCGGTCTGGCCGCGCAATGCTTGAATGATGCATACAACTAGCCCACCGACAGCGCATAAGATGCACCAAGATATGCAAATGATGGGGAGCTAAGCTTAAGAAATGGCGACTATTGACAGTCTTGCACAGGCGCAAATTTCCGCAACATCGCGAGGCAGCCTATACCAGGTGCGTCTCGTGGCCTTACTCAGCCTGAATTTCGGCATCCTATTTTTCGACCGAAATTCGCTGAATTTTTTAATGCCTTTTGTCAAACCGGATCTCGGCCTGACGAATACCCAGGTGGGCTTCACCTCTTCAGCGCTGTCGTTTGCATGGGCACTCTCCGCTCTGGTGGTGGGCGCGGCCGCGGACCGGAGCGGCCGGCGCAAAACCTACCTGATTGCAGCGACCGTCGCGTTCTCGCTGTGTTCATTCGTCAGCGGCCTGGCCACTTCTTTTCTGGTGCTGCTGGGTTCCCGCTTGCTGATGGGCTTGGCCGACGGCGGTATCGCACCGATCTCACAATCCATCACCGCACTGGCCGTGTCGCCGCAACGGCGCGGCCTCGCCATGGGCATCATGCAGAACTTCGGCTCCAATCTGCTGGGGTCCTTCGTAGCTCCCGTCCTGCTGGTCGCCTTCGCCACCGCCTACGGCTGGCACCGGGCGTTTTATCTTGCGGGCATTCCTGGATTGATCTCAGCCTTTCTCATTTGGCGCTTCATTCGTGAACCCACGGTTGCCGCGACTTTAGTACCGGAGCAGCGGCAATCGCTGGGCAGCCGTCTCAGTGAAATATTTGCGCAGAGGAATATCTGGCTCTGCTGCTGCATCGCCAGTCTGCTGGTGGGATACCTCGTCATCTGTTGGACGTTCGCACCGCTGTTTCTTACCAACGTGCGTGGCTACACGCCGACTCAAATGGGATGGCTGATGGGCACGCTGGGGATTTCCGCAACCATCGGCAGTTTCGTCGTCTCCGGTCTGTCGGATCGGATCGGGCGCAAGCCCGTTGTCGTATTCACCTGCTTTCTTGGGCTGATTCTTCCCCTGGGTGCGCTGTTCTATCACGGCTCCATATGGATTCTGGCGGTCACTTTCTTCTTCGGCTGGGCAGTGAACGGCGCCTTCCCGTTATTCATGGCGACCATCCCGTCTGAGAGCGTCAGTGCTACTCACATGACCACCGCGATGGCGGTCATCATGGGAGCGGGAGAAGTGTTCGGCGGAGTCCTGGCTCCGGCCGCAGCGGGCTGGGCGGCCGACGTGATAGGTCTGCCGGCAGCCATGTGGATACTGATGGGCCTGTGCGTGGTCGCGGGAATTCTGGCGTTGGCGCTCAAGGAGACGGCGCCGGCGCGCCTCAAGAAGATTTCACCACCTCGCGCTTGAAGGGCAGAAACCACAGTGCAATGGCGCCCGCAAACGACCCGATGCCCATGGCGATGGCCACGTATTGCAAACTGTAGCCGGTGGTAAACAGAAATCCCGCGATGATGGGCGCGAGCACCGAACCCGCGCGCCCGGTTCCCACTGCGAAGCCCGTTCCACTGGCCCGCAAATTTGTGGGGAACACCTGCGCCAGGATCCCATACAGCCCGACGATTCCCGCGTTGGTGAAAAATCCCGCGATGGCGCAGACCAAGGTCACGTGCGCAAGATCGGATTGACCGTGGCCGAAGATCGCCAGCATCACCGTCGACATCACCAGCACTCCCATCGTGAGACCTTTGAGGCTGTAACGCAGCGACAGCAGTCCCAGCGTGGCACCGCCGGTGGCGCCGCCGACATTGAGCCACACCAACACGCCCGCCGCCGCCGGGACCGAGTAGCCCAGATCGACGACGATTTTCGGCACCCATTTGACGATGAAGTAGAAGCTGATGATGTGCAAAAAATAAGCGAACGACATCAGCAGTGTGATCTTCACGAGTTGCGGACTGAAAAGATCCGCCACCGACAGATTGCGCGCCTTGGCCGTCACCACAGCCAATTCATCGACAGGCGCATGTCCCATACGGAGCAGCGTGCGATTCACGTTGGCAAGCGCTTTCGCTGGCTGCCGCTGGCATAGCCATTCAATCGACTCGGGCACTAGAAAATAGACCAGAGGAATGTAAAAAGCCGTCGCCGCCGCGCCGAACCAAAATACAGATCGCCAGTCGCCGTGCTTGAGCAACACGGCCGCTATCGACCCGCCGGCCACGGCACCCAGCGGATAGCCGATGGCCATCAACGAGACGCAAAGAGCCCTGCGGCGGGCGCTCGCGAATTCCGCGGCCACTGCATTGATTGCCGCCAACAGGCCGCCGATTCCAAACCCCGTGACCACCCGCCACACCGACAGCGCATACACATTCTTCGCCTGGGTGGCCATAAGCA
>JBDUEQ010000078.1:0-22154 GCA_040002315.1 Gammaproteobacteria bacterium
CCGCGGGGCGGCCAACCCGCGGGCGCGGCAATGGTGTGAACGCACCCGACGGATACTCGCCGCAAAACGGCGAGGCCTACGCACTCGATACGCGAAGGGTGCGGCGCTGCTTCGACCGCGCGGCCACCACCTACGATGCCGCTGCCGTATTGCATGCTGAAGTGCGCGACAATCTCTTGGCGCGCCTCGACCTGATGGCACTGACGCCGCGGGTGGTGGTAGACGCCGGCACAGGCACCGGTCACGGTGCCCGCGCACTCAAGCGCCGCTATCCCAAAGCTCTGGTCGTCGCGCTGGACTTGGCGCCGCGCATGCTGCAATCGGCCCACCGCCAGCAATCCTGGCTGCGTCCCTTCGCCCGGGTCTGTGCGGACGCCGAACGTCTGCCCTTCGCGGATGGCGGTGTCGACCTAATCCTCAGCAATCTCATGCTGCAATGGTGCAACCCGGACGCCGTGTTCGCGGAGTTTCGCCGGGTGCTTGCACCGCACGGACTCGTGAGCTTCACTACCCTGGGTCCAGACACGCTGCGCGAGCTGCGCGGCGCTTGGGCAAAAGTGGACTCACGCACCCATGTCAATCAATTCATCGACATGCACGACATCGGCGACTCGCTGGTGCGCGGCGGTTTCGCGTCGCCGGTTCTCGACGTGGAGCGCTACACTCTGACATACAGCGACCTGCGCCGCGTTGCCGCCGACCTCAAGGCCGTCGGCGCGACCAACGCCACGCTGGGTCGCCCCAAGGGACTGACCGGGCGGCGTCGATTCGCTGCACTGCAGAACGCGTATGAGGGTTTTCGGCAGAACGGCCGGCTGCCGGCTACCTACGAAGTGGTTTTCGGCCATGCTTGGGCCCCGGATTCGCCTATGCAGCGCCGCAGCGAGGACGGCTCCATCGTTTCACTGGATGAGATCAAGCGGCAATTGCGCTTGCGGCGCAGCCCGTGAGCCGGGCGTTGTTCGTCACGGGCACCGATACCGGCGTCGGCAAGACGCGGGTAGCATCCGCCCTGTGCCGCACCCTGGCCGCCGGCGGCAAACGAGTGGCCGCGATGAAGCCGGTGGCCTCCGGCTGCACCCAGACTCCGTACGGCCTGCGCAACCAAGATGCGATTGCGCTGTTGGCGGCCATGAATGTGCGCGCCCGCTATTCGGAGGTGAACCCCTACGCGTTCGAGCCGGCGATTGCGCCGCATATTGCTGCCGAGGAAGCCGGCATCGCCATTGATTTTGAGCTGCTGGATCGCGCCTATGAACAGTTGAGCGTGCGCAGCGACTTCCTCATCGTTGAAGGTGCCGGCGGCTGGCTGGCACCGCTCGATGCGACCCGCGGCTTTGCGGATCTTGCGGCCCATTGGCACACCGAGGTGGTTATGGTCGTCGGCCTGCGTTTGGGCTGCCTGAACCATGCGCTGCTGACTGTCGAATCCATTGAACGCCGCGGTCTTACCTTGCATGGCTGGGTCGCGAATTGCATCGACCCTGGCTTCGACCGCCTGCGGGAAAACGTTGCCAGCTTGAGCAGTCGGATTAATGCGCCCTGTCTTGGATTTTTCCGCTTCGAGCCGCAGGCATCCCATGAATCGTTGGCGGCAGGCCTCGTCGTCGATGCACTACTGGGGCTAGCTGAGTTATCCTAGCAGCCCATGGAACAGCGCATCGACTTGCAGCCGAACTGTTCGTTGAAGCCCGCGGGCGCCGTGCTATTTTTCACCTCTACATGCCTGTTTTCCCTGGCTTTTGCGTTGTTTTTCGTATTCCACGGATTCTGGCCGGTACTGCCGTTTTGGGCCCTCGAAATGCTGGCTCTCGGGCTTGCCCTGCGCCTCAGCATGCAGCGCGGCAAGTACTCGCAAACCGTGCTGATCACGGACTCCCAAATCAGCCTGGTGACGCGTTCTCGGCGCGGCGCGCAAAAACAGGAGTTTGCGCGGCATTGGGCGAAGGTTAGACTTCGCAGTCCGCCAAGGCGCCATGGGACCAGTCTATTGACCATCGAGAGCCGCGGACGGGCTTACGAAGTGGGCAGTTTCCTCACCGAGGAAGACCGCTGCCGTCTGGCGGAGCGTTTACGTTACTTGGTGGGTGGCATGAATGAGTCGCCGCCGCTTGAAATCGCGAACACAGGGGATCGGAATTAGATGAGCGTTACCAGAGGCGACCATGACGACAGTACTTTGCGGCGGCGAACGGGCGGCCGGCGAGCCGGTGCCTGGACCCGGGCGTTCTGCCTGGCTGCATTGAGCGCGGCGGCGGCCGCCCACGCCAACACCTCTAACGGCTACAACCTGCCTGTGGGCGTCACTGGCTTGAGCCGCGACATCTATGCCTTGCATATGGAAGTCTTTTGGGTGTGCGTGGCGATTGCCGTCGCGGTCTTCGGCGTGATGATTTATGCCTTGGTCAAATTCCGCCATTCGCAGGGCGCGGTCCCCGACACCACCTTGGTACACAGCACCAAGGCGGAAATCATTTGGACCATTATTCCGGTCGTCATCCTGGTGGTGATGGCTATACCCGCAGCGAAGGTCATCCTCATGATGGAAGACACGCGCAACTCCGAGCTGTCCATCAGGGTCACCGCCTATCAGTGGAAATGGCAGTACCAATATATGGATGCAGCCGAGGGGGTCAACTTCTTCTCGACCCTGGCGCGCGATTCGAATTTTGCCCGCCAGCTGCGCTCGGGCATTGATCCGAAGTCGGTCGAGAATTATTTGCTGGACGTCGATCATCCCATGGTTATCCCGAGCGGCACCAAGGTGCGCCTATTGTTGACCTCCGAGGATGTCATCCACGCATGGTGGGTCCCCGACTTCGGCGCCAAACGTTCCGCCGTGCCGGGATTCGTCAATGAATTGTGGTTCAAAGTCGACCCGGGCAAGGAAGGCATCTACCGCGGCCAGTGCACCTCGCTGTGCGGCCGCGATCACGGCTTCATGCCCATCGTTGTCGACGTACGTACTCCGGACGATTTCAAGAAATGGGTCGATGAGCAGAAAGCGGCAGTGAAGCAGGCAGCGGCGCGCGACCCGGTACGCGACGCCGCACCGCCGCCCACCGCGCAGGTCTTGTCGACGGCAACGAATTAAACCGCATTTCACGAGAGAGCTTAAAGACTATGGCCTACGCCCAAGCGAGCGACACCGCTCACCACGACGATCATCACGATCAGCCCGCGACCGGGATCAAGCGTTGGTTGTTCGCGACCAATCATAAAGACATCGGCACCATGTACCTGGTGTTCAGCTTGATCATGTTCTTCATCGGCGGCGCGATGGCCATGGTCATTCGGGCGGAATTGTTTCAACCCGGCCTGCAGCTCGTCGATCCGGTGTTGTTCAATCAGCTGACCACCAATCATGCGCTGGTGATGATTTTCGGCGCTGTCATGCCGGCCTTCGTCGGTCTCGCGAATTGGATGGTGCCGCTGCAGATCGGCGCGCCGGACATGGCTCTGCCGCGCATGAACAACTTCAGCTTCTGGATTCTGCCGTTCGCCTTCACTCTGCTGCTGTCCACGTTCCTGGTTCCTGGCGGCGCGGCCGCCGGCGGCTGGACCCTGTATCCGCCTCTGTCACTGCAGACCGGCGACAGCTTTCCGATGCTGATTTTTGCGATTCACATGATGGGCATCTCCTCCATCATGGGTGCGATCAACGTGATCGTGACCATCATGAACATGCGCGCCCCCGGCATGAATTTGCTGAAAATGCCTTTGTTTGCCTGGTCCTGGCTGATAACCGCCTACCTCTTGATCGCGGTAATGCCGGTGCTCGCGGGCGCCGTCACCATGTTGCTCACCGATCATTTCTTCGGCACCAGCTTTTTCAATGCAGCGGGCGGCGGCGACCCGGTCATGTTCGAGCATATTTTCTGGTTCTTCGGTCACCCTGAGGTTTACATCATGGTGCTGCCGGCTTTCGGCATCATTTCAGAGATCCTGCCGACCTTCTCGCGCAAACCGCTGTTCGGCGCGACCTCGATGATTTACGCCATCGCGTCCATCGCCTTCCTGTCATTCATCGTCTGGGGCCACCACATGTTCGTGGACGGCATGCCGTTGGCGGCGCAATTGTTCTACATGATGTCCACCATGCTGATCGCGGTGCCGACCGGCGTGAAGGTGTTCAACTGGACGGCGACGATGTGGCGCGGCTCGCTGTCCTTCGAGCCCCCGATGTTGTTCGCACTCGCATTCCTGTTCCTGTTCTCTATCGGAGGCTTTTCCGGCCTGATGCTGGCCATCGTGCCGGCGGACTTCCAATACAATCAGACCTACTTCGTCGTTGCGCACTTCCACTATGTGCTGGTGCCGGGCGCCATCTTCGGCATCATGGCCGGCGTGTACTACTGGCTGCCGAAGTGGACCGGCCATATGTACAACATGACCCTGGCCAAGATGCACTTCTGGTTGTCAGCGATCTTCGTCAACGTGTTGTTTTTCCCGCAGCATTTCCTCGGGCTCGCCGGAATGCCGCGGCGCATTCCTGACTATGCGGTGCAGTTCACCGACTGGAACATGGTGTCGTCCATTGGCGGCTTCTGCTTCGGGGCATCGCAGATCCTGTTCGCTGTCGTGATCGTGCAGTGTGCGCGAGGCGGCAAGAAGGCGACCTCCGAGGTCTGGGAGGGAACGCATCCCACGGGATTGGAGTGGACCTTGCCGTCACCCGCGCCGTATCACAGCTTCGCGACCGCGCCCGAAATTCCATGAGTGCAGCCGGGCCGGAGCTCGCGCGAGCATCGAGCAAGCGCCGAATCCGCAATGGTGCCTTGGGATTGGCGGGATTGGCGATCATGTTTTACCTGGGCTTCATCGCATTGTTGGTGTATCGCCGCTATCACTGATGCAGCCGATGAACCCTCAAAAGAGCGCCAATCGGAAGCTCGTCAGGGCGCTGCTCATTATGACCGCAGGCAGCTTCGCCTTCGGCTGGGCGCTCGTGCCTCTATACGATGTGCTGTGCAGGGCCGCGGGCATCGGCAACGCGGAAGCCAAGGCCGGCAAGGCCAGCGTAGTCGAAGCGCTCGATCCCAATCGCGAGGTCACCATCGAGTTCATGGTGCAGGCAGGGTCAGTGGGCAGCTTTGATTTTAAGCCCGCCGTCGCCTCGATGCGGATTCATCCGGGCAAGCTGTACGACACCACGTTTTATGCGAAGAATTTGACCAAGGAAGCCGCCGTAGCTCAAGCCGTGCCCAGCATCACCCCGACCGGCACGGCAAAATACTTTCATAAGACCGAGTGCTTCTGTTTCAGCCCGCAGAAATTTCGGCCAAACGAGGGACGGGACATGCCGGTACGCTTCATCGTCGACCCGGGGCTGCCCGGCAATGTGGACAAGCTCACGTTGGCGTACACCATCTACGATACGACCGCGACGGCGGCCGCGCAATCGGCAACACGTCGGTGACCAAACGTTTTAAACTCAAGTTTTCATTCACCGTTTAGAGATCAAGAATCATGGCGCAAGCGCACGCGGATGCAGACAAGTACTACATTCCTCACAGCAGTCCGTGGCCCATCTATGGATCCATAACGCTGTTCACGCTGATGTGCGGCGCCGTCGCCACGCTTGACGATTGGCTGCCGGCATATGCCCTGATTCCGGGCTTTGTCATGCTGGTGCTGCTGTTCATTTTCTGGTTCCACACCGTGATCGCCGAGAATCAGGCCGGCATCTACAACATGGCGGTCGATCGCTCGTTCCGCATGGGAATGATGTGGTTCATTTTCTCCGAAGTGATGTTCTTCGCTGCCTTCTTCGGCGCCTTGTTCTATGCGCGCAATTTTTCCGTTCCCTGGCTGGCGGGGGAGGGGGTCAAAATTTTCAGCAAGCTGCTGCTGTGGAACAATTACGACGGAGTCTGGCCGACCAATGGTCCGGGCGTCGTGGGCGGCAAGGCCGACGGCACGTTCGAAATCGTTCCCGCGCTCGGCTTGCCGGCGCTCAACACGGCAATCCTGCTCACCAGCAGCGTGACGGTGACGATTGCGCACCACGCACTGCTCACCGGCCATCGCGGTCGCTTGAAGCTCTTCCTGGCGCTGACCTTCTTGCTGGGATTCACTTTTGTGGGTTTTCAAGCATACGAATATCACGAGGCGTACACCGAACTGGGCCTGCAATTGGGCACCGGCATCTACGGCTCGACATTCTTCATGCTCACCGGATTTCACGGCATGCATGTCACCGTGGGCGCCATCATGCTCACTGTCATTTGGTTCCGGGTGATGAAGGGCCACTTCACGCCTAAGCGCCATTTTGGCTTCGAGGCCGTCGCGTGGTACTGGCACTTCGTCGACGTGGTCTGGCTGGGGCTGTTTACCTTCGTCTACTGGTTGTAGCCCGGGACGACGTGCTGCGGAACGATCCATCCGCTGTAGTAGGCGACGATCAGCAGCACGAACAGCAGTACTGACAGGCCGATGCGCCAGGCCAATGCCTTGACCATCTTGGGCCCGTCTTCCACATTGCTGCTCGTTAGATGGAACAATGCCTTGCCGAGGCTGATCACGATCAGCAACAGCATCGCAATGACGAGATATTTGAATTCCACAGCTACTCGAAAACGTTGAGCGGACGCAGGCAGTATATCGTGTCAATCAAAATCGGCTCCCGCATCTTCGCGCCGCGACCGTTCACGACGCTGCTCGCTCTTGGTCTCATCGTGCTGCTGGTGTCGCTCGGCCGCTGGCAATTGCGCCGCGCGGACGAGAAGCGCGCGCTGTTCGATTCCTTCGCGGCGGGTGCGGATGCCACACAATTGATCGAATTCGGCACGCCTCCCGTCAAGCGCTACCAGCACGTCGTGGCCGTCGGTCACTACGATGAAACGCGGCAGGTGCTGATCGACAATATGATGAATGCCGAGCACGTCGGTTATTTCGTGATCACGCCGTTTGCGCTCACGGGCGGCGGCTGGGTGTTGGTCAACCGTGGCTGGGTGCCGTTGGGGGCGAGCCGTGCCGAGCGGCCGACCATCCCCGTCGCCAACAACCAGCGGCAGCTGCACGGCCGCGCCGATCATATGCCGAGTCCCGGCATTCAAATGGGCACTAAGGCTGAACTGCTGCCGCCCTATCCCGTGGTCGCAGCCTTTCCCAGCCGCGCCGAGATCGCCGGCCTGCTGCACGAATCCTCGTGGACTACCGCCACCGATTTGGTGCTGCTCGACCCCGGCGAGCCGGATGGATACGTGCGCAATTGGTCGGCGCCCGGGTTTCCGCCCATCCGCCACATCGGCTATGCCGTGCAATGGTTCGCGCTGGCGCTGACCCTGGGCGTGATCTATATAGTCACGAATTTTCGGCGCGCCGGCAGCGGCAGCGGGGTGGCCCCATGACGAATCGGAGCGCACACGATCGCCGTCAGCGTCGCGTATTGATTGGCGTGGCGCTGCTGTTTTTTGCACCATTGGGACTGGCCTTCTATTTGTACTACGGTCACGGCACCTGGCACCCGGGTGGACGTGTCAACACTGGCGACTTGGTACATCCGGCGCGCCCGCTGCCGTCGCTGGCGCTGCCGCTGTGGGCCGCGGATGGCACAGTGGCCGCAGCAAACACCGACCCCAATTTCCTGAAGGGCAAGTGGACATTTCTGTACGTGGTAGCGGGCCACTGCGACCAGGCCTGTCTTGCCCGACTCTACGACACCCGCCAAGTGCGAACTGCACTGGATCGCGACATGCAGCGCGTACAACGGGTGTTCATCGCCGACCCAGGCTGCTGCGACGCGCAATACTTGCGCGAACAACACCCCGATCTGATCGTGATTGGTGCAAGTCCCGCGGCCGCACCTCTGTTCGAGCTGCTGCCGTATCGCGGCGCCGCGGCGCCGCGGGTGTACGTGGTCGACCCTCTCGGCAATCTCATGATGTCCTATGCACCCGATGCCAAAGCCAAGGGCATGCTGCAAGACATGAAGCGACTGCTACGGCTTTCCTCCATCGGCTAGCCGGCGCATGCATCCACAACAACGTTTGCTCTGGTTCAGGCGTCTGGCCTTCGCAGCCGCATGTCTGGCGGCCGCGGTGGTTGTACTTGGCGCTTGGGTACGCCTGACCGATGCCGGCTTGGGATGCCCGGACTGGCCGGGTTGTTACGGACACCTCTACCCGGACGCAGGCGCTGCCAATGCCGGTTCGGGCTCGCAATTCGCCAAGGCGCTGCACGAGATGATTCATCGTTATTTCGCCTCGTCACTCGGAGTGCTTATTGTCGTGTTGGCAGTCTGGGCGGTGCGCTTCCGCACCGACCGCGACCAGCCGCTGGTGCCGGCAGTGCTCGCCTTCGTGGTCGTGTGTCTGCAAGGTGCGTTGGGCGCATTGACGGTGACCTTGCTGCTCAAGCCTCTTATAGTGACCGCACACTTGCTGGGCGGTCTTACGACATTGGGATTGTTGTGGTGGTTGGCGCTGGCCCCCGGGACGCGGCCGCTCACACAGCGAGAAGCGGCATTGAGAAAATATGCCCTCGCCGCTCTTGCAGTATTGATATTACAAATTGCCTTGGGCGGTTGGACCAGCACCAACTATGCAGCGGTGGCCTGCCCGGATTTACCCACCTGCCAGAATTCGTGGTGGCCGCAGATGGATTTTCGCGACGCCTTCGTGCTGTGGCGCGGACTCGGTATCAATTACGAAGGTGGTATCCTCGCGAATCCCGCGCGAGTTGCCATTCACTTCACGCATCGCTTGGGCGCTGTGGTGGCGGGCTCGATCTTGATCACCTTAGGGGTAGTGGCGGCCGCCGCCGCCAACAGTCAGCGGCTCCGCCTGGCGGGGCTTCTGTTGGTGCTGGCGGTGGCGCTGCAGATCTGCATCGGAATATCCACGGTGCACTGGGGCCTCCCCCTGCCGCTGGCGACTCTGCATAATGCAGGCGCCGCTTTTCTGGTCTTGTGTCTCGTGACCTTGCTCCGGGCCCTCTGGCCGGCCGCCGCAGTCCGCGTGGTACCCTTGCGGCGTGCCGACCCTACCCGATAGCCCCGCAATTACCCTCACCGGCGTAGGTGGGTGGCGCGATTTCCTCGAGCTCACCAAGCCCAAGGTGAGCCTGTTGATCGTCTTTACGGCCATCGTCGGCATGATCCTCGCCTCGCCGGGATTCGTGCCATTGCCTGCACTGATCTTTGGGACCTTGGGGATAGCCTTGGCGTCTGGATCCGCGGCGGCGTTCAATCATGTGCTGGACCGCCGCATCGATGAACAGATGGCGCGCACTCGGCGCAGGCCACTGCCCACGGGTCACTTGCAAATGATGCACGCCGTGGTGTTTGCCGCTCTGCTTGCCGTCGCGTCCATGCTCATTCTCTCACTGCTCGTCAACCTGCTCACGGCCACACTGACTTTCTGTTCCCTGATCGGTTACGCCATCGTCTATACGATATGGCTGAAGCGGGCCACGCCGCAGAACATCGTGATCGGCGGTGCTGCGGGCGCCGCGCCGCCGGTGCTCGGTTGGGCCGCCGTCACCAACTCCGTCGATCCTCAGGCATTGCTCCTGTTCCTTATCATCTTCACCTGGACCCCGCCGCATTTTTGGGCTCTGGCGATCGCACGGCGCGACGATTATGCGAAGGCCGGCATTCCCATGCTGCCCGTGACTCATGGGATTCCGTACACCCGATTGCAAATCGTGCTGTACACCATCCTGTTGGTCCTAAGCACGCTGTTGCCCTACCTTTGCGGCATGAGCGGATTTATTTATCTCACCGCCGCCGTGATTCTCAACGCGCGGTTTCTTTACTACGTCGTAGTCCTGCAACGCGGGCTCCGGCCCGAGCTGCCCATGCGTACGTTCAAGTTTTCGATTACCTATTTGCTGCTGTTGTTCGCGGCGCTGATCTTGGATCACTACTTCTCGTTCAAGGCATAAGTTCCATGCAAGCCCGTAAACTATCGGAGACTTCTGCCACGCGAATCCAATTGTCATTGCGCGTTCGGCATCCGGCCATCGACCCAGAAGAGATATCTGAGGCTCTGGGTCTCGAACCTGAACACTGCTTCAAGGCTGGGGATTCCCGCCCGACACGGTCGAAAGGCAGAATTGCGGCGCATCACACTCAAACCTATTGGCTGGCCCCCGTCAGTGCCGAGTCTTGGCCAGACCCGATCGAACCAAAGTTTCTGGCCGCGCTAGCCGAGAAAAGTCCTGCGCGCCAAGGCGCGGTATCCGCAGAGGTTGTTCAAGCCGCGAATGTAGATTTCAGGTCCCGCGGCATCGAGGCCGTGCTGTTCCTCTTTCTGCAGCGCTTGAACGCGCGTCATTCCTTTCTGCAAAAGATTCAGGCAGAAGGCGGCGATGTCGCCCTGATCTTGGTAATCGAGCGTGAATCGGCCGCCGACTTCACCTTGCCGGTGGGGGTCGCCCGCCTGCTGGTTCAATTGGGGATTTCCATAGAATTCAAATTCGATTCGTGAAAAGCGCAGGCGTTTCCGCGGAAGCGCCGGAGCCGGCATCGCGCATGGAGAAATTTCAACCTCGCCTGCATATCCTTCCTTCCGCACCGCGGCGGCTGCATCTGTGAGTCTTGAGGAGATCCGCCGCCAAGCTCGCGAGAAATGGCGCGCCAAGTACGGCCCTCAGAAAAAGTCCTGATAGTCGTTCTGGTACGAGCGTTTCCTGGAAAACGTCCGCCCACGTTGCGCGCGCCACTCGCGGCGCCGCTCATGCCTTCTGCAACTTCTGCTTGCCGATGGGCAATTCCCGCAGCCGCGTTCCCGTCGCCGTGAATATGGCATTGCAGATGGCGGGCGCCACCAATGGCACGGCGGCCTCGCCGATGCCGCCGGGCGCTGCGTCGCCGTCGACGAGATGAACATCGAGTTCGGGCACCTCGTTGTTGCGCAGCAACCGGTAATTATGGAAATTGGTCTGCTGCACCCGCCCCCCCTCGAGTGTTACCTCGCCCCATAGCGCCGCCGTCAGGCCGAAGATGATGCCGCTTTCGATCTGCGATTCGACGATGCGCGGATTGACCATCTGACCGCAATCAACCACACAAGTGATCTTGTGCACCTTGAGTTGCCCATGCTCGATGGAGATCTCCGCCACTTGTGCCAAATGGGTCGTATACCCTTCCATCAACGCGATGCCCTGGTAGCGGCCGGCAGGCGCCTTGCCCCATCCGGCTCGTTCCGCCGCCAGCTGCAACACGCGGCGCTGCCGCGGTTTGTTCGTGAGCTGCGCCAGGCGGAAGTCATAAGGATTCTTGCCGGCCGCGGCGGCCAGCTCGTCCATGAAACTCTCGATGACGAAGCAATTGGGCGCGTGGCTCACGGAACGCATGTAGCCCACGTCGATGCCGATCTCCTGGCGCGAGTAGCTCACCGATAAATTCCGCACGTCGTACAGATTGTTGACCGCCGCCTCGATTACCGAGTCATCGACCCCCTTGACCGGTGGGAACATGCGCGCCGTAATTGACGGGCTGGTGATGTGCAATTTCCAGGCAACGACTTTTCCCGCCGCATCGACACCGCCGCTGACCTCTTCGTACGCGGGCGGGCGATAGGTGTCGTGGGTCATATCATCTTCGCGCGTCCAGATCACTTTGACGGGCACACCCAGCGCCTTCGATGCCTCGACCGCCGCCGGGACGAAATCGATATCCAAGCGCCGGCCGAAGCCGCCGCCGATCAACGTGGTAAAGACCCGCACCTGCGCAGGCTCTAGCCCGGCCGCCGTTGCCGCCGCCGCCTGCGCGACCTGTTGAACTTGGGTGCCCACGTATAAGTCGCAGCCATTGGGCTTGACGTCGGCGGTGCAATTCATGGGTTCCATGGTCGCGTGCGCCAGCAGCGGCAGATAGTAGGCGGCGCTCAAGCTTTGCTTCGCGGACTTGAGCGCTGAATCCACATTGCCGTCGTTGCGCGCCGACAGCCCGACGCCTGCCGCGGCGGTTTTCTTCAGCAGCGCGTGGATACCCGCATTATCGAGATGTACATTGGCGCCGGAATCCCACGTGATAAGCAGTGCACCGCGTGCCTGCAATGCCTGCCAGAAGTGGTCGGCGACCACAACGACCCCGCTGGAAGTGACCATGACCCTGTGCACTCCCGGCATTTTCTCGGCGGCGCCGGAATCGACATTTTTTACCTTTCCGCCCAGCACAGGACTCTGTGCAAGTACGGCGTGCAGCATCCCGGGCAGTTTGATGTCCAAGCCGAACCCGGCGCTGCCATCGACTTTGCCCGGCGTATCGAGACGCGGCTGGGATTTGCCGACCAGTTGGAATTCACTCTTGGGTTTCAGCTTCAGTTCTTTGGGCACCGGCTCCTTGGCCGCCGCGTCCGCCAGCTCGCCGTAGGTCAAGACCTTGCCCTGCGCGTTCACCACCGTGCCGTTGCTGACACGACATTGCGCCGGATCGATTTGCCAGCGTTTGGCGGCGGCCGAGACCAGCATGGTGCGAGCGGTCGCGCCCGCCATGCGCAGCTTCTCCCAGGCGTCCTGCACGCTGTTGCTGGTTCCGGTCACCTGACCGCCATTGCCCGGATTGATGTAGGCATCGCCCACGGGCGCAGCCTCGATCCGAATCAAACGCATGTCGATGCCCAGTTCCTCGGCCAGCAACATCGGCAGCGCCGTGTACACACCCTGGCCCATCTCGGAGCGATCGACGATGATGGTGATGGAATTGTCGCGCGCGATTTTCAGCCACGCATTCAGTTGACCAATGGACTTGCCGGCGGCCGGCGCGCCGGCGGCCGTGGCGGCAGCTGCCGCCGAATGCCATCTGCCGCCAATCTCAGGCACGGTCAACGCCACTATGAAGCCGCCCCCCACGGTGGCACCGGCGTTCAGAAAATCGCGGCGGCTCAGTTCCGACGTCGCTTTCATTTCGGCGCGCCTGGCCCGAGCAATTCCGCTGCGCGGTGAATTGCCTTGCGGATTCTTGGGTAAGTACCGCAGCGGCAAATATTGCCCGACATCGCCGCATCGATATCGGCGTCATTCGGTTTCGCGTTCGTCGCGAGCAGCGCCGCCGCGGACATGATCTGCCCGGACTGACAATAGCCGCATTGCGGCACGTCCAGCTCCATCCACGCTTTTTGCACGGCGTGGCTGCGATCCACAGACAGCCCTTCAATCGTCGTAATCGATTTGCCCCCCACTGCACTCAGTGGCAGCACGCAGGAGCGAGTGGCGGCGCCGTCGACGTGCACAGTGCACGCTCCGCACAGCGCCATGCCGCAGCCGAATTTGGTGCCGGTCATTCCGAGGTGATCGCGCAGCACCCAGAGCAGCGGCGTATCCGGCGCGGCGTCGACGTTAAGCTTCTGATCGTTGACGGTTATACTTATCATTGTTATTCCGCGGGGGGGCACCTTGAGTGCCCCAATGTTACACGTGTCCTGCGTAGCAGATCGAGTGCTAGGATGGCGCGATGCCGACCTCCTCGAGCTTTTATCCGCGTATTTTTGCCCTCGTCGTAGCAGCGGTTCTCGGTTACGCGCTGCTGCTCATATTCGTGCCCTTCTTGGGGCCCATGACTTGGGCCGCCTTTCTCGCATTCCTGCTATATCCCTTGAACCTGCGGCTGCGGCGGCGTTTTCGGGGCAAAGGGGCGGCGGCCGGCGTGCTGACGCTGCTCGCGCCCATCGTGATACTGCTGCCTTTGAGCGCACTATCCATCGACTTTGTCGCGCAAATTTCCACGCTGCTGCAGAAGCTGCAGAAATCAGCAGGGGCGCTCGACATTCGGTCGCTGTCGGATCTGCAGCAATTCCCTTGGATCGCCCGGGTCAACGTGTGGTTGGAGGCACATGCGGGGATATCGGCGGAACAGATTCAATCCTGGCTGATCGCCGGCACACGCGAAGTGCTGAAACGCGCCGCCAGTGTCGGCGGCGGATTCTTCTTGGGAGCCTTGGGCTCGTTGCTTGGATTTGCGATCATGCTGTTTCTCTTGTTCTTTTTCTTGCGCGACGGCGATGCCATGCTGCTCCGCGCGCGGCGCTTGATCCCCCTCGATGAGATTCGCAAGGAACGGCTGTTCCGGCAACTCGGCGGCGTAACTCGAGCCATCGTTATCGGCACCTGCGTGACGGCCTTCGTTCAGGGTGTCTTGGTAGGAATCGGTTTCACCATTGCCGGCCTGCCGTCACCGGTGGTATTCGGCGTGCTGGCGGCCTTGCTTGCCATGCTGCCCGTGGGCGGCACGGCCCTGGTCTGGGGTCCGGCGGTGATCTGGCTGTTCTTCGATGGCCGCTGGGGCTATGGCATTTTCTTGCTCGTCTGGGGTCTGCTGCTGGTGGGCACTCTCGACAATGTGCTGCGGCCGCTGCTCATATCCGGCCGCGCGAGGATTTCCGCGCTGGCGGTGTTCATCGGTGTTTTGGGGGGCATTCCGGCATTCGGCGCCATCGGCCTGATCGCGGGTCCGGTGGTGCTGTCTCTGGCGCAGGCGCTGATCGAATTCGCCGAGGAAGGCCGCGCACAGAGGTCTTAAAGTTGTCCGGGTGCTGCGCGAGTCCCAGACAGGCTCTCAGCTCAAGTACAATCCGCGCCCTTATGGACGTATCTCACCTTCTCGACGAGCTCAACGACGACCAACGGCAGGCGGTGGGCTCACCGCTCGGCCCCGCCTTGGTACTGGCCGGCGCCGGCAGCGGCAAAACTCGCGTACTGGTGCATCGGGTGGCGTGGCTCATCCAAGTCGAAGGCGCCTCGCCGAACAGCATTCTCGCGGTGACCTTCACCAATAAGGCCGCGTCTGAAATGCGCAGCCGCGTCGAAACCCTGCTGGGCTTGCCGAGCGGCGCGATGTGGCTGGGCACCTTCCACGGCTTGGCGCATCGGCTGCTGCGCATCCATTGGCGCGAGACGGGCTTGCCGCAAAGCTTCCAAATCCTGGATTCCGAAGACCAAGCCCGGGTATTGCGCAAGGTCTTGAAGGCGCTCGATCTCGATGAGACCCGCTGGGTACCGCGCGAGATCCAGTGGTTCATCAATGCGCAGAAGGACGAGGGTCATCGCGCCAAGCACATCAAGGACGACGGCGATCCAACCCGCCGCCAGCTGATCAAGATTTATCAGGCCTACGAGGAGGCCTGTCAACGCGCCGGCGTGGTGGATTTCGCAGAGCTCCTGCTGCGCGCCTATGAATTGTGGCGCGACGATCCGTCGCTGCTGCGGCACTATCGCACGCGCTTTCGTCACGTGCTGGTGGATGAGTTTCAGGACACCAATGCCATCCAGTACAAGTGGCTGATGCTGCTGGCCGGTCCTGAGGGGCTGCCGTTCGTGGTGGGCGACGATGATCAGTCCATTTATCGCTGGCGCGGCGCGCGGGTCGAGAACTTGCAGCAGTTTCGCCGTGATTTCCCGAAAGCCGTGCTCTACAAGCTGGAACAGAACTATCGCTCCACGGGCACCATCTTAAAGGCAGCGAATGCGCTGATCTCCAACAATGCCGGCCGTCTGGGCAAGACCCTGTGGACCAGCGGCGCCGATGGCGAGCGCGTCAAGCTCTATGCCGCCTTCAATGAGCGCGACGAAGCCGATTTTGTGGTCAACCGGATTCGAGAATGGGTGGCGCACGGCGGTGCACGGCGCGAGACAGCGGTGCTGTATCGATCGAACGCACAATCGCGCGTCTTCGAAGAGGCGTTTCTCAATGCCCGCATGCCATACCGCGTGTACGGCGGCCTAAGGTTTTTCGAACGCGCGGAAATCAAGGACACTCTGGCGTACCTGCGCCTCATCTCCAGCCGGGCCGACGACACGTCCTTCGAGCGCGTGGTGAATCTACCGGTGCGCGGCATCGGCGCGAAAACCATGGACACGGTACGCGACCATGCGCGATCCCACTCGACTTCCCTTTGGATGGGTGCGTTGACCTGTATACAGAGTGCGCTGCCGCAAAGAGCGGCCCTGGCACTACAGGCTTTTTTGGCGCTGATCGACAAGCTGGCTCAGGAAGTTCAGGGGTTGGAACTCCACGAACAAGTGGATCATGTGATTCAAATGAGCGGGCTCATCGAGCATTTCAAAAAAGAGAAGGGCGAGCGCGGCGAAGGGCGGATCGAGAACTTGCTGGAACTCGTCAGCGCGGCGCGCGGTTTTTCGCCTGAGACCGACGCCGAAAACGAATTGAATCCGCTCGAGTCTTTTCTTGCGCATGCCGTGCTGGAATCCGGCGAGGGCCAGGCCGACCCCTACGACGACTGCGTGCAGATGATGACCCTGCATTCCGCCAAGGGTTTGGAATTTCCGGTGGTGTTTCTGGCAGGTATGGAAGATGGCCTGTTTCCGCATCAGCGCTCAGTCGCGGATTTGGCCGGGCTCGAGGAGGAGCGCCGCCTGGCCTATGTCGGACTGACTCGAGCCATGAAGCAACTCTATATCACCTATGCCGAACAGCGACGTCTGTATGGGGTGGATACCTACGGCCAGCCGTCGCGTTTCATCACCGAGCTGCCGACGGACTTGGTCGAGGAAATACGGCCGAGACTGCAGGTGTCGAGGCCGGTATTTATCAAGCGAAGCAGCAGCCTGGACGAATCACCGAGTCCTGCCATGCGCATGGGCAGCCGGGTCCGGCATTCGAAATTCGGTGACGGCGTCGTCCTCAACTTCGAGGGCAATGGACCGCATGCCCGAATCCAGGTCAATTTCGAGAGTCAGGGCACGAAATGGCTGATGCTGTCATACGCCAATCTCGTCCGTGTAGAGTAATCTTACGCCGTGAAAATCATCATTTTGGGCGCGGGGCAGGTCGGCCGCACGGCGGCATACCACCTCTCGAGGGAAGAGGCGAACGACGTCACGGTCATCGATATCAACGAGGAGATTTTGCGGGACCTGCAAGACCGCCTCGACATACGCACCGTGAACGGCAATGCCGCGAGTCCCCGGGTCCTTGAGGCGGCGGGGATTGCAGCCACCGATATTCTCGTCGCGCTGACCAACAGCGACGAGGTCAACATGTTGGCCTGCCACATCGCGTGGACGCTGTATCGCACGCCGAAGAAAATCGCCCGCGTGCGCTCCGCCGACTTCACCGAGCGCGACAAGCTGTTCGGAGAAAACGCCGTCGCCGTGGATGTGTGGATCAGCCCTGAGCAGCTGGTCACCGAATACGTTGCGCGCCTGATCCGCTATCCGGGCGCGCTGCAGGTTTTGGATTTCGCCGACGGCCGAGTGCGCCTGGTGGGTATTCGCGCGCTGCAAAGCGGTCCCTTGGTGGGTCAGGCGCTGCGTACCCTGCGCGAGCACATCCCCACGGCCGACGCCCGGGTCGCCGCCATTTATCGAGCCGGCAAAAGCATCAAGCCCGAGGGCGACACCGTCATCGCCGATGGCGATGAGGTATTTTTCCTCGCCGCTCGCAAGGACATTCGCGTGGTCATGAAGGAGATGCGTCGCGAGGAAGCGCCGGCGCGCCGCGTGGTTATTGCCGGAGGCGGCAATATCGGTGTGCGCCTGGCCAGCGAATTGGAAGACAAGAACCAGGTCAAGCTCATCGAGCGCGACGGCAAGCGGGCGCGCAAGGTCTCCGAGCAATTGAAACGCACCACCGTGTTGCACGGCGATGCGGCCGACGAGGAGTTGCTGCTCGAGGAAAACATCGACAGCGCCGATGTGTTTGCCGCGCTGACGAATTCCGAGGAGGCGAATATTCTCTCGGCCATGCTGGCCAAGCGACTGGGCGCCCACAAGGTCATGGCCCTGATCAACAAGCCATCCTATGCAGAGCTCATTGAAAGCGGCTCGATCGACGTCGCCATCTCGCCGCAAACCGTCACCATCGGCTCATTGCTCGCACATGTGCGGCGCGGCGACGTGGTGCGCGTGCATTCGCTGCGGCGCGGCGCCGCCGAAGCGCTCGAAGTGGTAGTGCACGGCGACGCCGATAGCTCCAAAGTCATCGGACGCAAAATCGAGGATATTTCTCTGCCCGAGGGCACGACCTTGGGAGCTGTGGTTCGCGGCGAGGATGTCATCATTGCGCACCATGACACCACCGTTCAGCCGGACGATCACTTGATCCTGTTCCTGACGGATCGCCGTCATATCGAAGCGGTCGAAAAGCTGTTTCAAGGCTCTGCCTCCTTCTTGTGAAAGACATTTTACTGCCGGTCGCGCACGTCTTTTCCCTCGTCATGATGGTATTTGCCGTGACCATGCTGGCGCCATTGGTGATGGCCGTGTGGGGTCTGGATCCGGCGCTGTGGTCCTTCGTCATCTCGGCGTTCGCGACCTTCCTGATCGGCGCGCTGCTGTGGCTCGCTACGCGGCGCTTCAAGCGCGAACTCAAGACGCGCGACGGCTTGATGCTGGTCGCGCTGACCTGGGTCGCTCTGCCCGCGGTCGCCGGTTTCCCGCTCTGGCACTTTCTGCCCATTAATTTCACCGATGCCTATTTCGAAGCCACATCGGGCCTGACCACCACGGGCGGCACGGTGCTCTCGGGTCTCGAATACCTGCCCCGCTCGATCAATCTCTGGCGACACTTGCTGAGCTGGCTGGGCGGCATGGGCATCATCGTGCTGGCCGTGGCCATCCTGCCCATGCTGGGTGTCGGTGGGATGCAGATTTATCGCGCGGAAATGCCGGGTCCGATGAAGGACAGCAAACTCACGCCGCGCATCGGCCAGACCGCCAAGCTGCTGTGGGCAGTGTATGCCGGGCTGACCGCGGCCTGCGTTCTCTGCCTAAAATTTGCCGGGATGAGCTGGTTCGACGCCGTCTGTCATGGGTTTTCGGCGCTCTCCCTCGGCGGCTTCTCAACGTATGACGCCAGCATCGGACATTTCAATTCGCTGCCCATCGAGATGGTGCTGACGGCATTTACCATCCTGGCGGCGATGAATTTTGCGACCCACTTTCTCGCCTGGAGCCAGCGCGGGGTGAGAGCGTATTTTCGCGACGCCGAGGCCAAGGCGATTTTGGGCGTGCTGGTCGTGAGCAGCATTGGCATATCCCTGTTCCTGTACTTCAAGGGCAGCTATGCGGACTACCCCACAGCATTGCGCCACTCGATTTTCAACGTGGTGTCGATTGCCACCGACAGCGGCCTGCACACACAGGACTATTCGCGCTGGCCGATCTTTGCGCCCATGTGGATGATGTTCTTGAGCTGCATCGTCGCAAGTTCTGGATCCACCGGCGGCGGCGTCAAAATGATCCGCACCCTGGTGCTCTCCAAACAAGCGCATCGCGAGCTCAATCAGCTGGTGCACCCCAACATGGTGCGGCCGCTCAAAGTCGGCGGCACCGTCATCGCCAATCGCGTGGTATTCGCAGTGCTGGCCTTCGTCTTTCTCTATTTCATGAGCACGGTAACGTTGATCTTCGTGCAACTCGCCAGCGGCCTGGATTTCATGACCTCCCTGACCTCCATCGTCGCCTGCATCAACAACGCAGGGCCCGGGCAAGGCCTGGTGGGCCCGGGAAGCAACTACGGTGTGTTGAGCGATTTCCAGACCTGGGTGTGTTCCGCGGCAATGCTGCTTGGCAGACTGGAGATTTTCACTATTTTGGTCCTATTTACCCCCACTTTGTGGAGAAAATAGGCTATTTTCCGTCATAAAATCCCCTTATTTCAGTAAATTTCAAGAAGTGGGTGAGACGAAGTTAAATACACACTTAATGAGTCTATCAGTGGGTTTTTTAAGTCCTAAACCCAATCCCTCGCCAATTTTCTCCCCGCAAAAAATAATAGCGCGGCAGCGATCAGGTAAAACCCCGTGCCGGTCAAAATCGCGTAGCGCAGCGACTCCGCGCCAAAACGCAGGCGCATCGCGTCCGATACCACGCCGATCAGTGTGCTGCCGAGTCCGATGCCGATCAGGTTGTTGATGAACAGGAACAGCGCGGAGGCGGTGGCCCGCATATTGCTGGGAGCGAGGTGCTGCACCGCGGCCAGTACCGGCCCCAGCCAGACCAGGCCGAGTGCCGTGGGCACCAGCAGCACGGTAAGGCTGAGCCACAGAGTGGTCGAGAGTACGCCGGCAACGTAGAACGGCACAGTGGCGAGAAAGGCGATGGCGGGAATGTAGGCATACATAGCGCGCCTCTTCTCACCGCAGCGATCAGCCAGAAAACCGCCCATCCAAATGCCGATAAGGCCGCCCACCAATACCAACCCGCCGTAGGCCAGTGACGCTTGCAGCAAGCTCAGGTGAAAGCTGCGCACCAAGAACGACGGTGCCCAAAAGAACAGACCATATCCCGTCATGGATGCGCAAGAAGCCCCGAGCGACAATCCCCAGAAGCTCGGTTTGCGTGCCAGCGGCGCGATGGCCGCGAATAACGAAGGAACTTGTGCGGTGCGGAGGGAGTGACTCGAGCCCACACCGGCCGCAGCAGCATCCAATGCGCCGCGCATGGGCTCGCGCACCGTGAACTTGAGAAGCGGCGTGATCAGCAGGCCCGCGACTCCTACGATGAGAAACGCCATGCGCCAGTTCATGAGGTTGGTGATGAATCCGCCCAGCACAATACCGAGTGCCGCCCCCAACGGAATGCCGAAGGAGTACACGCTCAACGCGCGCCCACGCTGTTTGGGTGGAAAATAGTCGCAGATCAGCGAATATGCGGGCGCGACGCCGCCCGCCTCGCCGACTCCCACTCCCACGCGCGCCATGAACAGCTGTGCGAAGTTCTGCGTAAGCCCGCAGATGGCGGTCATCACACTCCACAGCGCCAGCGCCGCCGTCATGATGCCGGTCCGGCTGACTCTGTCCGCCACGCGCGCAATAGGTATGCCTAGAAAGGTATAGAACAGCGCGAAGGCGAGGCCGCCCACCAGACCGAGCTGCGAGTCGCTCAAACGAAGATCGGCTTTGATCGGCACCGCCAGAATACCGACGATCTGACGGTCAATGAAATTGAAGGTATAGACGATGACCAGCACCATCAGCACGTAAGAGCGGTACGCCAGGGACGGCATCCGATCTCGAATTGTTTGACCTCGGGCTTGTGTTGGGGACAATGGGGTCTCCTTGCTGGGGTCCGCATCCTACCGCGCTGCGCTAGGCGACCTGCGGGAGGCAAGCGCGTTTTATGGCCGAAATGGGCCGGTAAGTGGATTGGAGAAACCTTGTGATTGGTCTGTTGCAGCGCGTTGTGGAAGCAGGCGTCGATATCGGGGCCGAGCGGGTCGCGTCCATTGGGTCGGGGTTACTGGTTCTGGTCGGCGTGCGCCCGTCCGACGATGAGGCATCCGGCCTACGCTTGCTCGATCGGCTGCTGCACTACCGGATATTCGCCGACCCGACCGGCAAAATGAATTTAAGCCTGGAAGACGTCCGGGGTGACTTGTTGCTGGTCCCGCAATTCACGCTGGCGGCGGAAACGCGCAAGGGCCTTAGGCCCGGCTTTTCAACCGCTGCTCCTCCCGATCAGGGGCGGCGGCTGTTCGAAGGGTTGGTGGTGGCGGCTCGCGCACGCCACGGCCGGGTCGAAATCGGCGTATTCGGTGCCCATATGCGGGTGTCGCTAACCAACGACGGACCCGTCACCTTCTGGTTGGAGAGCTAATTTCACCCTGAAGGTCAAATGGGACCGAACACGCATCGATCCCATGCGGTCCAATGTCATAATTCTTTGGCGTATTATTGGCGGCTAGACTTGGGTTACCCCCGATCGGAGAAGCGACATGTTCGACTCAAAAATGCTACTGGTCATCTTGGCGATTGCCTTGGTGATATTCGGCACCAAGCGCCTGCGCACCATTGGTACGGACTTGGGAGCCGCGGTAAAAGGCTTCAAGCAGGCCATGAATGACGGCGAATCGGAAGAGAAGGTAAAACAGCTGAAGCAGGAAACCGATGCGGACTTCAGTGCCGGCGCCCCGGCGCGCGAGGCGGAAGCCAAGGTCCCACCCAAAACCAACGCCTGATGCCGCATGCTTGATGTTGGATTCTCGGAGATACTGCTTACTTCGGCCATCGCACTCATCGTGTTGGGGCCGGAGCGGCTGCCCAAAGTTGCACGCCAGGTCGGCAACTGGATGGGGCGCGCCCGCGCCATGGCGCGCCAGCTGAGCGAGCAATTGGAGCGCGAGGTCAGCGCCGAAGAATTACTGAAAATCCAAAGCAGGCCAAGCCTGCCTGCGGATCCCCCCTACAACGCTCCAAATCCACCGAACACTATTGCGCTTGCGCCGGGCGTCGTCACGCCGGGCGTCG
>JBDUEQ010000079.1:0-12774 GCA_040002315.1 Gammaproteobacteria bacterium
TTGCCGCGCATCGCGGTGTTTGGCAGACGCGACAGATGTGCGAGGCGCTGGAAGTCTCGCGGGCCGGGTTCTATGAGTGGATGAAGCGTCCGCAGAGCGATCAGACTTATGGCAGCCCGCCGGTCTCGCGCGATATGACGGCATGGGGCCACGAGTGCGGTGAGAACCGCGTTGCACGGTTGATGCGTGCGGCCGGCATTGTTGCGCCCAACTTGCTCGACCGGCAGTTCGAAGCCTCCGCCCCGATGGGTTGCTTCGACAATACTTCCCCAAGGGCACAGACTTGAGTATGCATAGCGTCACTGACCTTGAGGCTGTCGCTCTCACACTCAACAGCAGACCTCGCAAAAGCCTTGAATGGCCAACACCGGCGGAAGCTCTTACGAAAGTGTTACGCTCGGCAAAGACAAACCGTGTTGCGACGACGGGTTGAGTCCGGGCAATACATCAGTGAGCAGTTCCAGAGATTGCTCAGCGAACTCGGTGTCATCTGTAGCATGAGCCGCAGCGGCAACGTCTGGGACAACTCGGCCATGGAGAGCTTCTTCTCGAGTCTCAAGACAGAACGGGTAAGTCATAAAGTGTATGCCACACGGGACCAAGCGAAGGCAGATGTGCTCGACTACGTGAAACGCTTCGACAATCCACGTCGGCGGCATTCAACAATTGGATATCTGAGTCCGGCGGAATACGAAAAAGCCACAGGCTCAGCTTAGGACGGTGTCCGGGGAAATGAGCGAATCTCACGGCCCCTGGCGGATCATTGGACAATATATGAAAATTCAGTGGGAGCACCGAAACAGCAAGGTCGTCGCAAAAGATCCGAACGACAAGGCGAGCTGAAGCAGACAGAAGGGTGGCTTGAGCCGTCGGTGACCAGCGCGTGTCGAACTCAGATTGTAGTAAGGATTGTGCCGCATGCTGCGACGCCGCAAATAAATATGGCCGTCCAGGGGTATCCAAACCGCGGCGTTACGCTCTTTATACTGGGCAGAATTATAAAAGCATCGGGGAGTGGTATTGGCTGCGGCTGAAGACGCACAAGAACTGGTATCGGGCCTCGTCGCAAGCCATGGAGCGCAATTGCGACGTTTTGTGTTCGCGCGCGTGCGCAATTTCTCCGACGTGCCCGAATTGGTGCAAGAGGTGTACCTGCGCATGCTGCGGATCTCGAATATCGACTCGATCCGCTCGCCTGAGGCTTATCTATTTACAGTCGCCCAGCACGTCGTGCAGCAGCACACGATGCGTCAATCTTCCACGCCGCCAACCGTTGAACTCGTGCAACTGCTCAATGAGCCGGCCGGCTCGCAGGATTCGGATCCCGCGCTGGCGCTCGAGGCGCAGCAATGCCTCGAACGCCTGCAGCGCGCGCTGGAGGAATTGTCGCCGAAGGCGCGAGCGACCTTTATGCTGCATCGGCGCGATGGTTTGTCTTTCGAAGAAATTGCCAGCCGTCTCGAGACCTCGCTCCCGATGGTGAAGAAATACCTCATGAAAGCTTTGCTGCATTTGCGGCTGCGGCTGCAACAGGTCTGATGCTTATGGAAGGACGGTCGACTATCAATCAGCAAATCTACGAAGAGGCGAGCGAATGGTTCGTCGAATGTCGCTCGGGCGAACAGGATGCCAAGGCGCGTCTTGCTTTCGATAGCTGGCTGCGGCAATCGCCGGAACACCTGCGGGCGTACCTCGAGCTCGCGGCCATCTGGAGTGAAGGGCCCTTGCTCGATCCGCACGGCAAGTTCGATGCGCAGACCCTCATAGCCCAAGGGCGGGCGGATCGTGACAACGTCATCGAATTGTCGAGCCTGCGCAGCACTTACGACGTGCAAGCGGCCGCGCCGGCATTGGCGCCAGCGCGACAAGCATTACGCCGGTTCCCCGCTAGTCGGTCCGCGGCGATTGCCGCAACCATCGTGCTGGGGATTGCAGCGGCGTTTATCTACTTACGCACCTTGCAGGCGCCCCGTTATGCCACCGCAATCGGCGAGCAGCGCTCGCTGGCGCTTAGCGATGGATCGACCGTCGAGCTCAATTCACGCTCGAAGATCGTGGTGCGATATACGGCGAGCGGCCGGAATGTCGAATTGCTGCAGGGCCAGGCATTGTTCCGCGTTGCCAAGGATGCGAACCGGCCGTTCATCGTGGCGGTGGGAGCGACCTCTGTCCGTGCCGTCGGCACGGAATTCGATGTTTATCAAAAGAGAGAAGGCACCGTGGTAACCGTGGTCGAGGGGCGCGTGGCCATCTTGACCGATCATCCGGTGGGCGATGGCGACGCGCTACCGGTCAGTTCAGCCGATCAGACACATCCCGCCACGCTGGAATTCCCCGCGGTGCCGAATGGCCGGGTTGGCAATATCTTGGTCGCAAGCGGGGAGCAGCTCACAGTCACGCCGAAGCACATTAGGATGGCGGAGCATCCGAATATTGCCACCGCCACGGCATGGACGCAGCGGCAGCTGATATTCGAGTCCGCCTCGCTCGCGGATGTGGCGGATGAATTCAATCGCTACAATGATCGGCAGCTGATCGTGGCGGATCCGCGACTCGAGACGTTTCATGTGAGCGGCGTGTTTTCGTCGACCGATCCTGCGTCCCTGATTCGCTTCCTGCGCGCCCGACCCGAGCTCAAGGTCCTCGAGACCGAAGCGCAAATTCGCATTGAGAAAAATACTTTATAGGGACGCCACTGATCGATCGGACAGAGGCTCATTTCTAATATGAGACCGTTGCAGCGTCAGGCTATGGCTGTGTTCTGCGCCGTGACCGCGACCGCCGGCCTTTCCTTTGCGAAGATTTCGCTGGCCGAAGATGTTCACGCGGCCACAAAGAGGCCAACCACCATTCCGGCCGAAAGCCTAGGCCTCGCGCTGCAAACCCTCGCCAAAGAGCGGCATTTCCAGATTGTCTATGTATCGGAACAGATCAATGCGCTTCGCACCAAGGGCGTGAACGGGGATCTCACGCCGGAGGAGGCCCTGCGCGCTCTTTTGAGCGGCACTGGTTTCACCTTCAAGTACGTCGACGAAAAGACCGTCACTATCGTGCCTGCCGCTCCGCGCTCGGACTCAACCTGGGCCCCAAGCCCCATGGTGGGTCAGCCGACAGCCACCGGTAATACCAGTGAGATCTCCAAAGACAGTAAGAAGAGTTTCTGGGAGCGGCTGCGCTTCGCCCAGTTATCGAACCGGCAAACAGTCGTCGTAAAAGCGGAAGCTCTCGAGAAAAGCCGAGGGTCGGATAGCGCGGAGTCCGATGCAAGACTGGAAGAGGTGCTCGTCACCGCGACGCGCCAGCCACGCCTTCTGAGCAGCATACCCATCAGTGCCAGTGCGTTCACCCGCAAGGACATGGACGATCAGGGCGTGAGTCTGATTGACGACCTCGCACTGATGACACCCGGGGTGACTTTCACGCGCGGCAACAGCGGCACCACGCAAATCGCGATACGCGGCATCAGTTCGGACAGCGGCGCGTCGACGACCGGCGTGTACATCGACGATACCCCGGTGCAATCCCGGGTGATCGGCTTCTCCAGTACCACGGTATTCCCGAACGTCTTCGACCTGGAACGCATCGAGATCCTGCGCGGTCCGCAAGGAACCCTGTTTGGCGCTGGCTCAGAGGGCGGGACGGTGCGCTTCATCACGCCGCCGCCGAGCCTGACGGACTACACGGATTATACCCGCGGTGAATTGGGCTTCACCGAGAACGGCGATCCCACCTTCGAAGCGCGAACCGCGATCGGCGGTCCCATGATTGAAAACGAAGTGGGATTCCGATTGAGCCTGTCGTATCGGCAAGACGGGGGTTATACCGATCGCGTCGATCGCTTCACCGGCAACCCGATCAACAAGAACGACGATTGGCAGAATTCATTCAATGCGCGCCTCGCGATCGCGTGGCAGCCGATCGATCACCTCATGATTACGCCGACGTTCTATTATCAGTACCTCTATATCAACGACTCGCAAACCTACTGGGAATATTTGTCGAACCCCGGCAGCGGTCAGTTCAACAATGGCGCGCCGGTGACCGCACCATTTCAGGCGATCAGCTATCTGCCGGCCCTCAACGTTAACTACACGGCTAATCGATTCACCGTGACCGCCAACACCTCCTACTACGAGCAGGACAATCGCAACAATCGCGATCTTTCGGCGCTGATTCCGAACGATCTGGGCGTTGAGATTACGCCTACCCATCCGGTGCCGGGCTATCCGAATTACGCCAGCCAGGATCTCTTCATGACCTCGCAAAAGGCGTTCACGCAAGAGATCCGCATTCAGTCGAACAAGCTGGATTCGCGCTTGACGTGGCTCGCGGGGCTCTTCTATCAGCACGAGCATCAGTCATCGGATCAGTACGTGCCGGACACGCCGGCGTCGTTCGAGCGGCTGGTCGAGACGGCTCTGGGCGAGAGTGTTCAACAAGCGTTCGGCATGGGTCTTGCCGACGGCGTGTACAGCTACCGCTCGCTGATCGATTCTCTCGATACACAGATCGCCGGCTTCGGCGAGGTCAATTTCAAGCTGATCGGCGGACTAACGCTGATCGCGGGGTTGCGAGTAGAGCACTCGACGTTCAGTTTTACCAATCGCAGCGATGGTCCCTTCAACGGCGGGCGAACCGTCATGACCGGCACGGAGTCAGAGACGCCGGCGATTCCCAAGTACGGCATCTCCTACCAGATCGATTCGCACAATTTGCTCTACGCCACCGCTTCGAAAGGCTTTCGCACGGGTGGGGCGAATGCCGCCATTCCGGCGCGCTGCGATGCCGACCTCGCAGAACTGGGTTATGCCAAGGCGCCCGATGCGTACAAGGCGGATTCGGTTTGGAGTTACGAGATCGGCTCGAAGAATCAGCTGCTCGACGGGCGCCTGCGCCTGGAGACGAGCATATTCCACATCAAGTGGAGCGAGATTCAACAGCAGGTGACCCTGGGCACGGGCTGTGGTTTAAACTTCGTGGCAAACCTCGGCAAGGCGACCAGCCGCGGCTTTGATTTCCAGGGTGAATATCTTGCCAATGAGCATTTCAAAGCCGCTATCGCCTTAGGCTACAACCACGCGGCGTTCGATCAATCGATCGCATCGCCGCCCGATCCGGTCACAGGGATCCCTGCCGTATTGGTACGCGCCGGCGACTCGTTGGGAGTCAATCCCTGGACGGCTGCACTGAGTATGCAGTACGACTTCTTTTGGTCTGGACACAAGGGATACCTGCGAGTCGATGATCAGTTCGCGAGCCGGCAATCGATGCCGACGCCCTCCGAGGATTCGGGCAATCAGACGTACGCCTCTGGATTGGTTCCGCTCCCACGGACCAATTTGTTGGGCTTAAGGCTCGGCACGCGCTTCAGGAACGGCGTGGATCTTTCATTGTTCGTCAAGAACGCGCTCGATGCGCATCCGATACTCTCCCGCAATCAGACCGGGTCCAATCTCGATTTGATCTACGCGGACCGCACTTTCAGGCCCCGCACCATCGGCGTGACGATCACTTCCAAGTTTTAGCCAATACTTCTCCGGAACAATTCATGCCAAGCAACCGTCAGCCGCCCGCCTCGACGACTCGAATCTTGCTCGCGAGCCTGGCAGGCACGGCGATCGAATTCTATGACTTCTTCATTTACGGCACGGCTGCCTCCTTGGTTTTCGGCAAGCTGTTCTTCGCGGCTGCACCCCCGGCAGCTCAATTGTTAGCCTCGTATGCGTCCTTCAGTGTGGCCTTCGTAGCTCGTCCTATCGGTGCGCTCGCCTTCGGGCATTTCGGTGATCGTATCGGCAGGAAATCGACGCTCATTGCATCGCTGCTGCTCATGGGCCTCTCAACCGTAGCCATCGGTCTACTGCCCACGTACGCACAAGTCGGTTGGCCTGCGCCGGCCCTTCTTTGCCTGCTGCGCTTCGGTCAAGGTCTGGGGCTGGGCGGCGAGTGGGGCGGAGCGGCCCTCTTGGCCATGGAGAATGCGCCTGCTGCCTCGCGTGGCCGCTACGGGATGTTTCCTCAGCTGGGTGCACCGGTGGGATTTTTGGCTGCCAATGGCTTTTTCCTCGTTCTCGGATCGGTTCTCTCGCCAACGCAATTCTCCGAGTGGGGCTGGCGCCTTCCATTCCTGGCGAGCGCCGTACTGGTGGGATTGGGATTGTGGGTGAGACTGCGGCTGACGGAGACGCCGGTGTTCGCGGCGGCGCTGGCGGAGGCGCCGCCGTTGCGCGTGCCGGCCGCGATGTTGCTCAAAGGCGCGCTGCGTGAAACCTTGGCGGCCACCTTTGCGGTGGTGGCGGCGTTCGCGATTTTCTACCTCACGACGACATTTACCTTAGGTTACGCCACCACCACGCTGGCCTACGATCGGCGCGAGTTTCTCGCGGTATTGCTGGTGGCCATGCCGTTCCTCGCGGGCGGGATCTTGTGCTCGGGATTTTGGGCCGACCGGCACAACGCGCGCAGCGTGTTGATTGCCGGCTGCGCGGTGGCTGTGCCCTTGGGATTTTGGCTGGCTCCTGCGCTCGCGAGCGGCTCGTTGCTGGCGATCTGGCTGTTCCTGTCGGCGGCCCTGTTTGTGATGGGATTGGTATACGGACCGTTGGGCGCATGGATGCCAAGTTTGTTCCCGGCGCGCGTGCGCTACACCGGCGTGTCGCTGGCATTTACCTTGGGAGGCATCTTAGGGGGCGGAATCGCACCGATTCTCGCTCAGTCGCTGGCGATTCGCGGCGGCCTTGCGTGGGTGGGCTTTTACCTGAGCGCAGCGGCGCTCTTGAGTCTCCTAGCACTCTTGACGTTGGGGCGCGCCAAGAAGATTTAATTAAATATTTTCTCGCCCGGGGTAACCGATCGCTTTTCGAACGCTCTTCTCTGCCATGAGACGGCCGCCATCTTGGACGGCAGTCATGCACAAGCTCGTCAACGGGCAGGGGAGATCTCATGCGATTGAATATCGTGAGTGCCATCAGCATTTGCGTGGCCGGAATTTCCATGGCGGGTACGATTCACGCCGCTGATGCCGATGCCGGCGGCGCCTCGGGTGCTGGATCATCCGAACAGACAGGTCTCGAGGAGATCGTGGTCACCGCGACTCGGCAGGCGAGACTCCTGAATACCGTGCCCATTAGCGCCAGCGCCTTTTCGCAGAAGAGCCTGGACGCGCAGGGCGTCAATCAAATCGATGATATTGCGCTGATCACGCCCGGCGTCACCTTCACCCGGGGTAACAGCGGCAGTACGTCGATTGCGATTCGCGGCATCAGCTCCGAGAGCGGCGCATCGACCACCGGCATCTATATCGACGATACGCCGGTGCAGTCGCGCGTCATCGGATTTTCGAGTACTTCCGTGTTTCCCAATGTTTTTGATTTGCAACGTGTGGAAATTCTGCGTGGCCCGCAGGGTACTGTGTTCGGCGCAGGCTCGGAGGGCGGTACCATCCGCTTCATCACGCCGCAACCCAGCCTGACTGAATACACCGATTACACCAAGGGTGAACTAGGCTTTACGGAACACGGTGATCCCAGTTTCGAAGCCGGCGCGGCGGTGGGCGGCCCCATCGTCAACGACGTGATCGGCTTTCGGGCGAGCGCCTCTTATCGACGCGATGGCGGCTATACCGACCGGGTCGATCGTTTCAGCGGCAATATGATTGCCAAGTTCGATGACTGGCAGAATACCTACACCGCACGCCTGGCCCTCGCTTTTCAGCCGATTGAGAACTTGCTGATCATGCCGTCATTCTATTATCAGAACATCTACATCAACGACTCACAGACCTATTGGGAGTACTTGTCGAATCCGGACGAGCACCAATTCAAAAACGGCGCGCCGGTCACCGCCCCGTTCCAAGGCACCAGTTATTTGCCGGCTTTGAATATCAACTATAAAGCCGACTATTTCACGATCACCTCGAACACCTCGTACTACGAGCAGGACAATCAGAACAACCGTGATTTGTCGGCGTTGATTCCGAACGATTTGGGGATCGCGATCAGCCCGACGCATCCGGTTCCAGGAGACCCGACCTACTCTGATCAGGATATTTTCTTGACCTCGCAGAAGGCCTTTACGCAGGAAGTTCGCATTCAATCCAACGATCCGGATGCGCGTTTGAGCTGGCTCGCAGGCGCGTTCTACCAACATGAGCTGCAATCCTCAAACCAATACGTGCCCGACACGCCGGAAGCGTTCAACGCCTTGGTTGAAGCAGCCTTTGGGCAGACCACGGAGCAGGTGTTTGGAATGGGTTTGTATCAGGGGAAATACAGCTACACTTCCTTCATCGATTCGATCGACAAGCAAATTGCCGGATTCGGCGAGGTGAACTTCAAGGTCGTGGGTGGTCTCACGCTGACGGCGGGCGTCAGAGTCGAACATGCAACCTTTGCCTTTACGAATACCAGTAATGGACCCTTCAACGGTGGCCTCTCCGTGGTCAATGGCAGCGAGTCGGAAACACCGATCATCCCGAAATACGGCATCTCCTACCAACTGAATCCGGCGAATCTGTTTTACGCCACCGCGTCCAAAGGCTTTCGGCCTGGCGGCGCCAATCCGGCGATTCCGGCGCGTTGCGACGCGGACCTCGCCGAGCTTGGCTACACCTCGGCGCCGGATTCGTACAAGTCCGATTCGGTGTGGAGTTATGAAATCGGTTCCAAGAATCGCCTGCTCGATGGTCGGCTGCGTCTCGATACCAGCATCTTCGATGTCAAATGGAGCGGCATTCAGCAGCAAGTCATTCTAGGCACCGGCTGCGGATTGGACTTCGTCGCCAACTTAGGCAAGGCGACCAGCCGCGGTTTTGATTTTCAAGGCGAGTTCCTACCGGTCGATCACCTGACCACGGGTGTATCGCTGGGCTATAACCACGCCGTCTTTGACCAGTCTCTGCTGTCGCCGCCGGATCCGGTGACGGGTGTCCGCCCGGTGCTGGTGCGCGCCGGTGATTCGTTGGGCGTGAATCCTTGGACGGTGGCGTTGAATGCGCAATACGATTTCGTGGCGTTCGGGCACAACAGCTATGTGCGCGCAGATGACCAGTTTGCCAGCCGCCAATCGACGCCGACCAACTCGGAGGATCCCGGCAATGAGACGTATGCACCGGGGCTAGTGCCATTGCCGCAAACCAACTTGCTGTCGCTCCGCCTGGGGACGCGATTTGCCAATGGCGTCGAGCTTTCCTTGTTCGCGAAAAATGTCTTCGACAGCCATCCGATCTTGAGCCGCAACCAGACGGGCTCGAATATCGATACCATTTACGTCGATCGTACATTCCGGCCGCGCACGATAGGCATTACCATTACCTCGCGGCATTAGCGAAGCAGGTACGCAATATGGCTCTTGTCATTCGAGAATGGCTTCCGGCACTGGCTGTGCTGCCGGCGCTGGCAATGATCGCGGGGCCCGCAATCGCGGGCGATTGCGAGGGGCTTTCCAAGCTTTCGCTGCCGAAAATGCATATATCGCTAGCGCAATCGGTGGCGGCCGGTGCGTTCAATCCGCCGCCGCCAACATGGGCCAAGGGAACGCACCCTCCGGCCATTCCAGCGGCATTTTGCCGCGTTACGGGTGAGATTCGTCCCACTGCGGATTCGAACATCAAGTTCGAGGTCTGGCTGCCACAATCCGGCTGGACGGGGCGCTTTGAGTCGGTGGGCAATGGCGGATTCGCCGGTTCCATTCGCTACGATTCGCTGCGCAATCCGCTGCTCGCAGGATCTGCGGTCGCCTCCACGGACGACGGCCATGATGCGCCCGCGATTGGACCCACCAGCGCCGATTGGGCTTATGGGCATCCGGAAAAGATCGTCGATCACGGTCATCGCGCCGTGCATCTCACGTTGCTTGCCGGCAAGGCGATCACCGCAGCCTTCTACGGTCGAGCGCCGGCACACGCCTATTTCGTAGGATGTTCCAAAGGCGGCCAAGAGGCGCTCATGGAAGCGCAGCGCTATCCGGATGATTTCGACGGCATCGTGGGCGGCGCGGTCGCGAATCAATGGACGGACCTATTCTCGAGCATGATGTGGACCGAGAACATCAATCTGAAAAGCAAGGACGCGTATTTGTCGCCGCAGGACTTGAGCAAGATCGGCAATGCCATCAGTGCCGCCTGCGACAACGTGGGCGGGGTCAAGTCGGGGTTCGTGCAGGATCCGCTGCGCTGTGAAGTGAATCTGAAATCCATCGGACTGACACCGGCCAAACTGCGCACGTACGAGGCGCTGCATCAGGGACCTAAGGATCACGCGGGCGCGGCTACTTACGCGGGTCATCCGTACGGGAGCGAGAATCCGGGTTGGCAGGACACCATCAGTGCCACGAGCTTCGAGGAGGCGCAGAGCGAAGCGCAGATGAGCATGTACGGCCAGAATTTTTACCGAAATTTCATCTACCAGGATAAGACCTGGAGCTTTCACAATTTCGATTTGGAGAAAGGGCGCGCAGATGCGGTACACGTGGTCGGCGCCGACATGAATGCCGAGGATGTGCATTTTGCCGGTTTCAAGGCCCATGGCGGCAAATTGATTCAATACGCCGGCTGGGTGGATTCCATCGTGACGCCATTGAGTTCGGTGAAGTTCTACGAACAGGTGGTCGCCGCGGACGGCAGGAAGGGCGGCGCGGATGCACTGGCGCGGACGCAGCAGTTCTATAGATTGTTCATGGCGCCGGGTGTGGGCCACTGCGGCGGCGGACCGGGTCCGAACCAATTCGGGCAAGCCGGCGGTGGCGGGGATGCGGAGCATGATCTGGTTGCTGCGCTGGAGCAGTGGGTGGAGAAGGGCGTGCCGCCGACGCGAATCGTCGCGACAAAGTTCGTGTCCGATGACTCGAACAAAGGCGTTGCGATGACGCGGCCGCTGTGCGCGTTTCCTCAGGTTGCGCGCTACCAGGGCGCTGGTGATGTGAAAGATGCTGCGAACTTTGTGTGCAAGGCGCCTTAAGTACCGATAATCCATTTCGTTGGCAGATACCCGGGCGCTTCAACATCGGCGTCGATGTCTGCGACAAGTGGCGCCAGGAACCCCACCGGCTCGCGCTGATTCATAAGAGCGCGCACGGACCGGTAGTCGAGTACACCTTCGACGACATCAGTCGGTTGTCGAATCAGACGGCGAATTTGTTGCTGAGCGGCGGCTTGCGCCGCCAAGAGCGCATCGCGGTACTGCTGCCGCAGATGCCGGAGACTGCGATCGCGCACGTGGCGATTTACAAGATGGGCGCCATCGCCGTGCCGCTGTTCACCTTGTTTGGAACCGAAGCGCTTGAATATCGCCTCGCGGACAGCGGTGCGCGCGCGGTCATCACAGACTTGGGCGGCGCAGCGAAACTCGCACAGATCCGTCAGCGGCTGCCGCAACTCAAGCTCATCTACACCATCGATGGCGTGTCGGATGGGAGCCTTGATTTCCATCGTGGGCTGTCGAAGCAAAGCGATGCGTTTGACCCGGTGGCGACCTTCGCCGAGGATCCGGCGCTCATTATTTATACGTCTGGGACCACGGGCTCGCCCAAAGGGGCGCTGCACGCGCATCGGGTGCTGTTGGGGCATTTGCCTGGCGTCGAGATGTCGCATGATTATGCGCCGCAGCCCGGAGATCGCTTTTGGACGCCTGCCGATTGGGCTTGGATCGGGGGTTTGTACGATGTCCTCATGCCGGCCTGGCATCACGGGCTGCCGGTGGTGTCGCACCGCTTCGTAAAGTTCGATCCGGAAGCGGCGTTCCAATTGATCGCAGATCTAGGGATTCGCAATGCCTTTCTCCCTCCCACGGCCTTGAAGATGATGCGCAGCGTGGCGAATCCCAACAAGCGGTGGCAGCTCCAGATGCGCAGTATCGCTAGCGGTGGTGAGTCTTTAGGGCGCGAGTTGCTTAGCTGGGGCCGCGAGACCTTCGGCCTCACCATCAATGAGTTCTACGGTCAGACCGAATGCAACGTGGTGGTGTCTTCTTGCGCGAGCGCCGGGGTAGCGAAGCCAGGGCATATCGGCAAGGCGGTGCCTGGGCATCGGCTCGCAATCGTCGATCAAGCGGGGCAAGTGGTTGCCGCGGGTGTCGCCGGAAACATTGCCGTGCAGAGACCCGATCCCGTGATGTTCCTACGATATTGGAACAACGACGCCGCAACTGCAGCTAAATTCGTGGGCGATTGGCTCCTCACAGGAGATATTGGCGAGAGCGACGCGGAAGGATACGTGCGCTTCGTCGGCCGCGACGATGATGTGATTACCAGCGGCGGCTATCGCATTGGGCCGGGAGAGGTCGAGGATTGTTTGCTGGGTCATCCGGCGGTGCGCCTCGCGGCGGTCATCGGTGTACCCGACGCGCTTCGAACAGAACTGGTCAAAGCCTTCGTCGTGCTGAACGACGGAGTCGTGGAGAGCGCGGAGCTTATCGTCGAGCTGCAACACCACGTGAGGACTCGCCTTTCCGCGCATGAGTATCCGCGGCAAATTGAATTCATTGATTCTCTGCCCATGACGGCGACAGGTAAGATCATTCGGCGTTTGCTGCGTGGTGCACCCGGGCTGATTTCGCGGACATAAAATCTCTTGAAGGCTGGTTGAAGCAAAAATCTCCCGCGTCAGGCGCACGCAGGCACCGCATATCGACCCAGTCGTCCTCGTGGCTCATATAATTGAACTGGATGCGGGGTGCCGCAAGAGGATCGGCAGAGGCCAATCGCACCCAGCCGCGGCTCTTTGACTGCACGATTTCGCGTAATGGACCCGCCCGGTTTCGGAGTAATGGGCCCACCTTG
>JBDUEQ010000080.1:0-30824 GCA_040002315.1 Gammaproteobacteria bacterium
GACGGTCATTTCGCCGTAGCTCGGAGCGCCCTCCGGCAGATAGCCCATGCAGGATTTGGCCGCTACCGGCGAGCACTCGATGTCGTACCCGCACACCGAGACCTGGCCGGCCGACGGCGAAATGAAGCCCGCGATCATGCGCATGGTCGTCGACTTGCCGGCGCCGTTGGCGCCCAGGAAGCCCAACACCTCGCCGGGCGACACATTGAAAGTCAAGTCATCGACCGCCAGCTTGTCGCCATAACGTTTGGATAAATTTTTTATCGTGATCATGAGCGCCTTTGAGCGTGCATAGCTGAAGGAGGTTCAAAATTTTTTTGTGCGCGAACCGGGTCGCGCACAACGCCGCGGCGGCCATGCGCTTACCGGCTAGCCGACCCCGACCTTTGCATCGATGGCGGCTTTATTTTCTTTGAGTATACGCCGTACTTCGGGCAGTGAGGGGCGGTCCGCCATGCGTGCGATGAGTTCGGGTAATTCGTACCACCTGCGTCCCCATTGCACCAGGCGAGTCGCATCGGCGATGACCTGAGTGCGCGCAGCATCCGAGAGTCCGCGATCGGCAGGCGCTGCTGTCGGACTTCTGGCAGGCTTGACCGCCGTCTTCACGGGACCCTTGACCGGCTGCTTTGCCGCGGCCTTTGCGGTCGGTTTGAGCGGCACGGCGATGCGCCGCTCAGTGCGCGCCACCTGCGCAGTGCCGGCGGCGGCCGGCGGGCGCTTGGCAGTCACGAATCTAGGCATTTCCCGAGTGGCGGTGGCTGTAACGGCGACGCTGGTCGTGGTCGCGTCTGTCGGCTGCTGCGGGACACGCGATGCCCTTCGTTCCAAGGGGCGTTCGTTGTTCGCGTCCGCCATCGGAATGAAGCGTTCGATATGTTCGGATCCCACCAGGTTGGCGAGGAAGATCATGAGCTCCAACGAATCGGAGTACTGGGCGTCGTTCGTTTTCACGCGCTCTCGAACATGATTGCGCAATGCCAGGGTCTTTTGCATTCCCAGATCGATAATCCAGCGGCTCGGACGCTGGTGTTCCACCCAGGGCTGGATCTTCCAATAACTATCATCATCGAGCGAGGAATACTTGGCATGGAGCTCAAGGCTATTAAGCCATTTGTCCAGCAGTTCCAGCAGTCGTTGATCGGCGGGTGTTGCCATGTCTGTCCAGCTCCAGGCTGCACCCTAAACGAACCGCCGCCTGATGGCTAGCGGTACCGCGCCGCGCTGCGGCCGCGGCTGTTTGCCGCCGGCAGGCTGCTAAACTGCCGGGCATGTGTGGAATAGCCGGCATTGTCAGTTCGCGGGCCAGCGTGGAACTCGCCCGCAGCATGGCGCGGCGCTTGCAGCATCGCGGACCGGATGGCGAGGGCGCCTGGAGCGAACCCGGCGTGGCGCTCGCTCATCGGCGTCTGTCCATCTTGGATTTGTCCGAGGGCGGCCACCAACCGATGGTGTTCGGCGCGCAGGTGCTGACCTATAACGGTGAGATTTATAACCATGAACAGCTGCGTTCCGGTCTGCCCGGACCGTGGCGTTCGAGCGGGGACACCGAGGTACTTGTCCATCTTCTCGAGAAGCAGGGCAGAGCCTGCCTCGAACGATTGGTGGGGATGTTTGCGTTTGCCGCATGGGATACGCGCGAGAGAAGCCTGTTGCTGGTGCGAGATCGGCTGGGCATCAAGCCCTTGTACTACCAACTGTTGCCGGATGGCATCGCGTTTGCCTCGGAGCTCAAGGCGCTGTTGGTTCCATGCCCAGGCCCGGATTTAGGGTTAGGGGTGGGCCAGCCACAGATCGACCATAGTGCGGTGCGCGATTTTTTATTCCACGGCTACATTCCCGCGCCGAAGACCATTTACCAAGGCATTGCGAAGCTGCCGGCCGGGCACACGCTGACGTGGAAGGCAGGCCGGATCAGCATCGAGCGGTTTTGGAATCCTTCAACGGCGATCGCCGCGCGCAGCGCCGACGACACGGTGCAAGAGCTCGATGCGCTGCTGCGCACGATCGTGCCGGAGCATACCTTGTCGGATGTGCCGGTGGGGGTTTTCTTGAGCGGCGGAATTGATTCCGCGCTCACTGCTTATTATTTGGACAGGCCGCGGACCTACACCTTGGGATTCGATGGCGGCGCGCGCTCCGAGGCAGCGGCGGCACGCAGAGCGGCAGAGCATCTGGATACCGAGCACCTGGAGATGACGGCGCCGCTGGCGGATTTTGCAGAGGCTCTGGATCAGATGCCGCTGTTGTTTGACGAGCCCTTCGGTGACAGCGCCGCGTGGTCGAACTATCTCATCGCGAAATTCGCGCGCCGTGAGGTGACCGTTGCCTTGAGCGGCGAGGGCGGTGATGAAATATTTTGCGGTTACCCCAGGTATTGGTCGAGGATCGGCGCGCGCTCTAGTGTCCTCAATCGATCGCTGGCCCGATACCTACCGCCGCTGTCGCGCCTTGCCTCATCCATGCAACGCCACGCCTATGTCGGTTTGCCGGCCTATGCAGCTGCGCTCGGTGGCATGACGGCGCAGCAAATCGAGTTCCTGCTGACGAACGGATGGCAGGAACCTGAGTACGACTACCTGTGGTTCTATCGGCAGTATTGGCGGGAAGGTTTGAGCCCGCTGGCGCAACTTCGCTGGCTGGACTTGAACACCGATCTGGCCGAAGGCCTGCTGACCAAAGTCGATCGAACCAGCATGGCAAATTCGCTCGAAGTACGGCCGCCGTTGCTGGATCATCGACTGGTCGAATACATGCTGAGCGTGGATCCGCGGGTGTTGGTCGATCCTCGGCGGCGCCGCGGCAAATTGCTGGTCCGGCAACTGATGGAACCGCGATTGCCGCCCGGCCACTTGGAGCAGCCGAAGTCCGGATTTGGCCTTCCCGTGCATCGTTGGCTGCGGCAACATCCGCAGGTGCTGCGCGAGGCGGTTGCGCGCCTGGTGGAGCGCGGCGTGCTGCAGCGTGCGGTGGGACCTGAATTTCGCAGAGCTTGGTATCTCCTGGTGCTGGATCGCTGGTTCACCGCCTTTGCGTGACGCGGCGCCTCGAATTCTGTTCGTGCCGGTGTCCGGGCCCTATGGTATGGGTGAATATGCGCGCTGTCTCGCGATTGCGCGCGCCGCGAGTCAGCGCTGGCAAGGTGCCAGTATCCATTTTGTGTTGAGCCGCGAGGCACCGTACGCGGCGGATGCGCCGTTTGCCGCGACCTTGTTGGACTCATCCCCGACATTTCACTGCGCCGCCGTCGTTGACCTGATCGAGACCTGGCGGCCCGATGTTGTGATATTCGATAACGCCGGCCGCACGGCGCAACTGCGCGCGGCGCAGCGCTTGGGCGCGCGCGTGGTGTACATCAGCGCGCGCAGGCGCCAGCGGCGCAAGGCGTTTCGTTGGCGCTGGCTGTCGCTGATCGATGAGCATTGGATTGCGTACCCGGAATTCATCGCCGGCTCTTTAGAGTGGTTCGAACGGTTCAAGCTCAAGGTTGCCGCGGGGCCGATGGTGCGCTACCTCGACGTGATCTTGTCGCGCGCCGGCTCAGAACAGCGAGCGGCCATCCTCAAGCGCGCTGGCTGCAGCCCCGCAGGCTTTGTGCTGGTGGTTCCGGGCGGCGGTACCGGCCATCCGGGGGTCGACGATGCAGCCGATCGATTCAGAACGGCGGCGCGTACCCTGGCTGCAGGCGGGATGGCCACTGTGTATGTGGGTCCCGCCCAGGGAGGCGGGGAGGTCGAGGACGTCGGCGCCCAATCGAATTGGCATCCGTTGGGATCACTGCCGCAAGCCGAATTGGTGGAACTCATGTGCGCGGCGCGACTCATTATCTCGAACGGCGGCTCGACGCTGCTGCAGGCCATTGCCTGCGGAAATGCTTGTATCGCAGTGCCCATTGCCAGGGATCAGGCCGATCGTATACGGCGCTGCGTGGCAGCGGGGGTGGCCCTTGCCGCGCCGCTCGATGCGGCCGGCATCGTGCAAAGCGCGAACCGGCTGCTGCAGGATGAGCCTGCACGCGCAGCGCTCAAGGGGCGGGCGGTGCGGCTTGGCCTCGCCGATGGGGTGGAGGTTGCGCTGCAGGCGCTGGCCGGTCTGCTGCCATCGCAGGGCGCCGTAGGGACGTGACGGACATGCCGAATGTCGTGTTGTTGGGCTATGACCTCGAGCAACCGTCGTTTCGTCACCGCATGCGCAGCCTGATCGCGCCGTTCGAAGCGGCGGGTTGGCAGGTGCAGCCGGAACGTTTTCCCAGCGGCCGTTACGGCCTGCGAACCTGGGAGAGGCGCGCGCTTCTGCGCACGGCGGACGTGGTGGTGCTGCATCAAATCAAATTGAGCGTCATCGAAGCCCGCTTGTTTGCAGCGTTCAGTAGGCGGCGAGTGTTCGATGTCGATGATGCCATTTACGTGCGCAAGCCGCGGCGACTCGGCGACGCACCGGACGAGTCGGCATGGCGTAAGCGTAAATTCGCAGCGACTTGCCGCTGGGTCGATGTAGTCGCCGCCGGCAATGACGTGCTGGCTGCGGTCGCGCGCCCTGCAGCGCGCGCCATTGCCATAATGCCGACGTCGATCGACACTGCCGCTTATCAACCGACCACGGCAAGTGCCGCCGATCCACCCACCGTTGTGTGGATCGGCAGTCCGGAGAACCTGGTGTACCTGGAGATGATTCGGCCGGCACTGGCGCGGCTTGCGTGCCGTTATCCCAATCTCAAGATGCGGGTCATCTGCTCGCACTTTCCGGACTGGCCCGACGTCAACATCGAGCGCATTGCCTGGAGTTCGGCGACCGAATCGCAGTCGCTCGCAACGGCGCATATCGGCGTCATGCCGTTGACCGACGATGCCTGGGCGCGCGGCAAGTGCGCCTTTAAGCTGCTGCAATACATGGCGGCCGCCCTGCCCTGCGTGGCCTCGCCGGTGGGCGCCAATGTGGAGGCTGTCATCGACGGCTTCAACGGCTTTCACGCGCGCAACCCCGACGAGTGGGAGCGCGGTTTGGAAACCCTGATTCTATCGCCCGAATTGCGCGCACGCTTCGGCGCCAGCGGACGTGCGCATGTGGAATCGCGCTATGCCATGCACACCTACCAAGCCCGCTATCTGGAGTTGCTGTCGCAGCTGACCGCGCGGGGCGAGACGCCCGGCGGGCACCGAGACCCTAACCGGGGGACGAACCGGGGTCCTTACCGGACTCCTTACCGGGGCCCGCTTTGAATGCGCCGTGGCGTCGAAGCCGGTATCCTTTAGATCCATGCAGGCCATGCATATTTATCAAATCCTAACCCCGTATGTTTCGCGTCAGCAACTCGATCCGGGCTTCGAGATCTTGGATAACTCGGCCAATGAGCGGCCTGATTGGTTCGAATACTGGCCGATCCGAAGATATTTGCTCAATGAAGCACTGGATGAGCGCGCCTACTATGGTTTTCTGTCGCCGAAATTCAAGCGTAAAACCGGCCTGACCGCCGAGAAGGTGCGCGAGTTCATTCTCGCCTCTGATCCCACACTCGACGTCATCCTGTTCAGTCCCAGCATTCACAATAGCGCCTACTATCTGAATGTTTTCGAACACGGCGACGCCGAGCATCCGGGGCTTAAGAAAGTCGTTCGACAATTATTCGAACGTCTTGAATTGGCGAGCGACCTGGATGTACTGGTATCCGATTCCAGGAACACGGTGCACTCGAATTATTTCGTCGCGAGGCCGCGCTTTTGGCGGGCCTGGCTCTCGCTCAACGAGAAACTATTCGCGATAGCGGAAACACCTGGCGATGCGCTCGGCCAATCATTGCGGGCGGCAACGCGGTATCGTGGCGCCGTAAATGTGCAGATGAAAATATTCATCATGGAGCGTATGGCCACCTGGCTGCTGACTTGCAGCGGCGATTTCGCGGTGCGGGCGCGAGATCCCTTCGCGGCGCACTCAAGAATCTACAAGCTGCCCACGGCCATCGTCTGTGACGCCTTGAAAATTGCCTACGCCACGCAGCGGCGCAGCCAGTACAGGGATGTTTTCTTATTGGTTCGCGGCTTGCACAGGTTGTTGAATTTTCAAATTCGCGTGGCTGGTGCGCTGCGGTGTCCGCGCGTGGCGCCTGCTTTGCGCAGGTTGAAATCGTACTGGATGCATGATGGCCGGTAGCTGCCCGATGAGCTCTCAATGAGCGGCCTCCTAGGATGGCATCCGATGGTGGTGCATTTCCCGTTAGCCCTGGTCCTCACCGCCAGCGTGCTGCTGTGGGCGGCGGGGCTGTGGAGCCGTACGCGGCATGCGGCGACTTTGAGCATCGTGGGGACTTGGAATCTTTGCCTGGGCACCGTCGCCGCCTTGTTTGCGCTCGCCACAGGCCTGGCGGCGGTGCTTCATTTGCAGACCACTGCCGCCGCGCATCTCGCCATATCCCTGCACTTGAAATGGGCTATTTTTTCCACGTTGATACTGGTGCTATTGTCGGTGTGGCGGGGAGCGGGTACTGCCCAGGATTCGCGGCCTTCGTGGATTTTCCTGGTAGTGCTGTTGGCGGCCGCGGCGTCGCTGGCCATGACCGGCTATCGCGGCGGTCAGAACGTGTATCGATACGGGGTCGGCGTGCACATGGTTGATGGTCGATGAGCGCGGCGACGTCCGACCATAGGATAGAATCGGCCAGGATCTGCAGCGACTGGCTGGTCGCAATGTCCGCCACATCGCCATACAGATGGCGCAGCACCAAGCGGGGCAGGTCACGCATCGGATGGTGACGCAGCGGCCCATTGAAGTTGACCGCTCACAAAGTATTCCCCACTGCCCCCGCCAGCGTAGACCGCCGGCAATGTCGCGGCTACGCCGACCGATAACAATCGAAATGTATGGGGTCCATGATGGATGTCTCCCGTTTGGAGGCAGGGTCAGGAATGTTGCGCTGCCACCGACTTTGCAAGCGTGGGCCGGTGCCCTTACAGTGTTGGCAACGCGAAGTCGCCATTTATATCGGAGCCACTCGTGCACCAGATTGAATCGAGGACAATTCGGCCAATGCGGCGCCTGCATAGGATTGGCGTAGCGTTGGCATGCGCGTTGGGTTGCGTGGCGAGTGCAGCGCAGGCACATGAGCAACCCAGCGCCGCCATGATGGAGCCGGTACACGGTCTGGTGAGTTTCATGAGCACGCTGCGCCGCGGCGAGCAGCCTGCGGTGTTCGTGCGCCGTGGCGTGTGCATCATCGAGAATTTCGCACCGTATCTGTTCTGCGGCTTAGAGGCCGCGGCGAACTGGGCGGCAGGATTTAGGGCGCACGCCGCGGCAGATGATCTGAAGGATCTGAACGCAACTTTCGGTGCGGCTCACGATTTCAGCCAAACCGGAAAGCGCGTCTATTTCTCGTTGCCGACGACGTGGACCGGCCAGACTCACGGTAAGCATTTCGAAGAGCGGGGGGCGTGGTCCTTCGTGCTGGAACAAGAGGCCGACCGCTGGCGAATCGCCGGATATGGGTGGGGAGTGACGGCGGCGTCGGTGGTGCCGCCTTAAAATCACTTGAACGGAGCGTGCCATGAATGAAGTTCAAAAGGAGTTGAAAACCGTCGTGGCGTGGATCTCTGAGCAGACCAGCGGCATGCCGTTGCCGGCGGACCGCCGCGCAAGAATGGCGTTGGGCTGTCTTGAGTTGGCCATCGAGCATCAAGCCGGTATCAGCGCTCTCGCTGGGCGAGGGCTGTGGGGTTCAGTGTATGCGCTGGTGCGAAGCATGTTCGACGCATTTGTGCGTGGTGTTTGGCTGGCGCGTTGTGCAAATGAGATGGAATTAGAGGCGTTCGAACTTGCGGGTCTGCGCGGCAAACCATTCAGTGATTTGGTCGATGATGTTGAACGCGCCCTGGGACACTCCCGTGGCGTACTTTCCAAACTGCGAACATCGTCGTGGGCCATCTTCAGCGATTCTACGAACGCCGGCGCCGCGCCCGCCCGACGTCTCGGCGATCCGACCGACAACGGCCGCAATTACCCGGCGGCGGACACCGATCAGGCGCTGCGCTTGGCGACGGCACTCGGTTTGCTGTCCGCCACCGAACTGGCCTCACTGTCCGGGCATCGGGACGTGGCGCTGGCCTGTAAGGCCCGCGTGGTGAAATTCTCGGCGAATGTCGGATCGCGGACTGCGAAGCACTGAGAACCCGAACAGAGATCGGTGTCACCGCTGGAACAGATGTTCCGTGGTTGTCCTCACACTTCGAGCGGGGTTGCTCAGTGTCTTGCGTACCAGCGGCATAATTAGTATCGATTACCCAGCGATGGAGCGACACATGAAAAAATTAAAACATGAGGGCGAGTTGTTCAAGGCGGCTCTAATGGCGGGAGTAAAATACGCAGAAGGGCGCGGCGCCGTGGAGTTCGAGGCGACGGATTCGGCCGCAAACAAAGCGTTATATGTCTACCGTTTACTAGTGCATGACAAGATCATCGCGCCCATGCCCGAAGATCAAGTCAGCGAGAAGACAATTCGGCACCGGCTCGCGACTTGGCATGCGCATCAGTTGCCCAAGGGAGATCCTCTGCTGGATTGACGGCCGCGCTCTCGTTATTGCATGGAAACTTGAGCGCGAACTTTTTCGCCGGGTTGGCTGCCGATTCTGTAGCTTCATGCTAGCCACGGCAAATGCAGTCATGGAGTCCTAGATTGCGCGCCTGTTAGGCCGATCGGCGAGAATGAGGGTCTAACGCATTGATTTAATGGCGCTCCCTACGAGATTCGAACTCGTGTACTTGCCTTGAGAGGGCAATGTCCTGGGCCACTAGACGAAGGGAGCGGTGTTTGCGGTTCTGGGCACTAAGGACCCAAGAGGGCTGGTAGTATACGGGCCAATTTTTTGGACTCAAGCGGAACCCCTCTTTTTGAACCCCTCGTCGACGCCATTTCCTCCGATAGTCATCCCTCGCTCCGAGCATTCGATCTCGCGGGCGGCGATCTCGCCGAACGCCCTGAAGGTCCTCTACCGCCTGAAAGAGGCGGGATATCAGGGCTTTTTGGTGGGCGGCGCTGTGCGCGACTTGCTCTTAGGCATCACGCCGAAGGACTTCGACGTGGCGACCAATGCGTTGCCGGAAGAGGTCAGGCGCCTATTTCGCAATTGCCGCCTCATTGGCAGGCGATTCCGTCTGGCCCATGTGCATTTCGGCAATGAAATTATAGAAGTGGCGACTTTCCGCGCGGCGGCGGCACCGGAACGTGAAGATACGGAGGAGGCGGATCCCGAATCGGAGAACGACGGAACCGAGGGCGCCAAGCCCGAGGCGATGGAGCCGGCGCCCACCTATGACTCCGAACACCGCGCCTTCGACCAGCGGGGTCGCATCCTGCGCGATAATATTTACGGCACCATCGAAGAAGACGTGTGGCGGCGCGACTTCGCGGCGAACGGCCTTTACTACAACATCGAGGATTTCTCGATTTGGGACTTTGTCGACGGTGTCAGGGATGTACAGGCGCGCCGATTGAAGCTGATAGGGGACCCGGAAACGCGCTATCGCGAAGATCCGGTGCGCATGCTGCGAGCGGTGCGCTTCGCGGCCAAACTCGATTTCTCGATCGAGCCTGAGACCGAGGCGCCTTTGGCCAAGCTCGCCTATCTGCTCGACGGCGTGCCGCCGGCGAGACTGTTCGATGAGTGCTTGAAACTATTCTTGTCCGGCTTTGGCCTCAAGGCGTACCGGTTGCTGCAGAAGTATGGTCTGTTCGCACATTTGTTTCCGCTCTCTGCCGCGGCATTCGCGCTGCCACCTTACGCGTACGCGCAGGAGATGCTGGAGCGCGGCCTGATCAACACGGACGAGCGTGTCGCGGCCGACAAGGCGGTCACGCCGACCTTTTTGTTTGCGGTGTTGCTGTGGAGCGCGGTGCTGCGCGAACTCAATGAGCGGCAAGCGGGCCCTGCGCCGGACCTTTCCCAACTCATGCAAGCGTGCGATACGGTGCTGCGTGCGCAGCAGTCGCGCGTGGCGATTCCGCGGCGCTTCGGCATACCCATGCGCGAATTGCTGATGTTGCAGCCGCGGTTCAATCGCCGCAGCGGCGTCAAATCCTTGAGTATCTTGCAGCACCCGCGCTTTCGCGCGGCCTATGATTTCCTGCTGCTGCGTGCGCAGGTCGGGGTCGCCGACCCGGAACTCGCAAAATGGTGGACGGACATTCAAGTGCTGCCGCAGGAAGAGCGCGTGGCGCTGGTGCAAGCCCGTCCGGCGGAGCCGCTCGCGGAAGGTGCCGGCGCCGCCGCTCCCGGCCGCCGTCGCCGTCGCCGCCGCGGCGGAGCGGCGCGCACGTAGGGCCGCGCTCAGGTGTCTGTCTCGCTCTGGCGCCCCGCGTATGTGGCTATCGGCAGCAATCTCGATGATCCGCGGGAGCGGGTGTTGGAGGCCTTCGAGCGACTAGCGGCGCTGCCCGCGACGCGTTCGCTACTGCTCTCGGGTCTCTACAGAACCCGGCCCATGGGCCCGCAGGATCAGCCCTATTTCGTCAACGCGGTGGCGGGTCTGCTGACGCAGTTGGGGGCACGCGAAATGCTCGACGGTCTGCTGCGCACGGAGCAGGCGATGGGCCGAAATCGCCAGGAACGCTGGGGGCCGCGTGTGATTGACTTGGACCTGGTATGGATGCTGGGCGAGTCCATCGACGAGCCCGGATTGACGGTTCCGCACCCCGGAGTGTCGACCCGCAACTTCGTCCTGTATCCTCTGGCGGATATCGCCCCTACGCTTGCCATTCCGGGACACGGGACAGTGTCGGAGATGCTGCGCAGTGCGGGCGACGACGGAATTTCGACCCTGGATTAACACGAGTCTTCAATGCCGAGCGCAATACCGCACCGATTCATTGTAATTGAAGGTCCGATCGGTGTCGGTAAGAGCAGTCTCGCACGCCGCTTGAGCCAATCGCTGGGCGGCCAACTCATCTTGGAGCAGGCGGATCAGAATCCCTTTCTCGAGCGCTTCTACAAGAATCCGCGCGCGGCGGCATTTCAGACCCAGCTGTTCTTCCTGTTCCAACGGTTTCGGCAATTGGAAGACGTCAGGCAGGAGGATTTGTTCGGCGCGGTTCGCGTCGCGGATTATCTGTTGGAAAAAGATCGGCTGTTCGCGCGCGTCACTCTCGACGATGCCGAGTACGCGCTATACGAACGGGTCTACGAAAGGGTGGTCGTGGATGCGCCCAAACCGGACCTGGTGGTGTACTTGCAGGCGCCGGTAGACGTGCTGATGGATCGCATCGCCAAGCGCGGCATCCGCTATGAGCAGCACATCGAACGCAGCTATCTCGATAAGCTCACCCAGGCGTATGCGCGGTTCTTCCACAGCTATAACGCCTCGCCGCTGCTGATCGTAAATTCCGCGGCCATCGATCCGGTGAATAACGACAGCGACTATCAACAGCTGTTCGCCGAAATCAGCAGGACGCGGCGAGGCCGCCACTTTTTCAATCCCGTCGGCAGCAGTTTGTTGCCGGCAGGCTGAACAGGGCGTCGCCGGCTGACCGAAGGCGTCGGGCGACGCGGAGTGCCCGTTTCCAGCTCGGCGCCCCCAGCTAGGCGCCCCCAGCTAAAGGTTCGGCTCCACATGCCGACGACTGGGTGATGGAATTTCTCACCCGCAGCGCCTCGGTTCGCGATCGCATCCGTCTGTGGCGCGCGGCCGGCAAGCGCGTGGCGCTGGTGCCCACGACCGGTACCTTGCACAAAGGCCACATGAGCTTGGTGGCCGAGGCGCAGGAGCGGGCCGATCACGTGATCGTCAGCATCTTTGCGGATCCGCGCGACGGCGAGTCACCCACTCAAGCGGCCGATCGCGAGCTATTGCAGAAGATCGGAACGACCGTGGCCTTTGCGCCGCCGCTGCAAGAAATCTATCCGAACGGCCGGGAGCTGGCGGCTACGGTAGATGTGCCGAAACTCACCGACATACTCGAGGGGGCGCACAGGCCGGGTTACTTGTCCGACGCCTCGACGGTCATCGCCAAGCTGTTCAATCTCATCCAGCCGGATATTGCCTTGTTCGGCGAGCGAGATTTCCAGCAGCTGGTGATGGTGCGGCGCCTGGTCGATGATCTGTTTCTGTCCGTCGACATCGTCGGCTGCAGCACTCTGCGGGACGGCGATGGACTCGCGGTTGCGACTATCAACCGGCATCTGACGGCGGAAGAGCGCGCTCGCGCGCCGCGCCTGCATGCCACGTTGAGCGAATTCTCGGCAAAAATCGACGCGGGTGAGCACGACTACGAAGCCTTGCAGCGGCACGGGATGGAGTCATTACGCGCCGCCGGATTTGACCCTGAGTACTTCGCGATCCGTCAGGCGGTAGATTTGGCCCCCGTGCGCGCCGCCGCCCGCGATTTGGTGATTCTGGCCGCCGTGCGTTTGAATGCCGTGCGCTTGACCGACAATCTACGCGTGCGCCTGATTGACAGGCACTGAGTGCTGAGCCAGCGCCCATTGCACATGCTCTCGCACCACGGCCGACGGGTGTTGCGCGCGGCTGAGCAGCGAGTCCATGAGCGCAGGCGAGGTGGGCGCATTGCCGAGAGCGACCGCAATATTCCGCAACCAGCGCTCGTAGCCGATGCGGCGGATGGCGCTGCCCGCGGTGCGCTCCAGAAATTGCGCCTCGCTCCAGGAAAACAGCGTCACTAGCTGCGAGTGATCCAAACCGTGGCGGACCGCAAAGTCCTTCTCGGCGGTGGGGCGCGCGAACTTGTTCCATGGGCAAACCAATTGGCAGTCGTCGCAGCCATAGATGCGGTTGCCGATGGCACGGCGAAACTCGACCGGGATGGTGCCGGCGAGTTCAATGGTGAGATAGGAAATGCAGCGCCTGGCGTCGAGTCGGTACGGGGCGACGATGGCGCCGGTAGGGCAGGCGGGCAAGCAGGCGCTGCAACTGCCGCAATGCGCGCTGCTCGATTGATCTTCGGGCAATTCCAGGTCCAAGTAGATTTCGCCGAGGAAAAAATACGATCCGGCGGCGCTGTCGATCAAGTTGGTGTGCTTGCCGATCCAACCGAGGCCGGCGTTGCGCGCCAGGGCCTTTTCCAATACCGGTGCACTGTCGGTGAATACACGGTGGCCGAAGGGTCCTACCGCGTCTTGGATGCGCTCGCAGAGTTTCTGTAGGCGCGCGCGCATGAGCTTGTGATAGTCGCGGCCGAGCGCGTAGCGCGACACGTAAGCGACGCTGGGGTCGGCGAGCGTGGCCTCGGCATCGGCCGCATCGTTGGGCCAGTAATCCATGCGAACGCTGATACAGCTGACCGTTCCCGGCAGCAGCTCCGCAGGCCGGCTGCGCTTCATCCCATGGCGCACCATGTAGGCCATCTCGCCATTGAAGCCTGCATTCAGCCAATCGAGAAAATGCGCCTCGTCGTGCGCCAGATCGATATTCGCCACCCCTAGTCGCGCAAAGCCCAATTCCCTGCTCCAATGCTGCAAGTTGGCCAATAAAGACTTGCCATCCAAGCGCGCGGCGGCGGTGTGCTGAAGGTTCATGGCGATAAGGCTACGTGGACGGCCCGTATAATATCTAAAAAGCGCGGCGACCCGCTGCGAGTGGACACGAATGCCCGCACCCTTCATGGATTTTGACCTGGCCGACAGCAACCGCACTGAAACCCTGGGGCAGGCTCTGGCGCGGGCCTTGCCGGGCCTCGGCACTGGCGCGGTCGTATATCTGCAGGGTGAGCTTGGGGCGGGTAAGACCACCTGCGTGCGCAGTTTGCTGCGAACGCTGGGAGTCGTGGGGTTGGTGCGTAGTCCGACTTACACCTTGGTGGAGACCTACGTTCTGCCAAATCTGACGTGCGTGCATGTGGACCTGTATCGCCTGCAATTTCTCACAGAAGTGGATGAATTGGGATTGCGGGATTCGGTGGGGCAGGGCTGCCTTTTATTGGTCGAATGGCCGCAGCGGGGGATGGGCGGCTTACCCCCTGCCGATATGGACTTGAACCTGCTGTATGCGGGCGATGCGCGGCGTGTTCGGCTGCAAGCCAATACCCTTACCGGCATCGAGTGGCTGGAGAACCTGGGACGTGACAGTAGCTTAAGTGCCTATGTCTCTAATTTAACTTGAAAAATATAAGTCTTAGGCGTTAACTTAATGCCCTATGAAGTCGTTTGCTTTGCAGTTGGCCTGGGCCGCTCTATTGGCGACGGCGTTGTGGCTGCCGGCGCATGCCGTGGACGTGCGCGCCGTGCGGCTATGGGCGGGCCCGGATAGCACGCGGGTCGTGCTGGACCTGTCGGGCAGCGCCCAACACAGTTTGCAGGTACTGAGGAATCCCGACCGCGTCGTTCTGGACATTGCGGGAGCTCGCCTTGGTCGCGGCGTGCGCGCCGCGCAGGCCGGCACTGGCGCTGTGAAACAGGTGCGCATGGCACGCCGCACGTCGGGCGAGCTGCGGATAGTGCTCGACCTGACGCGGCCCATCCAAGCGAAGAGCTTTCTGGCCTCGCCCAACAACCGCTACGGATATCGATTGGTCATCGATTTTGCCACGAATCAAGGCGTCGCTACGCCGGGCGTCGCTACGCCGGGCGTCGCTACGCCGGTCAAGGTCGAGCATGCGCGCCCCGATGCCCGCGACCTTGTCATTGCCATCGATGCCGGTCATGGAGGCGAAGATCCCGGCGCCATCGGCAAGAACGGCACGCGCGAAAAGGATGTGGTGCTCGCCATCGCACGCGAGCTCGCGCTCAAGCTCAATGCGGAGCCCGGTATGAAGGCCGTGCTCACCCGCAATGGCGACTACTTCGTGCCGCTGCGCGATCGGATGCGGCGCGCCCGCGCGCAATCCGCGGATCTGTTCGTGTCGGTCCATGCAGATTCGATTCGCGATCGGCGCGTCAACGGCTCCTCGGTGTACATTCTGTCGCAGCGGGGCGCAACCGACGAGGCGTCGCGCTGGTTGGCGGAGCGCGAGAACGCATCCGACTTGATCGGCGGTGTGTCGCTCGATGACAAAGACGATGTGCTGGCCTCGGTGCTGCTGGACCTGTCGCAGTCAGCCTCTTTGAGCGCAAGCCAGGTGGCGGCGGAGCGGGTGCTGCGGCAATTAAATCGCGTCGGCGAAGTGCGTAAGGCGCAAGTGCAGCAGGCGCGCTTCATGGTACTGAAATCACCGGATATACCGTCTATGCTGGTGGAGACGGCCTATATATCGAATCCGCAAGAAGAGCTGCGGCTGCGTGTGCAGTCGCACCAGGCCAAACTCGCTTCTGCCATCCATCAGGGGGTGCGCGATTACTTCTATGCCAATCCGCCGGCGGGTACGCGGGTGGCGCAGCTTGCCACCGGTGCGGCGCCGCGAGCCGTAATGGCGGGCGCAGGCGACTCCGGACGGTAGCCTTAGCCTCGCGCAATCCTCGAGTGTGCGAAAATGCGCGCAAACGAGGTCGCCTTGCCCATTCAGCTCCTTTCCGATGCTCTCATCAGTCAAATCGCTGCCGGCGAGGTCATCGAGCGGCCGGCGTCCGTGGTCAAGGAGCTGGTGGAAAACGCTCTTGACGCGCGCGCGACGCGCATCGACGTAGAGCTCGAACGCGGCGGTTGTGCCTTGATTCGTGTGCGCGACGACGGCGTGGGTATTCAACCCGAGGAAATCGCGCTGGCACTGGCGCGACACGCTACCAGTAAGATCGCCTCCCTGGATGATCTGGAAAGCGTCGCGACGTTGGGGTTTCGCGGCGAGGCCCTGCCGAGCATCGCTTCGGTGTCGCGGCTGTCCTTGGTGTCGCGCTCGGCAACGGCCTCCCATGCTTGGGTGGTCGAGGCTCGCGATGGGGTGCTCACGGCCGCGGCGCCCGCGCCGCATCCGCCGGGCACCAGCGTCGAGGTGCGGGATTTGTTTTTCAACGTGCCGGCGCGGCGCAAGTTTCTGCGCACTGAGGCCACCGAGTACCAGCACATCGTGCGCATGCTGGAACGCCTGGCGCTGTCACGCTTCGAGACGGCTTTCTCGCTGATACACAATGGCAAGGCGGTGTGGTCGCTGGCCGCGGCGCGTTCGCCGGCGGAGCGCTTGGCGCGGGTCGCGAGAATATGCGGCGAGGATTTCGCAGGTCACTGCATTGAATTGAAGCACGACACCGAAACTCTGCGCCTGTCCGGATGGCTGGCGCTGCCGACCTTTTCGCGCAGCCAGTCGGATTTGCAATTCGCGTTTCTCAACGGCCGCTTCGTGCGCGACAAGTTGTTGGCGGGGGCGGCGCGTCTCGCCTATCAAGACGTGTTGTTCCACGGCCGTTTCTCGGCATACCTGTTGTACCTGGATTTGGATAGCAACCAAGTGGACGTCAACGCACACCCGCAAAAGCTGGAAGTGCGGTTTCGCGATTCGCGGCGCATTCACGATTTCGTATTCCGTACTCTGGAGCGAGCGCTGGCCGACACTCGTCCCACTGCCGAATCGGCGGGCAGCGCACCGCTCGATTGGCTGACCGGCAGCGCGCGCTTCAATGGTGCGGTGGCGCCGAACCAGGCGCGCTTCGCGCTACCGGAGGGCCGGGTCCGCACGGGTGAAGATGCATATCGCGGCCATGTGGCGCCGGCGGCGTTTGGCGCGGCTGGGGTAATGGGCATCGGCGAGGCGCTTGGGCCGGGCGATGAGATCGGGTGCGCCGTGGCGCTGGGCAGGGACCCGGCGGCGAACGATGGCGACGCGCCTTTGGGCTATGCTCTGGCGCAGCTGCATGGCGTGTATATCTTGGCGCAGACCGCCGACGGGGTGGTGCTGGTGGATATGCACGCCGCGCACGAGCGGGTGATGTATGAACGCATGAAGAAGTTGTTGGCGGGGGAGACTGCGCAACAGCAACTGCTCATGCCACAGGTCCTGCACGTGACGCCGGCACAGGCCGAGGCGGCCGAGGCGCACGCACAGGAGTTTGCAGCCTTGGGGTTTGGGGTGTCGCGCCTGGCTCCCGATCAATTGGCGTTGCGGGTGATTCCCAGTTTGTTGGCGGGCCGCGATGCCGCCGGCATCGTGCGTGATGTTCTATCGGATTTATTGGAACAGGGTCATTCGCGGCGGGTCGAGGAGTCGATCAATCACTTGTTGGGCACCATGGCCTGTCACGCGGCGGTACGGGCGCAGCGCAACTTGAGCCTGCCGGAAATGAACGCCCTGTTGCGCGAAATGGAACGCACGGAGCGGGCCGACCAATGCAATCATGGGCGTCCGACCTGGGTGCGCCTGTCGATGACGGATCTCGATCGGCTGTTCCTGCGCGGGCGATGACGCGCGCGGCGGGGAAGGTGGCGGCTGCCGGCGCGGGCACGCGTCGAGCGATCCTGTTGATGGGCCCCACGGGCGCGGGAAAGTCCGATCTCGCCCTGCGATTGGCAGAGGCGCTGCCGCTCGAAATCATCAGTGTGGATTCGGCGCTGGTGTATCGAGGAATGGATATCGGTACCGCCAAACCCAGTGCCGCCATGCGCGCGCGGGTGACGCACCACTTGATGGACATTCGCGATCCGGCCGAGAGTTATTCGGCCGGCGAATTCACGCGCGATGCCGCCCTGGCCATGCAGGACATATGGCAGCGTGGGCGGCAGCCCCTGTTGGTGGGCGGCACCATGCTGTACTTCCACGCCCTAAGTCATGGCATTGCCAAACTGCCGGCGGCGAATGCCGAAGTACGTGCGCAGATCGAGCGGCAAGCAGAACTCTCGGGGTGGGCGGCCTTGCATCGGGATCTGGAGCGGGTGGATCCGGCCGCGGCGGCGCGCATTCACGTCAACGATCCGCAGCGCATCCAGCGTGCCCTGGAGGTGTATCGGCTGACCGGCAAGACCATCACCACGTTGCAACAAAAGCGCATGTCGGTGTTCACCGACGTCGATGTTACGGAATTTATCTTCTCACCCCTTGAACGGGGCGAATTGCACACCAGAATTGAATTGCGCTTCGGCGCGATGCTTAGAGCAGGCTTGGTGGCTGAGGTGAGGACGCTCTACGAAAGAAGTGATCTGACCGCGGAACATCCGTCGATGCGCGCGGTCGGATATCGGCAGCTATGGCGACATTTAGCGGGACAAAGTTCGTTGGACGAAGCAGTAACTCAAGCGATTGCGGCGACGCGGCAACTGGCCAAACGGCAGCTGACTTGGGCGAGGCGGCGCGAGCACGCTCAGTGGTCGGATTCCATGCACCCCGAGGTTGCAGGGATGATGATCGGCGCACTGTTGAAGGGCGGGTTTTCCGCAAGGTCCGATGTAACGCCGCAAGGTTCGCTGTGCTAGCATGAAGTACATGTGCCTGACGCCGCAGGGAAGTGGTTCGGCAGACCAATTGAAACCAAAAAACAAGGAGCTTCACCCATGGCCCGTGGCCAGTCACTCCAGGATCCATTTCTAAATGCCCTGCGCAAAGAACGGGTGCCCGTCTCAATTTATCTTGTGAACGGCATCAAACTTCAGGGACAGATCGATTCATTCGACCAGTTCGTCGTCTTGCTCAGAAACAGCGTGAGCCAGATGGTCTATAAGCATGCCATTTCCACCGTCGTGCCCGCGCGCAATGTAAGGTTGCCGACCGGCGAAGATGGCGAAGTGACGGAACCGGCCATCGTCGAATGAACCCGGGTCGACTGACGTTGATCACGGAAACTTTGTGCGGGCGGCTCTCTGCAATTATTTGAGCGCCCTAGCGGCGGTGAGCGCGCTATTTTGGTGGGCGTCGGTATCGGACATCCGGTAGATCCCAATGACACGGCTGAGTTTTCGGCTCTGGCTGCCTCGTCAGGCGCGCTGGTCGTCGGACAGGTGCTGGCGGCGCGAGCGCGACCTGACCCAAAGTACTTTGTGGGCTCCGGCAAAGCAGATGAAATACGTATTTGTGCGGAAGCGCACGAAGCGGACGTCGTGCTCGTCGACCAGACCTTGAGTCCGAGCCAGGAACGCAACCTCGAGAAACTCACCGGCCGTCGAGTATTAGATCGCAACGGCTTGATTCTAGATATTTTTGCCCAGCGCGCCCGCAGCTTCGAGGGCAAGCTGCAGGTGGAACTCGCACAACTGTCGCACCTGGCGACCCGCCTGGTCAGAGGCTGGACGCACCTCGAGCGGCAGAAGGGCGGCATCGGCCTGCGGGGGCCCGGCGAAACCCAATTGGAAACCGACCGGCGCCTGATTGCCAAGCGCATCCGTACCTTGAAGTCGCGCTTGGAGAAACTGGCCCGCCAGCGCGACACCAGCCGGCACGTGCGGCGCGAGGTCCCGGTGCCGACGGTAGCCCTGGTTGGTTATACCAACGCCGGCAAATCCACTCTGTTCAATGCCCTGACCCATGCGTCGACCTATGTCGCTGATCAACTGTTTGCGACCTTGGATCCCACGGTGCGGCGGGTCAAATTGGCGGGGGTGGGTGAGGTGGTGCTGGCCGATACGGTCGGTTTCGTGCGCGCACTACCCCATGAATTGGTGGCGGCGTTCCGTTCCACCTTGCAGGAGGCTCGGGATGCCGATCTGCTGCTACATGTGGTGGATGCCAGCGATCCGCTGCGGGACGAACGCATCGAACAGGTCCGCGAGGTGTTGCGGGGTATTGGGGCGGGCGAGATCCGCGAATTGGTGGTGTTCAATAAGATTGATCTGGTAGGGGAAAAGCCTCGGATAGTTCAAGGTGCGGACGGCATAGCTGCACTCGTGTCGGTGTCCGCCGCCACCGGCTCGGGCCTGCCGGAGCTGCGCGGGGCCTTAGGCCACGCCGTTCGTCCCAATCAGGTGCGCCGTACCTTGCACGTGGAATTGCTGGCGGCTGCCGTCCGCTCCGATCTGTATAAGCGCAATGCGGTGCGCACCGAGCGGCAGTGCGAGGATGGCAGCTGGGACCTGGATGTCGAACTGGATTTGTCAGAGGTGGCCAAACTATTGGGCAGCAAGGGGGTCAACCTCGTAGACGATGGCGGCGGAAGCCGCGAACAACGAGTGGCTTAACATACTTGTGGCGGCTAAGTCGGCTGTTAGAATGCGCCGCTCTCCATATATAGGCACTAGGCATGGCTTGGAACGAACCTGGCGGCGAGAAACGCAATCCCTGGAACCGTCCGCAACAATCGCAAAACGATTTGGATGACGTACTGCGCAATTTTCAGCGCCGACTATCGGCACTGTTCGGACGCGGCAGCGGCGGAACCGGCAGCAGCGGACCGAGTTCCGGCGCCTTCGGCAAGGGCTTGGGCAGCATTCTCGTCCTGATCGGCGCGGTCTGGATCGGCAGCGGCATTTACCGGGTCGATGCTCAGGAGCGCGCCGTGGTACTGCGCTTCGGCAAGTATCTGCACACCAACGGACCCGGCTACAACTGGCACCTGCCCTGGCCGATCGAACGCAGAGTCATCGTCAACGTGTCGCATCAATACAGCATCGTCGATGACGCCAGCATGCTGACGGCCGACACGAATCTGATCGAAGTCAAATCCGCGGTCCAGTACATTCAGCCCGATGCGCTCAAGCTGCTGTTCAAGGTGCGCGACGTCGAGGACACGCTGACTCAGGTCAGCGAGAGCGCGATGCGCGAGGCCGTGGGACAGGCGTCGCTCGACAAGGCGCTGGGGTACGATGTGTCGATCACTGCACGGGCCAAGTTCCTGCTGCAGCGGACACTCGACAGCTACGATATGGGGATTCAAATCCTGGGCGTGAAGCTCACCGGCGTGAATGTGCCCGAAGCCGTGCAGGATTCGCAGCGCGACGCCATCAAGGCAGACAAGGACCGCCAGCGCTACCAGCAGGAAGCGGAAACCTACCGCAACGACGTGCTGCCGCGTGCGCGCGGCGCGGCCGCCAAGGAGGTGTTGGATGCCGAAGCGTATCGCCTGCAGGTTCTGGCGCTGGCGCAGGGCGAGACCGCGCGTTTCGATCAGGTGCTCGCCCAGTATGAACACGCACCCGGCGTCACCCGCGAGCGCATGTATCTTGAGGCCATGGAGAATGTCTACAAGAATTCGCGCAAGGTCATCGTCGATACCAAGACCGGCAACAGCATGATGTACCTGCCGCTCGACAAATTGATCGCGCCGGGACCGCAGTCCATCACCATGCCCAACGATACGATGACTGTGGCTCCGGCACGGGTTCCTGAGATTCAGGTGGCTCCCGTCGAGGATGCGGCCCGCGCGCGCGGGAAACTTTGATGCAAAATAGAATTCTTTATGCGCTATTGGGGCTCGTTGCCCTCATCCTGGTGATCCGCGCCGGAGTATTCACGGTAAACGAGGGACAGCTCGCGATCAAGTCGATCGGCGGCGAGATCGTCGACGCGAACTTCCAACCGGGGCTGCACTTCCGGATCCCGCTGGTCGAAGAGGTGAGGCGGTTCGACAAGCGCATCCTCACGCAGCTGTACCGGCAGGAGCTTTTCCTCACCCGCGAACAGGAACAGCTCAAGGTGGATTTCTACGTGAAATGGCGCATCGATAATCTGCGCCGCTACTACGAGGCCACGGGCGGCGCAGAAGAAGTCGCCAACGATCGCCTCGGCGAGACCATCAAGGACAGCATAAAAACCGTGGTGACACAGCGAACGCTGCAGCAGGTGGTTACCGCGGAGCGCGCAGAATTCACCGACGCGATGATGAAAAATGCCCGGCCCGCGGCCGAACAGCTGGGGGTCGATCTCGTCGACGTGCGCATCACCCGGATCGATTTGCCGCAGCAGGTGCAGGACTCGGTGTTCGAGCGCATGCGCGCATCGTTCAAGGCGCAAGCAGCCAAATTGCGCGCCGAAGGTGTCGAATCCTCCGAGCGCACGCGCGCCGACGCCAACAAGCAGCAGACGGAAATCCTGGCCGACGCGGCCAAGCAGGCCGGGCAGATCCGCGGGCAGGGTGATGCCTCGGCGAGCGAGGTCTACGCCAAGTCGTACTCGAAGAACGCGGAGTTCTACAGCTTCTATCGCAGCATGCAATCGTATCGCGATGCAGTCGGCACCCAGGGTGATGTGCTGGTGGTCGCGCCGGATAATGCCTACTTCAAGTACTTCAATAAATCGCAGCCGCAGCCCGCGCCCCGATGATGGAAGTCGGCTGGAGTGAACTCGCTCGCTATTTGGGCGGCGCCTTTGCCTTGTATCTGGTTCTCGAGGGAATATTGCCCTTCGTCAATCCGGCCGCGGCGCAGCGGCTGATGGAGAAGCTTGCGAACACCCAGCCGGCACAATTGCGCTGGGGCGGCTTGATCAGCATCGTGGCCGGCCTTGCATTGCTGTGGATGGCGCGCAATGGGTAAGAATCTAGTTGTAATCGGCTTGCAATGGGGCGACGAGGGCAAGGGCAAGGTCGTCGACCTGTTGACCGATCAGGTGCATGCGGTGGCGCGCTTCCAGGGCGGCCACAATGCCGGGCACACGCTGGTGATCGGCGGCAAGAAAACCATCCTGTCCTTGATTCCCTCCGGAATTCTGCACGCCCATGTGCAGTGCCTGATCGGCAATGGGGTGGTGCTGTCGCTCGAGGCCTTGTTCAAAGAAGCCGAGATGCTCATCGCGCAGGGTGTTCCGGTATTCGAACGGCTGCGCGTCAGTCCCGCCTGTCCCTTGATACTGTCGTCGCATGTCGCGCTCGATCGCGCGCGCGAAAAGTCGCAAGGCGCCAATGCCATCGGCACCACCGGACGCGGCATCGGGCCTGCGTACGAAGACAAGGTTGCGCGCCGCGCCCTGCGGGTCGCGGATCTGTTTCACCGCGAGCGCTTCGCCGCCAAACTGGGCGAGATTCTCGACTACCACAATTTCGTTTTGCAGCGCTATTTCCAGGTTCCCGCCATCGATTTCCAGCAGATGCTCGAATCGAATCTGGAACTCGGCGAGCGGCTCAAGCCACTGGTGGCTGACGTCACCGGAATACTGGAGCAATTGAGCGTCGATGGCCGCAATGTGTTGTTCGAAGGCGCTCAAGGCGCCATGCTGGACGTGGATTTGGGCACCTATCCTTATGTCACCTCGTCGAACACCACCGCCGGCGGCGCAGCCACCGGCACGGGCTTGGGCCCGCGCCGCCTGCACGAGGTGTTGGGCATCGTCAAAGCCTACGCCACGCGCGTGGGTGCCGGGCCTTTTCCCACCGAGCTATTCGATGAGATGGGCGAGCATCTGTCGCGAGTGGGCCATGAGTTCGGTTCTGTTACCGGCCGGCGCCGCCGCTGCGGCTGGTTCGATGCCGTCGCGCTGCGCCGCTCCGTCGTGCACAACAGCTGCTCCCTGCTGTGCGTCACCAAGCTCGATGTGCTCGATGGGCTGGATACGATTCGTGTCTGCGTCGGCTACCGCATCGACGGCACCATCCGTTCGACGCCGCCGCTGCTGTCCGAACACTTCGGCAATGCCGAGGCCGTCTATGAAGAGTTGCCGGGATGGAAGCAGAGCACAGTCGGAATCAGGGTGTTCGAACAGTTGCCGGACAACGCCCGCCATTACATCGAGCGTCTGCAGGCCCTGGTGGGGGTACCCATCACCATTATTTCCACGGGACCGGATCGAGATCAAACCATCATTCGTGACAATCCCTTTGGATGATTGTCGCGGTGGTGTTGGAAAATTGCTGTAGGCTAGGCCGGATGACAGCGATGTCACTCGTCTCATCTAGAGCATGAAATAAGGGGGAGAAGGAACATGGCATTGGAAACCGCTGCCGCTGCCTCACCGGCGTTGAACGACGAGAGCGGCGCGGTCACTTATGCGAGTAATTTGCAGCTGTACGTTTACGTCCTGTTCTTCGCTTTCGGCGGCATTACCAGCCTCAACGACGTCATCATCCCGAAGCTTAAAGCGCTATTCACCTTAAGTTATGGCGAAGTGATGCTGGTGCAGTCGGCGTTTTTCGCAGCTTACTTCATCGTGTCGATCCCGGCCGCCGCGCTGGTGCGGCGCATCGGCTACATCCGCTCGGCGGCAGTCGGTCTCTTGACCATGACGGCAGGGTGTCTGCTGTTCATCCCGGCGTCCTCGTTCGGTTTATTCGGGCTGTTCCTGGTGGCCCTGTTTGTTCTGGCATCCGGGATTACCACGGTGCAGGTGGTGGCGAACCCATTGATCTCCATGCTGGGACCGGCACGCACTGCCAGCAGTCGGCTCACCTTCGCGCAGGCCTTTAATTCTCTCGGCACCACTATCTTCCCGTATGTGGGATCGATTCTGATTTTGGGCTCACTCGCGACCATCGATCCGAACACATTGACCGGCGCCGCTCTCGATGCCTTCCGCGGAGCGGAGACTCAAGTGGTGGTGCACACCTACATGGGCCTTGCCATTGCGCTGGTGCTGGTGGCGACCGTCATGTGGCTGCGGCGTACCAGCTTGCTGGAGACGCCGGCGGCGCCGACGCCGATTTTGCGTGCCTTCAATTTGCTCGCTCGTCCGCGCTTTGCCTTTGGCGCGCTGTGCATTTTTCTATATGTAGGCGGCGAAGTGGCGATCGGTTCAGTGATCGTCAATTACCTGATGCAATCCAGTGTTCTTGGATTGGCGGGTGAGGTCGCGGGCAAGCATTTACCGTACTACTGGGGCGGCGCCATGCTGGGTCGCTTCATCGGCGCCTGGCTGTTGCGGCTATTTGCACCCGGCAAAGTCCTGGCGTGCGCGGCGGCGGTCGTCATCGCTCTGTTGACCCTCTCCGCGAATACGGTCGGCATGATCTCGGGCTGGTCGCTGCTGGCGATCGGTTTGTTCAACTCCATCATGTTTCCGACGATTTTCACGCTGGCGAGCGAAGGCTTGGGCAAACGCGCCGCCGAAGGCTCGGGGGTGATCTGCGTGGCGATCGTCGGCGGTGCCATCGTGCCTTTGGTGACGGGCACAGCGGCGGACCTATGGGGCCTGAAACAAGCCCTCATCGTACCGGCGGTTTGCTACTTGACCATCCTTGCCTATGGATGGTTTGCGCGGCGCTAGCGCAGATGAAACCCGCCTGCGCCGCCGAACAGGCCGAGCAAGCCGGTGATGATCAAATAGATGGCGACGATGTAATTGAGCAGTCGCGGTATCACCAAAATAAGGATGCCGGCGAGCAGCGCCACTAAAGGGGCCAGGCTGAGATTCACGTTCATGGGGACTTCCTTGAAAGGATGCGGCCCCAACAGCGGGCGGGCTACCCTTGAGCTTACTGAAAAAGCTTCATTGCATTCTGTAGGGTTTTTAGTACGCCCCAGAGTAGGGGGATTCCTACCAATACCCAAAGGACGACGAGCCGGCCCTTCATGATTGGGTGCTCCCGCCGTGAAAATATTCCTCATTCACCGCACGCATGGCGAAATTGCAAAAGAATCCGAGCAGCAGCAGCCCGCACATGATGTACATGGTGACCGAGTACGCGTGCGCCTTCGGCACGCCATTGTCGATCTGGTACTGCCGGATGTAATTGATCAGCATCGGCCCCAGCACTCCCGCCACGGACCAGGCGGTGAGCAGCCGGCCGTGAATAGCGCCCACTTGATAGGTGCCGAATATGTCGCGCAGGTAGGCGGGGATGGTGGCGAAACCGCCGCCGTACATCGAAAGGATGACGCAGAAGGCCGCGACGAACAGCGGGATGGAACCCATGTGGCCGAGTGTCGGCACTGATGCGTACAGCACGATGCCAAGCGCAAAAAAAATCATGTAGGTGTTGCGCCGCCCGACGTAGTCTGAGGTCGAGGCCCAGAAGAACCGGCCGATCATGTTGAAAAGGCTGATCAATCCGACGAAGCCGGCCGCGGCAGCCGGCGTCACTCGGCCGGTAAAGATTTCCTGAATCATGGGCGACGCCTGGCCGAGCACGCCGATGCCGGCGCTGACGTTCATGCACAGAACCACCCACAGCAGCCAGAATTGCGGTGTGCGCCAGGCCATGTCGACCGCCACATGCGCGCTGGTCACCAGCCGGTTCTGCTGCGCCGGCGCCGTCCAGCCGGCGGGCTTCCAGCCGGGCGCAGGCACGCGCACCGCGTACACGCCGATCATCATGAACATGAAGTAAATGACGCCCATGGTGACAAAGGTTTCGAGCACGCCGTTCGATGCCGCCGTCTTGAAGTGCGCCATCAAAAGCACCGAAAGCGGCGCCGCAATGAGAGCGCCGCCGCCGAAACCCATGATGGCCATGCCCGTGGCCATGCCGGGACGGTCCGGAAACCATTTGATCAGGGTCGAGACCGGCGAGATGTAGCCGATGCCGAGCCCGCAGCCGCCGAGCACGCCATAACCCAGGTAGATGATCCACAGCTGGTGCAGATGAATTCCCACCGCGGAGACCATGAAGCCGCCGCCGAAACATAGTGCAGAAGCGAACATGGATTTTCGCGGGCCGACCCGCTCCACCCAACGTCCGAACACGGCGGCGGACGACCCTAAGAACACAATGGCAATGGAGAAAATCCACCCCACCTGTTTTAGATCCCAATCGCCGGGCGCAGTTGCCGTGACGCCGATCAACTTGGTGAGCGGCAGATTGAATGTCGAGAAGGCATACGCTTGACCGATGGACAGATGTACTGCCAGCGCCGCGGGAGGCACCAAAAATCGATTGAATTCGGCTGGTGCGACGGTATTCCCTCTATCCAGGAACGAAGCTGTCATAGAGTGCCGTTGGGGTATTCGTTGTTAGGGGCTGCCGCGTTCAATATGCCCTTTGCGCTCGACCTTGTCACTAATCGAAGCTCCGCGGGGAAACGCGTACTTTGTTTCTCTTATGTGCTGCTCTCAGATGGCGAACAGACGCTTACCCAAGGCGCCCGAGTGGTCAATGAGCGCTACCGGCAGCAGCTGGTGAAATTGACCATTGTCATCATCGACATGGAGCATTTAACAGAAGTGATAATTTACACTAAGAAAAACGTGTAACACATTGTTTTAAATGGTGCCCAGGAGAGGACTCGAACCTCCACGAATTGCTCCACTGGTACCTGAAACCAGCGCGTCTACCAGTTCCGCCACCTGGGCACGATGGGTCCGCCGAACGCGAGGCGCAGAAATGTACGCACTGCTCCGGGGCTTGTCAACGAAGGCCGGCCGCGAGATGCACCCGGCGATTTCTCAAAGCTGATAACCTGCGCCGGCAAATGCAATATCTCCTATGACACGACGTGGACCCACGGGGTCGCGACGCCCCCCTAAATCGAACCGGACTGCCACTCCGCGTCCGGACTGGCGCGGCGAGGACCCGAATCTAGAACTCGAGAAGTCGCGCTACGCAGACCCGATCGCCAGTCGCGAACTGCTGCTCAAGCATCTGGGAGAAGCGCCTGAGCCGCTCACCGCGGCACGGCTCGCCAAGCGGCTGGGCTTGCAAACCGGTGCGCAGCGCGACGCACTCGCCAAACGCCTGGCCGCGATGGTGCGCGATGGCCAAGCCATCGAGGGACCCAACGGCTTTGCAACGGCGGGCGAGGGTGAGCGCGTGGCCGGCCGCGTGCGCGGCCGCTCCAACGGCGATGTGCTGGTGATGCCGGATGACGGCTCGGCTCCCTTGGTGCTGGCGCGCGCCGATACGGCGACGCTGATGCACGGCGACCGCGCTGAAGTGCTTGCGGTCGGCATGAACGAACGCGGGCGGCGCATCGCACGCCTGATCCGCCGCATCGGCGATGCCGGTGTGCGAGTCGGCGGCATCTTTCACTCGGGCGATGTCCACGGCAGGGTCGAGCCCGAGGACCCGGGCCACTGGTACTCGGTCGAAGTGCCCATGCGCGATCGGCATGGCGCCAAGGACGGCGACAACGTCGTCGTCGAAGTAACCAAGCGGCCTCAAGGCGACAGTCCCGCGCACGGACGCATCGTCGAAGTGCTCGACAACCTGCGTCCGTCCGACTTGGCGGCGCGCTTCGCAATTTTGCGGCACGATCTGCCGCAAGAATTTCCGCCCGAGATCATTCGCGCCGCGAATCGCTTTGCTCCCGAGGTGCAAGCGGCGGACCGCGACGGGCGCGAAGACCTGCGCGACATGCCCTTGGTCACCATCGACGGCGAGGACGCCAAAGACTTCGATGACGCCGTGTATGCGGAAAGCCTGCGCGGGGGTGGTTGGCGGGTGATTGTCGCTATTGCCGATGTCAGCAATTATGTGCGCTTCGGCAGCGAGCTGGACTTGGAAGCTCGCACGCGTGCCACGTCGGTGTATTTTCCGGATCGTGTCATCCCGATGCTGCCGGAGAATCTGTCCAATCAGCTGTGCTCGCTGATGCCGCGAGTGGAACGACTGGCGTTTGTTTGCGACATGCGGGTCAGCAAGACCGGAGTGCCGGGCAAAAGCCGTTTCTACGAGGCCGTGATCCGCTCGCATGCACGGCTCACCTACGACCAAGCCTGGGCTTATTTGGAGAATCCGCAGAGCGCGGGCGATGAGCTCTCGCCGGCGGTGCGCATTTCGCTGCAGACGCTGTATGCCGTGTACGGCGCCCTCAAGACCGCGCGCGATGCACGCGGCGCGCTCGATTTTCGCGGCGGCGAGGTCAAGGCGCGTATCGGCAGCGATGGGAAAATCGAGGGCTTCTACGCAGTGACGCGCAACGATGCGCATCGCCTGATCGAAGAGTGCATGATCGCCGCCAATGTCGAGGCGGCAGTGGCGCTGCGACTCGCCAAAGTCGGAAGTTTGTACCGTGTGCACGGCCAGCCCGAAGACAAGCGCGTCACGGAGCTGCAGAAAGTTCTGAATGCTTTGCAAGTGGGAGCGCAGTTCTCGGAAAAGCCCACGCCGCGCGAGTTTCGCCAATTGGTGGAGCGCCTGGCCGGACGGCCCGACGGGCTGCTGCTCGAGAGCCTGGTCATTCGCTCGCTGGCGCAGGCTGTGTACCAGCAAACCAATATCGGCCACTTCGGCCTCGCGCTCGACGAGTATGCGCATTTCACTTCGCCGATTCGCCGCTATCCGGATTTGCTGGTGCATCGCGCGATCAAGGCTGCGGTGCTGCCGAATTCGCCGTCCGGCCATCGCTACACCACCGCGGAGCTGCAAACCTTGGGCGCCGAGAGCTCGCAGCGCGAGCGGCGCGCGGACGACGCTTCGCGCGATGTCATGGGTTATTTGAAATGCCTGTACATGCAGGGGCGGGTGGGTGAGACCTTCGATGCCACCATTACCAGTGCGCTCGAGTTCGGACTGTTCGTGCAGCTGAAAGAAATGCCCATCGACGGACTGGTGCATATTTCCGCCATTCCCGGCGACTACTGGGAACTCGAGAACGGTGGCTTGGGATTGGTCGGGCAGCGCACCGGGCGGCGCTGGCAGCTGGGCGATACGGTGCGGGTACGCTTGAGCCGCGTCGACCTCACGCAGCGGCAAATCGACTTTGAATTGCTCGACGCCGACGGCGCTGCAAGTCATGGCACGGTGCGCGCGCCACGGCGCGGTGCGGGCGGCGGCGCGAGTCATGTGAAACGCGGACCCGGCAGCACGTCGCGGCGCGGTTCGACTGGGCCTCGCGGCGGTCGAGGCAGCAGCTCGACGCGCGGCCGCGGCGGGCGTGGCTAGCGCGCCTGACGGGGCGCGCACAGCGTGACTGATTCGAAACGCAATTTTGTCTACGGCTTGCATGCGATCAACGCGTTGCTGATAAGGGCGCCGGAGCGGGTACTGGAGCTGTGGCTGGCGCAGCCGCGGGATGACGCGCGGGCTCGGGCGTTGCGAGAACACGCGCAAACCGCGGGCGTGCGCGTTCAGTCCGTCGCAGGCGAAGTTCTCTCCAAGCTGGTCGGCGACGTGGCTCATCAGGGCGCTGTGGCGGCGGTGCGGGCGCTCAAGGTCTGGGACGAGCACGAGCTCCTGGAATCATTGAGTCAGACCGTGGGCGATCCCTTCCTCCTGATTCTCGACGGCGTGACCGATCCCCATAACTTGGGTGCCTGCCTGCGAACCGCCGAGGCCGCCGGAGTGCACGCGGTGATCGTCCCCAAGGATCGTGCGGCCACGGTGGACGGTGTGGTGCGCAAGGTCGCAGCCGGCGCCGCCGAATTCGTGCCGGTGGCGAGTGTGACCAATCTGGCCCGCACCATTGACCTGCTGAAGGCACGCGGCATCTGGGTGGTGGGCGCCGACGGTGAGGCGCCTCAGGGCCTGTACGCGGCGGATCTGAAGCGGCCACTGGCCATGGTGCTGGGGGCCGAGGGAGCCGGCATGCGGCGCCTGACACGGGAGCGCTGCGACTTCCTGGTGCGTATACCTATGGCCGGGCAGGTCGAGTCCCTGAACGTCTCGGTGGCCGCCGGGGTGCTGCTGTTCGAGGCGCGCCGACAGCGGGTGTGTTGACCTATATGGGCCCAAACGAGTATCCTTCGCGCTCTTTTTCGGCCGGGTAACCGGTCGCCGGCCGGGAAATCGGCCTCACTCCTTGCCTCACCGCTCGCAACGGGAGGCTTATACCGTAGGGAGCCTACAATGCGGCATTATGAAATCGTGCTTCTGGTTCATCCGGACCAGAGCGAGCAAGTTCCTGCGATGGTGGATCGCTACAAGGGCATGATCAGTGCCGGCGGCGGTTCCGTGCATCGTTTCGAGGACTGGGGCCGGCGCCAGCTGACTTTCCCCATCGCCAAAGTCCACAAAGCGCACTACATCCTTTTGAATGTCGAGTGCGATCAGAAGACCATCGATGAGCTCAAGGGCTCATTTCGCTTCAGCGACGCGGTGCTGCGCAGCCTGGTCGTAAGAATGGAAGAAGCCGTTACCGAGCCTTCGCCGATGGCGCGCGCGCCGGATGAAAATGCGCGCCGCCACGACGACTTCGGCGACGACGGCGATGACGACGACATGCCGATGGGCGCCCGGTAAGCACGCGGTAAGGAATAGGAGACCAACATGGCACGTTTTTTTCGCCGCAAGAAGTTCTGC